>JBGPFS010000009.1:0-27896 GCA_041483455.1 Candidatus Limnocylindria bacterium | reverse complement strand
CGGGTCCAGCAGCTGGTGAAGACGACCGCGATCTACGTCACCCACGACCAGTCCGAGGCGATGGCGATCGCCGACCGGGTGGCCGTGATGAACCATGGCCGGGTCGAGCAGATCGCCGCCCCGCCGGTCCTCTACGAGTCGCCCTCGACGAGCTTCAGCGCCACGTTCGTGGGCAGCCGGAACGCCCTCGAGCTGCCGGTCCGGGACGGTCGGGTCGGCCTGGGCGGCGCCTTCGAGGTCGCCGCGCCGGTCGGGGCCATCGAGAAGGCCGTCGTCTTCTTCCGACCCGAGGACGTCGAGGTCAGCGCGGACGGCCCCGGCCACCGCGCCACGGTCGAGATCAAGATCTTCCTGGGCTCGATCACCCGGCTCCACCTCGTGACCGACATCGACGGAGTACCTGCCCGCTTCTACGCCGACCTGCCCAGCCGCCAGGCGAACGCGTTCCCGCCCGAGACGAAGGTCTCCGTGCGGGTCGACCCGGCCGACCTCAAGGCGTTCTCGGCCGAGTGACTCGCCCGGGAGCCGAGTGACTCGCCCGGGGCGCGCCCGGGTCCTGCTCATCGGGCTCGACGGCTTCTCGTCCCATCACGTCACGCCCGCACTCGCCCCGAACCTCGTGGCGCTCGCGGCCGAGGGCGGCGGAACGGCGCCGGATGGCGGGCGCGCGGCCCTCCCCTCGACCACCTACCCCGGCTTCGCGTCGCTGCTCACCGCCCGGTCGCCGGCGAGGCACGGGGTCCGGACCACCGCCCACCGGGCGGGCGCCGTTCCGGGCTGGGCGGGCGGGCGGTCGGTCGGCGCCGGGACCGGCGTCCCGACCCTGTTCGACGCCTGCCGGGCGGCGGGACTGCGAAGCGCGGCCGTCCTGGGCGACCACAAGCTCCACGCGCTGCTGCGGACCGGCGGCGTCGCCGATCGATGCTGGCCCGTGAGCGGCCGGCCCGGCGCCGAGGTCGCGCGCGACGCCCACGGCTACCCGGCGAATGCGGCCGTCCGGGGTCCGGCGCTCGCCGCCGTCCTCGAGCCGGGCTTCGACTTCGTCTTCGTCCACCTCAACGAGGTCGACACGCTCGGTCACGACCTGGGGCCCGAGGCGACGGCGACGCTGGCCGGCTGCCGGGCCGCCGACGCGCTCGTCGGCGAGCTCCTCGACGCCCTTCGGGGGATGACCGCGCTGTGGGCCCGAACGGTCGTCATCGTCGCCAGCGACCACGGCATGGACGCCCGGCGCGACGCCTCCTTCGTCCGTCTGCGCGACGATCCCGGTGTCCGTGCCCTCAGCCGCGACGAGCTCGGGGATGGCGGGGCCGCGCTCCTGCAGCCGGAGCGCGGGGTCGACCCGCGGGAGCTCGCCGCGCGCGTCGCCGCTCACGAGGCGGTCGCCTCGATCGAGACCCACCCCGACGGGATCGTCATCGCCGGCGCCCGCCCCGGTCGGGCATTCAGCGCGAACCGCCATCCGGAGCCCGGCACGTTCGGCGGCGTCCACGGCGGGCCGGCGACGATCCAGACCGTGGCCCTCGTCGGTGGCGGCGGCCCGACGGCGGCAGGGATCGGCGCGCGGATCGCCGACCCGGCGCGACCGCCCCGACTCGTCGACCTGGCGGCGACCATCGCCGACCTGCTGGCCGTCCGGCTGCCGGACGCCGACGGCTTCGCCCTCCTCGGCTGACCGGGCCCGCTATCCTCGTGCCATGACCTCCGCCGCGATGCGCTTCGGGGCGCAGCCCTGGTCGCAATCGAGCGACTGGCCCGCCCTCCGGGCCGTGGGTCCGGCCGCCGAGTCCGCGGGCTGGGACGCCCTCTACACCTGGGATCACCTCCAGGCGATCCAGGGACCGTGGCGCCAGCCGATCTTCGAGGGCTGGCTCGTCCTGGCGGCCTGGGCCGAGCTGACCGAGCGGGTCCGGATCGGGCTGATGGTCGGCGCCAATACCTTCCGTAACCCCGGCCACACGGCGAAGCTCGCCACGACCCTCGACCACCTGTCGGGGGGGCGGGCGATCCTCGGGATCGGCGGGGCCTGGTTCGAGCGGGAGCACGACGCATTCGGGATCGACTTCGGGACGGGCTTCGGCGAACGGCTCGACCGACTCGACGAGGCCGTCGGCCTGATCCGCCGACTGCTCGACGGCGAGACGATCAGCGAGACCGGGCGGACCTACACGTTCCGCGAGGCACTGATCGCCCCGCTGCCGCTCCAGGCCCACCTGCCGATCCTCATCGGCGGGTCCGGCCCGAAGAAGACCCTTCGGACGCTCGCCCGCTTCGGCGACGCCTGGAACACGAGCGGCACGGTCGAGGACGTCCGGACGCGGATCGCCATCCTGGCCGAGCACTGCGCGGCCGTCGGGCGCGACCCCGCGACCATCGCGATGACCATCAGCTTCCCGATCGTCCTGCGCGACGACCGGCGCGCCGCGGAGCGGGCCCTCGCGGCGATCCTGGCCCACAACGGCCTCGAGGCGATCACCAACGTCCCGGTCCTGCTCGGCTCACCGGCCGAGGTCGCGGCGGCCATCGCGCCCTACCGCGACCTCGGGTTCGGCGAGGTCGTCGTGCGGCTCCCGGCGCCCTACGACGCCGAGACGATCGCCCGGATCGGCGAGGTCCGGGATGCCCTGTCGGCCCTGCCGGCACGACGGGCCGGGACAGCGGGGCCGGGCGGGCCCACCGAGGCGGGGATCCCATGACCGTCGTGGAGCTGGCCGGCGGGGTCGGCGGGGCGAAGCTCGCGTTCGGCCTCCAGGCCGTCCTCGGTTCCGAGCTGACCGTCGTCGTCAACACCGCCGACGACCTCGAGCGCCACGGCCTGCTCGTCTGCCCCGACCACGACACCGTCCTCTACACGCTCGCCGGGCTCGACGACCGCGAACGCGGCTGGGGCCTGCGCGACGAGACCTGGACGGTCAGCGCGAGCCTGGCCGGCTACGGCGAATCGACCTGGTTCCAGCTCGGGGATCGCGACCTGGCCGCCCACATCGTCCGGACCGCCCGGATCCGGGCCGGGGCCGGTCTGACCGACGCGAACCGGGGACTCCAGCGCTCGCTCGGGATCGCGGCCACGATCCTGCCGATGACCGATGCCGAGGTGCGGACCGAGCTCCGGACGGACGACCCGGCCGAGGGCTGGCTCGCCTTCCAGGAGTACTTCGTCCATCGCCACCAGGCCCCGACGATCACCGCCGTCCGGTTCCGGGGCGTCGAGGCGGCGAGGCCCACGCCGGCCGTCCTGGCGGCGCTGGGAGCCGCCCGGGCGATCGTGATCGCACCCTCGAACCCGATCGTCTCGGTCGGGCCGATCCTGGCCGTCCCCGGGATGCGGGCCGCGCTCGCGGGGGCCCGCCGGCGGGGGGTCGCGGTCGTCGCGGTCAGCGGCATCCTCGTCGGTCGGGCGCTCAGGGGCCCCGCCGACCGGATGCTCGCCTCGCTCGGCCACGAGGCCTCGGCGCTCGGTGTCGCCCGCCTGTACGCCGGCCTCGCCGACGGGTTCGTCCTCGACGCCCTCGATGCCGATCTCGAGCCGGCGATCGCGGGGCTCGGCCTTCGCGTCCGGGTGACCGACACGATCATGTCGGACGACGCCGCGCGGACCCGTCTCGCCCGCGAGATCCTGGCCTTCGCGGACGAGCTGGCCGCGATGGCCACCCGCTGATCCGCGTCGTGACCACCTCGCTGGCGCACCTGGTGGCGATCGTGCCGGTCGGGCTCCTCGAGGGCGCGAAATCGCGCCTCGGCGAGCCGCTCGACGCGGAGGAGCGCCGGGGTCTCGTCCTGACCCTGCTCGACCGCACGGTGCGAGCGGCGCTGGCCGCCGGGACCGTCGAGACCGTGGTCGTCGTGAGCCCCGACACCGAGGTCCTCCGCGCCGCTTCCGCCGCGGGGGCGACCCCGATCCGCCAGCCCGGCCGGGGCCTGAACGAGGCGCTCGTCCTGGCGGCGCGCTGGGCGGGTGCCGCCGGCGCGTCGGCGATCCTCGTCCTGCCGGCGGACCTGCCCGCGATCAGCCCGACCGAAGTGGACCGGTTCGTGGCGGCGGCCGCGGCGTCGCTCGACCCTGCGCGCTCGCTCGTCGCGCTCGTCCCGGATGCGCGGGGCGAGGGGACGAACGCCCTCCTCGTCGCCCCGCCGGGCGCGATCGGCTTCTCGTTCGGGCCGGGCAGCTGCCGGCTCCACCGGGCCGCCGCAGTAGCCGCGGGCGCCGCCTTCGCCGTGATCGGCGGTCCGCTCGAGCTCGACCTCGACCTGCCGGAGGACTTCCTCCAGGCGGAAACGCTCGGCCTGCTGGAGCCCGCCGATGCCGGCTGAGCGCACGACCCCGAGCGGACCCAGCAGGGCCGCTCGTCGCTCGAACCTCCGCCCGGATGCTCGGGCGCCGCGGGTCGAGGCGATCGCGCTGCGCGGGATCGGCGAGATCTCCGCCGGCGACGACCTCCCCGCGATCCTCGCCGCCGCCCTCGAGCGGACGCTGGCCGGACCGCCCCCGATCGAGTCGCTCCGCCCCGACGACGTGCTCGTCGTGACCCAGAAGATCGTCTCGAAGGCGGAGGGTGCCGTCGTCGACCTGCGCACGATCGAGCCACGCCCCGCGGCGGTCGCCTTCGCCGCGCGCTGGGACCGCGATCCGCGCCAGGTCGAGGTGGTCCTGCGCGAGGCCCGCCGGGTCGTCCGGATGGCGAACGGGGTCATCATCACCGAGACGTCCCACGGGTTCGTGTGCGCCAACGGCGGGGTCGACGCTTCGAACGTAGGGCCCGGGTCGGGCTCGATCGTCACGCTCCTTCCGGCGGATCCCGATGCGTCGGCGGCCCGGATCCGGGCGGCCGTCCGCGAGCGGTCCGGGGTCGACCTCCCGGTCGTCATCTCGGACAGCTTCGGCCGGCCGTGGCGCTGGGGGATCGTCGACGTGGCGATCGGGGTCTCGGGGCTGGCGCCGCTCGAGGATCTCCGGGGCCGGCCGGATGCCGACGGCCGGACGATGCGTTCGACCGTGCGCGCCGTGGCCGACGAGCTGGCCTCGACCGCGGAGCTGGTCCTGGGCAAGACCGCGGGCCGACCCGCAGCCCTCGTGCGCGGGGCCGCACCGCCCCGGGGCGAGGCGACCATCCGCGCCGCGCTCATCCCTGCGGAGATGGACCTCTTCCGCTGACGTCGACGCGACGGAACGTCGCCTGCCGTACGCTTCGGGCGTACACGGCGCCGACCGCGACCCGCGGCCCGACCCGCTCGAGACCCGCACTCGAGCGCGACATCAGGAGCTCCCGTTGAAGGTCGGTCTCCAGATCAGCTCGTTCACCTGGCCCGGCGGCCCCGCCGAGATCGCGGCGACCCTCGCGCGGGTCGTCCGGACCGCCGACGACGTCGGCTTCGACTCGCTCTGGGTGATGGACCACTTCTTCCAGATCCGGGGGATCGGGCCGGTCGAGCAGCCGATGCTCGAGGGCTGGACCACGCTCGGGTTCATGGCCGCCCACTCGCAACGGGCGAGCCTCGGGCTGCTGGTCGGCGGCATCCACTACCGCCAGGCCGGCCTGTGGGTCAAGAGCGCGACCGCGCTCGACGTCCTGTCCGGCGGGCGGGCCTGGCTCGGGATCGGGGCGGCCTGGAACGAAGAGGAGAGCCGGGCGCTCGGGTTCCCGATGCCGCCGCTCGGAGAACGCTTCGAGATGCTCGAGGAGACCCTCCGGATCGCCCACGCGATGTGGCAGGGCGACCGCGGTAGCGAGGAGGCCTTCGCGGGCCGGCATTACCGCGCCGGCCGCCTGCTCAACTCTCCGCAGGCGCTCCACCGGCCGCATCCGCCGATCATGATCGGCGGCGGAGGCGAGCAGAAGACGCTCCGCCTGGTGGCCCAGTACGCCGATGCCTGCAACGTCTTCGGCGACGGTCCCCGGATCGCCCGCAAATACCAGATCCTCCGGCAGCACTGCGAGCGCCTCGGCCGGCCGTACGACGAGATCGAACGGTCGACGCTCCAGGTGGTCGACATCGCCCCGGATGGGGGGCGGGGCGCGAGCGCGCCGGCGGCGGTCGTCGAGCGGTTCGGCGAGCTGGCCGATGCCGGAGCGCAGCACGTCATCTTCAGCGTCAAGGGCGTGGACGACGTCGCCAAGCTCGAGCTGATCGGCCGGGACGTGATCCCGGCGCTGCGCGGCCTCTAGCCCGGACGCGCCACCGACGGTTCCGCCTTCCGTCCGGCGCCGGGCCTGGTACTTCCGGCCCATGGCGGCACGGCATCGGTACGACGACATTCTCCTCAGCACCGCACCGCATCCCTCCCGGAGGGCACGCCGGGCGAGTGGCGGCGCCCGGACCCTGTCGGATGGAGGACGGTCCATTGCGCACGTTCAAGCCCGTTCCGGTCTCCCGCTCATGGCAGTCCCGAGGGCACGGACTGCCCGGAACCGCGCGATGAAGGCGTGGGGTGACCTGCCGAGGCGCCGGATCGACGATCACGAGATCCGCTGGCTGACCGATCCGGGGCAGGGCGGGGACGACCGGAGTCCGATCGATGCGGGTCCGACCGCCCGCCGCCGGCCGAGCCGAACCCCGGCGCGTGGCCTCGGGACCGCGACACCGGATCCCACGCTCGACGCGATCCCCCGGGCGAGGGCGGCCCTCCTTGCGCTGGGCGACGGGATCGATGCCCGCGAGCTCCGGGACCCGATCGTGGCGGCGGCCTACCTCGACGCGCTCCGTCGCGGCACGCCGGTGAACCTCGCCCGACTCCTCGACGGATTCGACCGGCGCATGGTCCGGGGCGCCAAGGGCCGCGAGGACTTCCCGTGGGTCTGGCCGCCCGACGGCCAGATCGGATCCCCGCTCTACGCCCGCTTTGACGGGGTCGACGTCAACTGGCGACCGCGCGAGTCCAGCCTCAGGGAGGACGATCCGGCGGCCTACGCCCGGCGCCTGGTGGAACCCATCGCCGAGGTCCAGACGCTGGAGCTCCTGGCCGAGCTCGCCGCCAGGAACGGTCCGCTCGGGGACGCCACCGAACCGTTCCTGGCCCGGCTTCTGCCCATCGTGGAGGCTCGATTCGCGCTCTTCGTCGCGGGCGACGACCCGTGGCGGGACACGTTCGCCCTGTGGCAGCTGTCACACGCACCCCGACTCCTCGAGCGGATCTGGTACCTGGCGATCGCGATCGCCTATCGCTACGCGTCCATGGCGCGGCGCGTGGCCGGTCCGGTGATCGGCACCGGGATATTCGACGGCGAGCCGCTCGTTTCGGCGAGCGCCGCCCTCGGCCGGGTGCTGTGGCAGCTGCGGATCTACCCGTCGCTGGTGCCGGAGCTCATCCGCTTCATCGCCGACGCCCGCCGGCCCGACGGCGGGTGGGGCGATCCCGGCCAGCCGAGCGATGTCCTCACGACCCTCGTCGCCGCTGACTTCCTGCTCGGGCTGGACGCGGGCTTCGACCCAGCCCGCACCATCCGATGGCTGGAGCAGAACCAGGAGCCCGAGGGGTGGTGGCGAGCCCTCGGGCCCGAGGTCCCGTGGTTGACGGCGAGCATCGCCGACCTCCTCGAGCGAGCGGGCACACCGTTCGGCGGACGCTACGACTGGCCGGGGGCGCTGAAGCTGGACCTCGACCGTCGGACGCAGCTGCCGACCTTCGCCTGGTTCTCGGACCTGGCCCGGGGTGTCCAGGAGCTCCCGGGGCTGGCCAAGCTCGAGTGGGACATCGCGTTCATCGACCTGGCCGGCTTCGGGGCGTTCAACACCGAATTCGGACAGGCCAAGGGCGATGACGTCATCGGGGCGTTCGGGCGTGCGCTCACCGGCATCCCGCTGAGTCGGGCGATCCGCGACGGTGGGGACGAGTTCGTGGTCGTCGGGACGCCCGGCGCCGACGGGCTGGAAGAGCGGCTGGAGGTCTTCCGGCAGGCCTGGCTCCGCGCGTTCCGGGAGGCGTTCGGCGACATCCGGCCGCCGGTCCGGCCCCGCATCCTCGTGACCCGGACGGTCGGGCGCGACCTCGCCCACGCTCGCGAGCTTCTCGGCCGGGAGATCGGGCCGTTCAAGAAGGTGGCGGCCAACCAGGATCCGCCGGACGACGGGGTCATCGCCCGCCTCTGACCGGCAGAGCCGGTCGAGGCCCGGGCCAGACGCCGATACCCCCGGGGAGTATGGCGGCCGTGCTACGATGAGGGCGACCCGCGAGGACCGCGACGCACGAGGCGCCGCCCGCCCGCGAGGGACGAACGGCGAGACGAAGAGCCCGATGACCGACGACACCAAGACCACCACCGGTGCGCCCGCCAGCCCGTTGGGCGGCCTGACGATCGACTTCTCGGGCGGCGCTCCGGAAGCCGGGTCGACGACTCCCGGCGGCCTCGCCGGCATCCCGCCGATCTCGTTCGGGGCCGAGACCGGCGGCGGCGTCAGCGCAGCGCCGATCCCCGGGGGCCCGGACATCGAGGCCCACGGATCCGGCCGGACCGCCGCCAAGGTCGTCATCGTGGGCTCCGGACCGGCCGGCCTGACCGCCGCGATCTACGCGGCCCGGGCCAACCTCGAGCCGATCGTCCTGGCCGGCTCGGCGCCGGGCGGCCAGCTGATGATCACGAGCGACGTCGAGAACTACCCGGGCTTCCCCGAAGGGATCGACGGACCCGAGCTGATGGCCCGCTTCCGCGGCCAGGCCGCCCGCTTCGGGACGGAGTTCGTCGACGCCGACGTCGAGCGGGTCGACTTCTCGAGCCGCCCGTTCCGGCTGTGGGCCCGCGGCGTCGAGTACCGCGCCCAGACGGTGATCGCGGCGACGGGCGCGTCGGCCATCTGGCTCGGCCTGGAGAGCGAGACCCGGCTCCGTGGCCGCGGCGTCTCCGCCTGCGCGACCTGCGATGGCTTCTTCTTCCGGGACAAGGAGATCGCGGTCGTGGGCGGCGGCGACACGGCCCTCGAGGAGGCGTCGTTCCTGACCCGGTTCGCGACGAAGGTCCACCTGCTCCACCGCAGGGACGCGTTCCGCGGCTCGAAGATCATGGTCGAGCGGGCGATCGCCAACCCGAAGATCGAGGTCCACCTCAACACCGCCGTCGAGGAGGTCCTGGGCGACGCCCACGTCGAGGCGCTCCGCCTGCGCGACACCGCGAGCGGCGCCGAGCGGGTGATGCCGGCCCAGGGGCTGTTCGTGGCGATCGGCTACACGCCGAACACGGACGTCTTCCGGGACTGGCTCGAGGTCGACGACAAGGGCTACCTCGTCGTCCGCGACGAGACCGGATCGCGGATCGAGGGCGTCTTCATCGCCGGCGATGTCCACGACCACCGCTACCGGCAGGCGGTCTCGGCCGCCGGCGACGGCTGCAAGGCGGCCATCGACGCCGAGCGCTGGCTCGAGGCCCAGGGGATCGCCGAGGCCTCGACCGCGGTCGCCCGGTAGAGCGCGCGATCTGATGGGATTCGGTGCCCGCGGCCGGTTCGCGGCCGGCCCGGGCGAGCCGTCGGCGCGCCTCCCCCGCGAGCGCCGAGGGCCCACCGCTCGGCGGATCGCGGCCTTCTTCCGGCCGTACCGGCGGCAGATCGCGGTCGTCGTCGCGGCCATCCTGGTGACCAGCCTCCTGGGACTGATCAACCCGTACCTGCTCCGAGTCCTGATCGACGACGTCATCACCCCGCGCGATTTCAGCCGGCTCAACCTGTACGTCGGGCTGATGATCGCGGTCCCGATCGTCTCCGGGCTCATCGGGGTCGGCCAGTCGTACCTCAACAACCTGGTCGGCCAGCGCGTGATGCAGGACCTCAGGAACGCCCTCTACGCGCACCTCCAACGGATGCCGCTCCGCTTCTTCACCGAGACCCGGACGGGCGAGATCCAGAGCCGCCTGGCGAACGACGTGGGCGGCGTCCAGGCGGTCGTGACCGACACGGCGGCGAACCTGACCAGCAACGTGGCGGTCGCGCTGAGCACGGTCGTCGCGATGATCTTCATCGACTGGCGGCTGACCCTCCTCTCGCTCGGCGTCCTGCCCTTCTTCATGTACCTGACACTGCGGGTCGGCCGGGTCCGCCGCTCGGTCAGCTCGGAGACCCAGAAGTCGCTGGCCGACCTGTCGGCCGCGACCGAGGAGACCCTGAGCGTGAGCGGGATGCTGCTCTCGAAGACCTTCGGCCAGCAGGCGGCCTCGATCGAGCGGTTCCGGATGCTCAACCTCCGCCTGGCCGCCCTCCAGATCCGGCAGGCGATGGTGGGGCGCTGGTTCTTCATGATCATCGGCACGATCTTCAGCATCACCCCGGCTTTCGTGTACTGGCTGGCCGGCACGCTCGCCGCGAATGGCGACCCATCCGCCCCGACGGTCGGCCAGATCGTGGCCTTCACCACCCTCCAGAGCCGGCTCTTCTTCCCCCTCGGGCAGCTGTTCAACGTCCAGGTCGAGATCCAGGGCTCGCTCGCCCTGTTCGACCGGATCTTCGAGTACCTCGACCTCGACCCGGTGATCGACGACGCGCCGGACGCGGCGACGCTCGAGCCGGCGACGCTCGAGGGGCGGGTCCGCTTCCGGGACGTCGGGTTCCGCTATCCGGCGTCCGCGACCCCGCCGGAAACGGTGGGCGTCGGCGCTTCGGACGCGGACGCCGGCGCGACGTCCGGAGCTGGAGCGGACGATCGCCGGGGCCACCTCGACGCCGCGGCGCTCGCGGTCGCCCGCCCGGAGGCGCAGGGTGGCGACAGCGCGGCCGCGGCCACGATCCTCGAGGAAGAGGCCCAGGAGCTGGAGGGCGGCGCGATGCCCGCGGTCGGTCCGCTCGACGGGTCGACCCGGCCGCCGGCTCCCTTCGGTCTCGAAGGGATCGACTTCGAGGCCGCCCCGGGTGAGCTCGTCGCGCTCGTCGGTCAGTCGGGTTCGGGCAAGACGACCACCACCTACCTCATCCCGCGGCTCTACGACGTCGACTCCGGCGCGGTCGAGATCGACGGGCGCGACATCCGGGAGGTCACGCTGGCTTCGCTCGGCCGGGTGATCGGCTTCGTCACCCAGGAGACCTATCTCTTCCACAGCTCGATCCGCGACAACCTCAGCTACGCGAAGCCCGACGCGACCGATGGCGAGCTCGTCGCGGCCGCCACCGCCGCGGCGATCCACGAGCGGATCGTCGAGCTGCCGGAGGGCTACGACACGGTCGTCGGCGAGCGCGGCTACAAGCTCTCGGGCGGCGAGAAGCAGCGCATCGCGATCGCCCGGGTCCTGCTCAAGGACCCCCGGATCCTCATCCTCGACGAGGCGACCTCGGCGCTCGATACGGTCAGCGAACGGCTGATCCAGGCCGCGCTCGAGCGGCTGATGGAGGGCCGGACGACGATCGCCATCGCCCATCGGCTGTCGACGATCCTGCGGGCCGACCGGATCCTCGTCTACGAGCGCGGCCGGATCGTCGAGCGGGGGACGCACGCCGAGCTGCTCAGCCAGGGCGGCCTGTACGCCCGTCTCTACCGCGAGCAGTTCCACGGGGAGCTGCCACCTGCGGAGTCAGGATCGGCCCGCACCGTCGCTGCGTCGGGGGGAGTCGCCGCCGGATGAACGTCAAGACCGTCGAGATCGTCCACGAGGGCGGGATGCGGCTCGTCGCCCGGACCGGCTCCGGCCACTCCGTCGTCATGGACGACGGAGAAGGTAGCTCGGGAGCGCGCCCGACCGAGCTGGTCGCGGCGGCCCTGGGGGCATGCACCGCGATGGACGTCCTCTCGATCCTCGACAAGAAGCGCCAGGACTTCGACCGCTACGCGATCCACGTCCGGGCCGTCCAGCGCGAGGCGTACCCCCAGGTCTTCACCGAGATCGAGATCGTCCACGAGGTCGAGGGGCCGGGCGTCGATGTCGCGGCGGTCAGGCGCTGCATCGAGCTGTCGGCGACGAAGTACTGTCCGGTGAGCGCGATGCTCTCGGCCGGCGCGACCGAGATCCATCACCGCTACCGGGTCATCCGGACCGGCGACGCACCCTCGACCGAGGAGGGCGAGGTGCTGGTCACCGGCCCAGGGGCGCGGCCCGACATCGTCGACTGAGGCGTTCGGCCCCTGCCCGGCCGAAGCGCGGCCCGGGGGTCGGCGGACATCGCGGACTCTGTGCATGACTATGCATCTGTGGTGTATAGTCATGCGGTCATGACGGCGATCCACCCCGAATCTCCGACGTCCCTACGGCGGTCACCCGCGAGTGATCGCGCGCGCCGGTGAGCGCGAGCCTCGGGACGTCGGGCCAGCCAGTCGGGGCGGGTCGCCGGCAGGGCATCCGGGTCGCCGTCGTCGGTGCCACCGGGTACGTCGGAGCCGAGCTCATCCGGCTGCTCGATCGCCACCCGGCGGTCGAGCTCGTCGGGCTGACCGGTCGCGGCCGCGACGAGGAGCCGGTCGGGACGATCCACCCGCACCTCGCGACCACCCCTCACCTTGTCGACGAGGACCACCCCGACGCCGACGCCGTCTTCCTCGCCCTGCCGCATGGAGCGGCCGCCGAGCGTGTCCCCGGGCTCCTCGCCGACGGGGCCGCGGTCATCGACCTCGGCCCGGACTTCCGGCTCCGCGACCCGGCCGACTACCCGCGCTGGTACGGCTTCAGGCATCCCCGGCCCGATCTCCTCGACCTGGCCGTATACGGCCTGCCGGAGCTGCATCGCGCCGAGCTTCGTGCCCTCGCGGGCGCCCCGGCCGGTACGCCGCGACTCGTCGGATCGCCGGGCTGCTACCCGACCGCGACGCTCCTCGCCCTCGCGCCGCTCGCCCGGGCCGGCCTGATCGGCGATCTCGTCGTCGATGCCATGAGCGGGGTCTCGGGCGCCGGCCGCGACGCGAAGGCGGAGCTGATGTTCGGCGAGGTGAACGAGAGCGTCCGCGCCTACGGAGTCGGCGGGCACCGACACGTCGCGGAGATCGAGCAGGAGCTGGTCGGGCTGTCGGGCGGCGCGGGGCCGGGACCGGGCGCGGGTGGTGCCGCCGGCGCGGGTGGTGCCGCCGGCGCCGCGATCCCCGGCGCAGCGCTCGTCGACTTCCTCCCCCACCTCGTCCCGATGCAGCGCGGGATCCTCGCCAGCTGCCACGTCCGTTCGACCCGACCGGTGACCCAGGCCGAGCTCGACGCGCTCTATGCGGCCGCCTATTCCGATGAACCGTTCGTGTCCGTGAGCGCCGACGTCCCGGCCACGCGCCACGTCCACGCCAGCAACTTCGCCCGGGTCCATGTCCGACTCGACGCGCGGACCGGGCGGATCCTCGCGCTGGGGGTCATCGACAACCTGGTCAAGGGGGCGGCCGGCCAGGCGATCCAGGCGTTCAACCTGGTCCACGGCCTGCCCGAGACCACCGGGCTCGAGCAGCTTCCGGTGGCACCGTGACGGATCCCATGGTCACCGGGGCGCGCGGCGCGGGGGCCGTCGAACCGGCCGATCCGCGTGGCGCCACCGACCCGCGCGGCGCCACCGATCCTCTCCTCGCGCCACTGCCCGCGGACCTGCCGGTCGTCGAACGCCGGGCCGCGCTCCCGGCCGGCTTCGCCGCCGGCGCGACGTCCGCCGGGATCAAGGCCTCGGGCAAGCTGGACCTGGCGGTGATCCGGACCACGGGCGGACCGGCGGCGGCGGCGGCCGTCTTCACCCTCAACCCGATCGCCGCGGCGCCGGTCCGGCTCAGCCGCGCCCACCTCGCCTCGACGGGCAGCGACGGCGGGCGGTCGGGCTGGGCCGACGCGGTCATATCGACCAGCGGCTGCGCGAATGCCGCGACCGGACCGGCCGGCGACGCCGACCAGCGGGACGTCGCCCGCTTGTTCGCCGACGCGCTCCGGGCGGAGCCCGAACGAACCCTCCTGCTCGCGACGGGTGTGATCGGGACCCGCCTGCCGCTCGAGCGGGTCGCGGCGGCGATCGCGGACCTCGTGCCCACGGGACTGCTGACCTCCGACGAGGGGCTCGAGGCCGCGGCGATCGCCCTCCGCACGACCGACTCCCGGACGAAGGTCGCCACGGTGGCCCTGACCCTCCCCGACCCGGACGGCCACGCGGCCCGACACGTCCGGGTCAGCGGGATCGCGAAGGGCGTCGGGATGATCCACCCGCGGATGGCCACGATGCTGGCGGTCCTGCTGACCGACGCGACGGTCGGGCCGATGACGCTCTCGTCCCTCCTTCGCCCGGCCGCCGCCCGGACGTGGGACCAGCTGACCGTCGACGGCGACACGAGCACGAACGACACCGTCTTCCTCCTCGCGTCCGGAGCGGCGGGCACGGTCGACGTCGCCCCGGGGAGCGCTGAGGCGCTGGCGCTCGGGGCGGCGATCGAGGCGGTCGCCCGCGATCTCGCCCGCCAGCAGGCCGCGGACGGCGAGGGCGCGACGACGTTGATCAGCTGCGACGTCTCCGGTGCGGCCGACGACGCGGACGCCCGGGCGGTCGCCCGATCCGTCGTCGGGAGCAGCCTGGTCAAGGCGGCGATCCACGGCCGCGACCCGAACTGGGGCCGGATCGCGGCGGCGGCCGGCAACGCCCGCCTGGCCGATGCCGCGGTGCTTGAGGCGGCCGGCCTGCCCGGAGCCGCGGCCACGGCTCGCGCGGGCACGTCGCCGGCCCTCGATCCAGATCGGCTCCGGATCGCGATCGCCGGGCGGCTCGTGTTCGACGGCCCGGCCGGCGGGCCGATCGGCTTCGATCGGGTCGGGACGCGGGTGGCGATGGCCGGACCGGAGGTCCTGATCAGGGTCGACCTCGGACTCGGAACGGGCTCCGGGGAGGCGTTCGGCTGCGACCTGACCGAGACCTACGTACGCGAGAACGCGGAGTACACGACGTGAGCGAGATCCTGGTCGTCAAGCTCGGTGGGACGACCCTGGCCGAGCAACAGCAGGTCCTCGTCGAGGTCGCCGCGATCGCCCGGCGCCGGCCGGTCGTGCTGGTCCACGGCGGGGGCAAGCGGATCACCGAATGGCTCGAGCGGCTCGGAGTCCCGAGCCGCTTCGAGGGCGGCCTCCGGGTGACCGACGACGCCGCCCTGGAGGTCGCCGCGGCCGTCCTGCGCGGGGTCGTCAACAGCGAGCTCGTCGCCGCGCTGCGCGACCTGCGGGTCGATGCGGTCGGTCTCTCCGGCGTCGACGGCGGCCTCCTCATCGCCGAGCGGGTCGCGGGCATGGGCCTGGTGGCGCACGTGGTCGGGCTCCGCCGGGACCTCCTCGACGCCGTGCTCGTCGGAGGCCAGGTGCCGGTCGTGGCCCCGCTCGCGCGCGACGAATCGGGGATCGTCTGCAACGTCAACGCCGACGATGCGGCAGCCGGGATCGCCGCCGGGCTCGGCGCCCGCCAGCTGGTCCTCCTGACCGACGTCGATGGGGTCCGCGACGCCGACGGTCGCCGGCGCGAGACGCTCACCGCGGGCGAGGCCGAGACGCTCATCGCGACCGGCGTCATCGCGGGTGGGATGGTGCCCAAGGTGCGGGCGGCACTCAGCGCGCTCGCCTGGGCCGGGGCGCAGGCCGTGATCGCCGACGGATCGGTGCCCGATGCCCTCGCCCGGGCCATCGACGACCCGGCCTTCGGGACCCGGATCAGCGCGAACCGGGCGGCGGCCGGGGCCGCCCGATGACTGGGCCCGCTTCGGCTGCCGGCTCCGCCGTGGAGCGCCGCCGGGCGATCCTCGAGCTCGTCGGCCGCGGTTCGGTCGGCAGCCAGGCCGAGCTCGCCGAGCTCCTGGCCGCCCGCGGCTTCGCCGTGACCCAGGCGACCGTCAGCCGCGACATCGCGGAGCTCGGCCTCGCCAAGGTGGCCCGCGGCGACCGGCACGTCTACCTCACGCCCGGGGACCTGGTCCCGCGCTCCACCCAGGAGCCGACCGGCGCCCGAGACGAACGGCTCGGGCGGATCCTCGCCGACATGCCCGTCCGGGTCGGCCGGAGCGGCCTGACCCTCATCCTCACCGGCTCGCCGGGCACCGCCGGTGCGATCGCCCAGGCGATCGACGAGTCCTCCCTCCAGGACCAGGAGGGGACGCTCGCCGGCGACAACACCCTGCTCGTCCTGTTCGCCGACGAGGCCCGCCTCGAGCGCTGGCTCGACCGGTTCCGCGCGATCGGCGCTTCAGCCAGTCCCGTCGTCTCGGAGGTCCGGTCATGAAGAAGGTCGTCCTCGCCTACTCGGGCGGGCTCGATACCTCGGTGGCGGTCGCCTGGCTCAGGGAGCAGTTCGGGGTCGAGGTCGTCACCCTGACGGTCGACGTCGGCGGCGGCTCCCTCCGGGCGGGCGTCGAGCGTCGGGCGATGAGCGCAGGGGCCGCGAAGGCCTACGTCGTAGACGCCCGGGAGCGCTTCGTCACGGATTTCGTCTGGCCGCACCTCCAGGCCGGCGCGCTCTACCAGGGCGCCTATCCGCTCGCGACCGCCCTGGCCCGACCGCTCATCGCCCAGCTCCTGGTTGAGGTGGCCAAGCGCGAGGGCGCCGACGCGGTCGCCCACGGCTGCACCGGCAAGGGCAACGACCAGGTCCGCTTCGACGTCGCCGTCCACGCCCTGGATCCGGGGCTCGAGGTCGTCGCCCCGATGCGGGTCGGGATGGGCCTCTCGCGCGACCAGGAGATCGACTACGCGGTCGAGCGCGGGATCGAGATCCCGATCACCAGGAGCTCGCCGTACTCGATCGACGTGAACCTGTGGGGCCGCTCGTGCGAGACGGGCGTGCTCGAGGATCCCTGGGTCGCCCCGCCCGCCGACGCCTACGAGTGGACGGTCGCGCCGGGCAGGGCCCCGGATCCGATCGAGCTGACGATCGGCTTCGAGGGCGGCATCCCGCTCTCGGTCGACGGCGAGCGGCTCGACCCGCTGATCCTCGTCGAGCGGCTCCACGCGCTCGGGGGCGCGCACGGCGTCGGCCGGATCGACCACGTCGAGGACCGGCTCGTGGGGATCAAGAGCCGCGAGATCTACGAAGCGCCGGCGGCCGCGATCCTCCACACCGCCCACCGCGGGCTCGAGGGTCTGACCCTCTCGAAGGACACCCTCCGGTTCGGTCGGCTGGTCGCCGACGAGCTCGCCCGGCTGACCTACGACGGGCTCTGGTTCAGCGCCCTCCACCGCGACCTGCGCGGTTACGTCGCCTCCTCCCAGCGCGTGGTGAGCGGGGAAGCCCGGATCCGGCTCGACCACGGGAACGCGGTCCTGGTCGGCCGGCGATCCCCGCTCTCGCTCTACGACAAGAGCCTCGCCACGTACGACGAGGGCGACGCCTTCGATCACGCCAGCGCCGTCGGGTTCATCGAGATCTTCGGCCTGCCGCTCCGGGTCGAAGCGGCCCGCCACGGCGCCGTCGGGCGCCACCACGGGGCTGCCTGGGCCTGGACCGAGCCGCTCCTGGAGTCGCTCCCGACCACGGTCGAGGACGGGGCGGCGACCACAGCCGGCTGACCGCGGGGGCTGGCCGCCCGGTCTACGACGTGCGATCCGGCGCGATCGGCGGCAGGTCGATCCCGACGAACCGCTCGATGAGCCGGCGTCGCCAGACCTCGCGGACCCCGACGATCCAGGTCGCCGCACCCGCCGCGACGATGGCGACCTCGGTCAGCCCGAGCGGCGTCAGCGCGAAGAGCTGGCGAGCCGGGCCGAGCGCGGCCACGACGACGTAGACGACCGCCAGCCCGACCGCCAGGACGAATGGCCGCCCGTCCTCGCGCCGCTCCTCGACCACGGCGAGCCAGCGGAACGGCGGCTCGACGAACGCGATGAGCGCCAGTCCTGAGAGCACCAGGAACGCGGTCAGCGCGCTCTGGGCGATCGGGATCGCGTCGTCGATCCGGGCTTCGAGCTCGGCCGGCGACCCGACGAAGCCGTCCCGGCCAGCCTCGAGGACGTGCATGCCCAGGGTCCCGTACAGGACCGCCAGCCCGATGAGGCTCGACAGGGCAGCCGCGGGGACGACGATCCGGGCGATCGTCCGGCCGAGGGTGGAACGCTCGCGCGCCCCCGGGTGCGCCCAGAACGCCAGGACGGCCGCCGGGACGCCGACGGTCAGGAGCGTGATGAGCGAGCCGTTCCGGAGGGCGATCGGGAAGATCCCGACGACGAGCGACGAGACGATGAGCAGGCCCACGGTCGAGATCCGGGTCAGGAAGAGGGCCAGGATCCCCTGCATCCCGTTGAGGATCCGCTGGCCCTCGCGGACGGCCGGCACGAGCGTGGCGAACGAGTCCTCGGTCAGGACGATGTCGGCCACGCCACGGGCCGCCTGGGTCCCGCTCTGCATCGCCACCGCCAGGTTCGCCTGCTTGAGCGAGAGGACATCGTTGACCCCGTCCCCGATCATCGCGACGTAGTGCCCACTCGCCTTCAGGGCGGCGATCAGGCGCTCCTTCTCGGCCGGCACGATCCGGCCGAAGATGTCGGTCTGGGCGACCACCGCCGCGAGCTCGGCCCCGTCGAGGCGGTCGATCTCCGGGCCCGACATCGTCCGGAGCTCGGGCCCGAGCCCCGCCTGCCGGGCGAGCGCGGCGACGGTGTCGGGGTCGTCGCCCGAGATGATGATCGGCCGGACCCCGGAGGCCCGGAAGCTCGCGAGCGCCTCGGCCGCCCCGTCCCGGAGCTCGTCCTGGAGGCAGACGAGGCCGAGCGGCCGGAGCTCCGGGAGGCGGGTCGCGTCGCCGGTGTCCACGAGGTCGGTCGTCGACGACGCCACCGCAACGAGCAGGACGCGCAGCCCCCGGGCCGTCCTCCCGACGACCGCCTGCTCGATCGCCGGCCAGGCCGCGTCCGCCAGGTACGGCCGGAGCGACTGCGGCGCGCCCATGGCCACGATCCCGGTCGGCATCGCAGTCGATCCGGCGGAGCGAGGCGCCGGCCCGCCGCTCGATCCGGCGTGGGAGAACGCGACCGCGCTCCACTTCCGGACCGACGAGAACGGGACCTCCGCGGCGATCGGCCCGGCCTCCGCCGGGCAGGCCACGGCGATCGCCTCCGCGGTCTTGTTCCGCGATGAGGCGCTGGCGACCGCCGCCCCGGCGACCGCCCGGAGCTCGGCCTTCGAGCCATCGAGCGGCACGAGCTCCGTGACGAGCAGCCGGTTCGCCGTCAGGGTCCCCGTCTTGTCGAGGCACAGGACGTCGACCGAGCTGAGCGACTCGATCGCGTTCGCCTGCTGGACGAGCGCGCCCTGCCGGGCGATCCGGACCGCACCGAGGGCGTAGGCGACGGCGATCGAGACGAACAGGCCGTTCGGGACGAGCCCGACCAGGAGCGACGCCTCGCCGATCGCCTCGCCGGCGGGCTCGAGCTGGAGGACCGAGTTGAGGACGAGCAGGATCTCCAGGTAGGCGACGATCAGCAGGGTCGCCCGGATGACCTGGTTGATCTCGCGCTGGAGCGGGGTCAGCACCCGCCGGAACGAGCGGGCGCCGGCCGTGATCCGGTTCGCCAGGCTCGCCGCGCCGACCTTCTCGACGAGGTAGCGGCCCGTCCCGGTGATCGCGAAGCTGCCCGAGAAGACCTCGTCGCCGGGCGCCTTCGGGACGAGGTCCGATTCGCCGGTCAGCTGGGACTCGTCGACCTCGAGCCGCCCGTCGACCAGCCGCCCGTCGAGGACCACCTGGTCGCCCGCCCCGATCTCGAGGAGATCGCCCAAGACGAGCGCCTCAGGCCCGACCGCCCGGCCCGTCCCGTCGCGGATCACCCGCGCGGTGGGCCGGGTGAGGAGGGCGATCCGGTCGAGCGTCCGCTTCGCGCGGACCTCCTGGGTGACACTGACGACGATGTTCGTGGAGATCACGACCAGCGAGATGAGCGCGTCGACCGGCCGACCGGCCAGCGCGAGCGCGACGCCGAGCAGGATGATGATGTCGTTGATGAACGTGAAGACGTTCTCGCGGACGATCTGGAGGTAGGTCCGCGAGGTCGCCGGCGGGGCCGGATTGCCCTGCCCGGCAGCCCGGCGCCGGACGACCTCCGCCTCGGTCAGGCCGGTCGTCGCTGGCCCACCCGGCGCGCTGCCCGCCTCCATCGTCGGCGCCCGCGCCCGGCTAGCCGCCGACCTCGCGGCGGAGTCGCGCATAGCCCGGCTTGATCACCTCGTCGATCAGCTGGAGACGCTCGTCGAACGGCAGGAAGGCGGACTTCATCGCGTTGAGCGTCAGCCACTCCATCTCGCCGAGGCCGATCCCGAAGGCCGCGTCGAGGGCGGCGAACTCCGACGAGAGCGTCACCCCGCTCATCAGCCGGTTGTCGGTGTTCAGCGTGACCCGGAAACGCAGCCGCCGGAGGACGTCGATCGGGTGGTCGACCACCGCGTCCACGAGGCCCGTGTGGACGTTCGAGGTGGGGCACAGCTCGAGCGGGATCCGCCGGTCCCGGACGTAGGCGGCCAGGCGCCCGAGGCGCGGCCGACCGTCGGCCCCGACCTCGATGTCGTCGACGATCCGGACCCCGTGGCCGAGACGCTCGGCGCCCAGGTCGAGCGCCTCGCGGATGGACGGCAGGCCGTAGCCCTCGCCGGCATGGAGGGTCAGGTGGAAGCTGTGGTGGGTCAGGCGCCGGAATGCGTCCGCGAACCGGCCGGGGGGGAAACCGGCCTCGGGGCCGGCGATGTCGAAGCCGACCACGCCCTCGTCGCGGAAGCGGAGCGCCAGGTCGGCCACCTCGAGGGCCCGGTCCGCCTGGCGCATCGCGGTGGTGAGCGTTCGGACGATGATCGTCCGGCCGTCGGCCGCGGCCCTGGCCTCGCCGGCCCGGAAGCCCGACAGGATCGCCGCCATCACCTCGTCGAGGGTCAGGCCGCCGGCGGTCGAGAGCTCCGGCGCGTAGCGGACTTCCGCGTAGATCACGCCGTCGGCAGCCAGGTCCTCGGCGCACTCGGCGGCGACCCGGGCGATCGCGTCGGGTGTCTGCATGACCCCGACGGTGTGAGCGAACGTCTCGAGGTAGAGCTCGAGGGACTTGCGGTCGGCGCCGCGCCGGATCCAGGCGGCCAGCTCGTCCGGATCGCCGGTCGGCAGCCCGCCGTAGCCGTGCTCGCGCGCCAGCTCGATGATCGTGCCCGGCCGGAGCCCGCCGTCGAGGTGATCGTGGAGGAGGACCTTCGGGGCGCGCCGGATCGTGTCGAGGGCCAGCGTCATGGTGGCATCGTAGTCCGCTACGATCGGCCCTGGGCGAAGCCGTCGCGCGGCAGGTCGACGCGGCACAGCACCGCTCGGGGACGGAGGACCGGATGGGCGCGATCGTGGCGCAGGCCAGCAGTCACGGCCTGGATTGGCGGCTCGAGCTTGAGCGGGACGACCTCCTGCCGGGCACGCTGGCGCGCGGCACGGTCACCCTGACCGCCCATGGAGCCACCTCGGGGCGGAGCATCCTCGCGACCCTGATCGCGACCGAGCAGTGGCAGGCCGAGCAGACGACCGTCGACGCGCAGGGTCACCCGCAGACCCGGACCGTGACCCACACCGATGAGCTCCAGCGGCTCCCGGTCCTGCTCGCCGACGCGCCGGAGCTGGCGACCGGCGAAGGACGGACCATCCCCTTCGAAGTCCCCGTCCCGCCGCTCGGGCCGGCGACCCTCGACGCGACCGTCAGCCGGCTGACCTGGGACCTGGAGATCAAGCTCGAGCGCGAGGGCTTCGACTCCGCGATCGTCGTCGGCGTCCGGGTCCTCCAGCCGACCGCCCTCCTCCGGGCGGGTGTCGTCCACGTCGGCGAGTACGCCCTCTACGAGGCGGCCGATTCGTCGACCGGCGAGGCCCGCGGGCGGGTCGAGATCAAGCCGATGCCGGTCTGCGTCGGCGCGCCGATCGAGGGCACGCTCACGATCGAGACCGGCGAGCCCCTCGATCTCCAGGAGGTCCGCCTTGAGCTCCGGGTGAAGGTGCGCGCCACGGTGTCGGGCGGGAAGGAGGAGGAGCTGACCGCCTGGACGGGCCGGCTCGTCGGGCCCGGGCCGTTCGGCGGACCCTCGCAGCCCCTGCCGTTCCGGGCCGACATCCCGGTCGTCGACCTGCCCACGATCGAGCTGCCGCATGGCCGGACGGACGCGACGTTCCACGTCATCCTCGCCCGGGCCTGGGCCCGCGACCCGCACCTCGTGCGCGACGTGACGATCTGCTCGACGACCGAGATCTGATCCGCTCGACGACCGAGATCTTCGTGGCGAGGGCCGCCCATGAAACGGCCGACAGAACCTTCCGACACTTGACGCGGCGATGGGACAGCGGGCGACCTCACGCCGGCTCGGCGTCGAGCCGAGCGCGGGCGGCCGCCAACGCACCGGCGACCCGGCGTGGCGCGGTCCCACCCACGACGTCCGCCGCGGCCAGCGCTGCGTCGAGCCCGGCGGCGGCCCGGACCGCCTCGCCGATCCCCGGGTCGGCCGCGAGGGCCGCGCCGATCGGGTCCGAAGCCCCAGCCTCGGCCAGGGCCGCGCGGATCGCCTCGTCCGAGAGTCCCTCGAGGGCGCCCTCGAGGCCGCCCTCGCCCGACTCGGCGAGCGCCACGAGCGCGCCGACGACGTGATGCGCGGTCCGGAACGGGAGGCCGCGCCGGACGAGCGCGTCCGCGACCGAGGTCGCGGTGGTGAAGCCCTCCGCGGCCGCGCTCCGCATCCGCCCGCGGTCGATCGTGAGCGTGGCCATCAGGCCGGCCATCACGCCCAGGCTCGCCTCGAATGTCGCGACGCCGGCGAAGAGGGGCGCCTTGTCTTCCTGGAGGTCGCGCTGGTAGGCGAGCGGCAGGCCCTTGAGGAGCGCCAGCAGCCCGGCCAGGTCGCCGATCAGCCGGGCGGCCCGGCCGCGGACCAACTCGGCCGGGTCCGGGTTGCGCTTGTTCGGCATCATCGAGCTGCCGGTCGAGTAGGCGTCGGCGACGCGGACGAACCCGAAGCGCGGGTTCGACCACCAGGTCAGCTCCTCGGCGAGGCGGCTGAGGTGGACCATCCCCAGGGCCACGCCGGCCAGCGTCTCGACCACGAAGTCGCGGTCGCTCACCGCGTCGAGCGAGTTCGCGGTCACGCCGTCGAAGCCGAGCTCGCGGGCCGTGGCCTCCCGGTCGAGCGGATAGCCGGCGCCCGCGAGCGCTCCGGCGCCGAGCGGACTGAGGTTCGCCCGCCGGCCGGCATCGTCTAGCCGGCCCCGGTCGCGCTCGAGCATCTCGACGTAGGCGAGCAGATGGTGGGCGAGCAGGACCGGCTGGGCCGGCTGGAGGTGGGTGCTGCCGGGCAGGACCGCATCGCCGTCGCGCTCGGCCAGCCCGACGAGCGCCCGCTCGAGCCCGACGATCGCCCGGTCGAGCGCGGCGATCGAGCGCCGGAGCCAGAGGCGCAGGTCGGTCGCCACCTGGTCGTTGCGCGAGCGTCCGGTGTGGAGCTTCCCGGCCAGGGGCCCGATCCGGTCGGCGAGGGCCGCCTCCAGGTTCAGGTGAACGTCCTCGAGGTCGGGGTCCCAGGCGAGGGTGCCCGCCGCGACCTCGCCACGCAGCCCCTCGAGCCCCGCGACGAGCGCGTCGACCTCGTCGGCCACCAGGAGGCCGGCCCGACCGAGCCCCCGGACGTGCGCGATCGAGCCCACGAGGTCGTCCTCGGCGAGGGCTCGGTCGAGCTCGACCGAGCGGGTGAACTCGGTCACCCGCGGGTCGTTCGCCTCGCTGAATCGCCCGCCCCAGAGTCGCATCCGGCCTCCGTTCGTCCGTCGTGGGCGCATCGTAGCCGAGCGACGCCCGCTCGCGCTCGTTGGCCTATGGCGGTAGGCCAAGCGGAAGGGTATCATCGGCGACCATGACGTCCCCGATCAGCCGCCGCGAATGGGGTCTCTTCCTTCTCCTCTCGCTCTTCTGGGGGAGCAGCTACCTCTGGATCAAGATCGGGATCGAGACCCTCGCTCCGTTCACGCTCATCGTCTGCCGCCTCGGGATCGCCAGCCTCATCCTGGGGCTCGTGGTGGCCCTCGCCCGGGAGCCGCTCCCCCGCGGCCGGACGATCTACGCGAAGTTCGCCGTGATGGCGCTGGTCAACATCGCGATCCCGTTCAGCCTCATCACCTGGGGCGAGCGCTACATCTCGTCGGCGCTGGCGGCCATCCTCCAGGCCACCACGCCCCTGTTCACGCTGCTCCTCGCCTCGCTCGCCCTGGCGGACGAGTCGATCACGACGAACAAGCTGGTCGGCCTCGCGATCGGCTTCGGCGGGGTGGTCGTCCTGATGAGCCGCGGCCTCGGCTCGCCGGCCGGCGGCGACGCGATCTACGGCGAGGTGGCGATCGTCCTGAGCTCGTTCAGCTATGCCGCGGGCAACGTCTTCGTCCGGCGCTACGTCCACGGCCTCCGGCCGATGATCCCGGCCTTCTTCCAGGTCACGTTCGGGTTGATCATCGCGGCCGCGCTCGCGGTCGGCCTCGAGTCGCCGGTCCACCTCCCGGACACGCCCAGGGCGATCATCGCGGTGACCTGGCTGGGCGTTTTCGGCTCGGCCTGCGCCTACCTCCTCTACTTCCGACTCGTCCACACGTTCGGGCCGACCCGGCTGTCGCTCATCACCTACGTCATGCCGATCGTGGCGATCGCCCTCGGGTTCTTCGTCCTCGGCGAGGGGGTCGACGCCCGGATCGTCCTCGGTACGGCGCTGATCCTGGGCGGCGTGGGCCTGGTGAACGCCCGGGTGATGGACCGCTGGCGGGCCCTGCGGGGGACCTGAGCGGAGCCCCGGGTGGCCCGGGCGCTCGGACCTACCCCTCGGCTGGACCTACCCCTCGGCCGCCAGGAGGAACGCCCCGCCCACGATGACCGCCGCGAGGCCGATCCGGCTGAGCGCGTCGCGTCGGCTGGCCGCCTCGCCGAGGCGGAGCGAGCCCCAGCCCGACACGAGCACGATCGCCGACTCGCGCACGGGTGCCACCGCCGTCAGCGGCGCGAACCGGTAGGCGATGAGGACGAGCAGGTAGGCCGCCACGGTCACCAGCCCGCCGACCGCCGCCCGGCCCCAGCCGGAGCGTCGGTCGCGGACCGTCCCCCCGCCGTCGTCGAGGGCCCCTGGCTCCGGGTCGCCGATGGCCGCCGGGATCGCCGTCGCGGGTGGGCCATCCAACCGGCTCCGCCGGCCCCACCGGCCCGCGAGACCGATCCAGGCAAGGAGGAACGCCGCGGTGAACGTCCAGAGCAGCGCCGCGTAGAGCCAGGGCTCGATGAGGCGCGCCCCGGTCCGATCGACCGCCGAGTAGATCGCGATCGTGATGCCGGTGAGGAGCGCGAAGCCGGCCGCCTCCCGGACGTGCCGGGGCACGTCGCCGCCGCGGCGCAGGATCGCCCACGGCCGCTGAAGGCCGAGGATCCCACCGAGGAGAAGGGCCACGCCGAGAGCACCGGCCGGGCCGAGCCGCTCGCCGAGCACGATCACCCCGACGGCGACCGCCAGGACCGGCGCCGTGCCCCGGGCGATGGGGTAGACGAGCGAAAGGTCGCCGCGCCGGTAGGCGGCCGACAGGAAGACGAAGTAGGCCGCCTCCAGCACGCCCGAGACGACGGCCAGGACCCAGGCCTCGGCCGGGATCGGAGGCCGACCGGCGAGGAGCCAGCCGACCGCGCCGGCCGGGATGAGGACGAGCGCCCCCACCACCATCCCGCGACCCGCCGTCTGGAGCGGGTCGTCGGAGGTCTTGAGCAGCACGTTCCAGCCGGCATGAAGGAGTGCGGCGACGAGGAGGAGCGCGAGGACCCCGAGCGGCATCCGCCCAGTCTAGGGGCCGGCGAGAGCGGTCTAAGGGCCGGCGGGACGCCCTACGGGCCGGCGGTCCGATCCAGCCCGGCCTCGGTCATCTCCTTGAGGATCCGGAGGTGCGCCTCGACGAGCTTCTCGGCCGAGCCGCGGCCGAGCCGGACCAGGGCGCGGGTCGGCCAGCCGGCCAGCGTCAGCGCGATCGAGCCGGCGACCTTCGTCCCCTCCCCCGCGGCGGGCTCCAGGCGCCAGCCCCGCTCGAGACGGATGCCGTCTCCGACGATCACGATCCGGAACCGTGCGTCCGGCCGAGCCTCGAGCGAGCCGAGCCGCACCTGGACCCGAAGGAGCCCGATCCGGAGTCGCGCGGAGCGGGTCGCGCCGGCCGCCGGCCAGCTCGGCGCGGCCGGCCCGAGGTGGAGCTCCGGGTAGAGGGCATCCTGGGCGGCCGGGTCGTGAAGCGTGGCCCACACCGCGCGAGGCGAGGCCGCGACGTAGGTCAACCGCTCGAGGCGGACGGCGAAAGCCGCCATCGATCCACTCGCTGCCGGTCGCCAGCGCGCCCGTCGCCCGGTTCGGCTACGAGCCGATCGGGTGCCAGACCGTCTTCATCTCGAGGAAGGCGGCGATCCACTCGGGACGCTGGGCGGCCCGCTCGTCGGACCAGTCGAACCGGGCATCCGCGACTCCCTTCGGCCGCCGGGCGAGGCGCTTGATGTCGCCGGCCGCGGCCACCTCTGCGGCGACCTGCGCGTCCGGCCCGACGCCCCAGGTGTCGAGCGCGTCGACATCCTCGTGGGCGGCCAGGATCGGGACGAGCTCCGTCTTGGACCCGCTGAGCAGGTTCACGACCCCGCCCGGGACGTCCGAGGTGGCCAGGACCTCGCCGAGCGTGGCCGCCGGCAGCGGCCGGGCCTCCGAGGTGATCACCACGGCCGTGTTCCCGGTCAGGATCGCCGGGGCGAGCCGGCTGACCAGGCCCAGCAGCGACGATGTCTCCGGGGCCACGAGACCCACGACCCCGGTCGGCTCGGGGATCGTGAAGTTGAAGTAGGGCGCGGCGACCGGGTTCGCGCTGCCCAGGAGCTGGCCGATCTTGTCGGTCCAGCCGGCGTACCAGACCCAGCGGTCGATCGATCGCTCCACGGCGTCCCGAGCCCGACCGGCGCTCAGCCCCTCGCCCGCCGCGACCTCGGCGGCGAACTGGTCGCGTCGACCCTCCATCAGCTCGGCCACCCGGTAGAGGATCTGGCCGCGGTTCATCGCCGTCCGGGCGGCCCACGGCTCGAAGGCGGCGCGCGCGGCCCGCACGGCATCGCGGAGGTCCTTGCGCGAGGCGCGGGCGGCGTTCGCGAGCGGCTCCCCTTTGGGCGTGGTCACCGGGTAGCTCCGACCCGATTCGCTCCGCGGGAACGCCCCGCCCACGTACAGCTTGTAGGTCTTGCGGACGTCGATCCGGTCGGCCATCGTCAGCGGTCCTCGAGCCGGACGTAGGCGTGGAGTCCGTGGAGGCCGCCTTCGCGCCCGAAGCCCGACTCCTTGTAGCCGCCGAACGGGCTGGTCGGGTCGAACCGGTTGAAGGTGTTCGCCCAGACCACGCCGGCCCGCATCCGCTTCGCCATCATCAGGATCCGGCTGCCCTTGTCGGTCCAGATCCCGGCCGACAGCCCGTACGGCGTGTTGTTCGCCTTCTCGATCGCCTCCTCCGGCGTCCGGAAGGTGAGCGTCGAGAGGACCGGCCCGAAGATCTCCTCCTGGGCGATCCGGTGGCTCTGGGCGACGTTCGTGAAGAGCGTCGGTCGGAAGAAGAAGCCCCGCTCGGGCAGCTCGCAGGCGGGCTGGTAGAGCTCCGCGCCCTCCGCCACGCCCGAGGCCACGAGCTCGGTGATCTTCTCGAGCTGGGCCTTCGAGTTGATCGCCCCGACGTCGGTGTTCTTGTCGAGCGGGTCGCCGACCCGGATGGTGGCGAGACGATCCTTGAGCTTCTCGACCAGCGGCTCGACGATCGATTCCTGGGCCAGGAGGCGCGACCCCGCGCAGCAGACCTCGCCCTGGTTGAAGTAGATGCCGTTGACGATGCCCTCGACGGCCTGGTCCAGGGCGGCATCCTCGAAGACGATGTTGGCGGCCTTGCCGCCGAGCTCCAGGGTGATCGCCTTGTCCGTGCCGGCGATCGCGCGCTGGATGAGCTTGCCGACGCCGGTCGAGCCCGTGAAGGCCACCTTGTCCACGCCCGGGCT
>JBGPFS010000008.1:0-28037 GCA_041483455.1 Candidatus Limnocylindria bacterium | reverse complement strand
CGTGATTGGGACGCCGTGCCCGTGGGACTCCCCCGAGGCCCCGCCACCCGTCCGGTCGGCGAAGTCTGCGCGCCTCGGCATGGAATAGATAGTGGGCTCCCCGTCCCGGTCGAACCGCGACCGAGCGGGTCGTTCAGCCCATCTCGCCCCCGGTCGCTCCGGCTCGGCCGGCGACGGGCGCTTGGCTGCGGCTTGTCAGTCTCGGACATACAAGAAGCCGGACGGGGGGTGCGTCCGTCCGGCTTCTGTATGCTGACGAACGGCGCTGGGGGGAGGACGCCGCTCGTCCGTGCCGCGACTCTCACTCAACCCGGGGCCCCGCGACAGGGCCAGCGCGCTCGGACGCCACAGGCCGGTCGGATCGTCGGAGCCTACCCGAATGGGTAGGCCGTGCGGTCGCCCGGCCGTAGCCATGGCCATGCCTGCCGCGTACCGGGGGGGGTTGCGCTCGTTCGACGTCATCCCGTCGGCGAACCGCACGCAGGCGCGACGACGATCTCCGCGGCCCTGCCCGTCGACGTCCGCTGCTCAGGTCGCTTCTGACTGCCACAAGAAGGCATCCCGCATCCCTATCGCTAGGAAATGGTGCCGAGCCACAACGGTTTCGTTCGAGACCGGCGTCCGGCCCAAGGAGCTTATGGGAGAGGGAAGGCTAGACCGCTTGACGCGCCGCGGAGCCAATGCCAACGTATGCCTCCCACGGAGGAAAGACGATGCGTCGCGTCCCGTTGGCTCCCGCAGCCGCCCTGCTCGCGGCCCTCCTCATGGCCGTCCCGCCCTCGATGCTCGCTGCCGGGCCACAAGGTCACGCATCAGACGCAGCCATCGCGAGTGTAGGCACGCGGACGGACCTTGCGCTCCCGCCGGTCAAGAGCCCGCCGGCCTCCCCGCCGGCGGGCCAACGCGCCAGCACCTGGAGGGCCCTCGACGGCAAGGCGTTCGAGCAGGCGAAGGCGGCCGCGAACGCGGCGGCGCAGGGCGGAGGGCCGACCCTGTACAAGAACGACTTCTCGCTGTCGGCTAGTCCCTCGACCCAGACCGTGGCCCAGGGTTCGAGCACGAGCTATACCGTCACCGTCGCGGCAACCACGGGCAGACGCCAGACCGTGCAGTTCTCGGTGAGCGGTCTGCCGTCCGGCGCAACGGGCACGTTCAGCCCGTCGTCGGTGACCGGGAGCGGCTCCTCCACTCTCAGCGTCGGGACCGCCGCCACCCCGCTGGCCGGGACGTACCCGCTCACGATCACGGCCAGCGGCACCTACGCGACCCACACGGCGATCGTGACGCTCGTCGTGGTCTCAACTGACTTCTCGATCAGCGCGAGCCCGACCTCGCTCTCGCTCGCCCAGGGCACCCAGGGCACGTCGACGATCAGCACCGCCGTCACCTCCGGCAGCGCCCAGACGGTCAACCTCTCGGTGAGCGGCGCGCCGTCCGGCGCGACCGCGAGCCTCAGCCCGTCGTCGGTGACCGGGAGCGGCAGTTCGACCCTCACGGTCGACACGGGGACGGCCGCGGCCGGGCCGTACACGCTCACCGTGACCGGCACCGGGACCTCGGCCACCCACTCGACGACCGTCTCGCTCACGGTCACGCTCCCGGGTGGCCCCACGGCGTCGCCAAGCTGGAACGGGGAGTATCAGGGTGGCCTCGCGCCCCCCGACCCGACGGGCGCCATCGGCCCCAACAGCTACATCGAGCTGATCAACCTTCGCTACGGCATCTACGGTCGCGACGGCAACTTACTGAGCAGCGGATCAGAGGGCGACTTCGCCGCGCTGATGGGACTCCCGGTGAGCGAACTGTCCGACCCCCAGATCCTCTGGGACCCGGGCGCCCAGCGCTTCTACTACCTGGCCCTGGACGTCGCCCATTACGGCTTCGCCTTCGGCTACAGCAAGTCCGCCAGCCCGCAATCGGGGGCCGACTTCTGCAAGTACATCCTCAACTACGGGTACGCGAACACCGCGACCCTGCCTGACTATCCGAAGCTCGGCGTGACGCGGGACTTCGTCCTCATCGGCTCCAACGACTTCCTGCTCGCCTCGTTCTACAACGGCTCGAACGTCAACTGGCTGGCCAAGCCGACCGATCCGAGCTGCCCCGGCACGATCGGACCGGGCGGCACGTTCGCCAGTCTCAAGAACGCCGACGGGTCGCTCATGTCGACCCCGGTGCCGGCGTTCAGCGCCGACCCGAGCAGCACGGGCTACGTCGTCGGGTCCGTCGACGTCGGGACCGGCAGCGGCAATGTCCTGAGCGTGTTCAAGGTCACCAAGAACGTGTTGGGGAACCCGACGCTGAGCGGGCCGTACTCGGTGAGCGTGCCGTTGGCCTATTCCGTCCCGGCCGATGCGCCGCAACAGGGCGTGACGGCCGTCCTCGACACGATGGACACACGCCTGACCCATGCCGTGGCCGCCTATGACCCGAACCTCGGTGCCACCGCCGTCTGGACCGCGCACACGGTGTACGGCGGAGCTGGCGCGGAGGACCGCTGGTACGAGATCAACGTCGGCGGCACGCCGACCCTCGCGCAGTGGGGCAGGGTCACCGACAGCAGCCTCTACGTCTGGAACGGCGCGATCTCTCCGGACCGAGCCAACGACGGCACGACGGGGTCCTTCGGTGGCGACATGGTGATGGGCTTCAACACGTCGTCGAGTGCGACGTTCCCGTCGATCCAGATGGTCTCGAAGAAGGGTTCGGCAGCCCAGTCGGCGTGGGTGCCCATCACGCAACCGACGGGCGCCAATGTCGACTTCACCTGCGGACCGACCTGCCGCTGGGGCGACTACTCCGGGGCGACCCCCGATCCTGTCGCGAGCGCGAGCGGCCACGTCTGGCTCTCGGGTGAGTGGAACGTCCCGATGACGGACGGGTCGGCAACGGTGTGGCGAACCTGGAACTGGGCTGCACAGCCCTAGAGACCGTGATCGCACTCGGGCTGTACGCCCAGGCGAAGGAGTTCCTGGCGGTCCACGGGCAGGCAGTCGAGCCGCCGTACCGGGCGGGCAGCGGGACATTCCCGGCTCCCCGAATGGACGCCGTGAGCGCCGGGGCGGGTCACGCCCGTGGCGTCCTGCAGGCGTCCGCGAGCCCGGTCGCTCCCGAGATCGTCGTCGACACCCCGTCCGTCACTCGAGTCTCTCGTGTCAGGCCCGATGCGGTCCGATGGCGGTCCCAGACGGCTCAGTGAAGATCGCCCTGACCGCCGGCGTCGCCCACGTTCTCCTGCACGTCGACGCGACCACGGGCGCGGGGACCGTCGTCGGACGCGGGTAGTGCGCCAACCGCTCTAGGTCGTTCGGATGCTTATCGCTACCTCGCGAGCGCCGCGAACCACGACACGACGTTGCCGCTGAACACCGTCTGCTCCGGGCCACCGGTCGCGATGATGTACCGCACGCCGTCGTGCCCCACCGCCGTCACGACGATCTGGCTCCACTCGACACCAGGCGTCCCGTCGAACCGGATGGTCCCCGACACCCAGGACTCCGCGGCGACCGCGTCGGCCATCGCGAACGGGGCAGGTTGCCCGGGCACGAGGCGCCAACCGTCGCCGGGCGGCTCGGCCCGCCACGCCTCGAGCCTGAAGTCCCGGAAGCCCGCCAGCACGGCAGGACTCGCGGCCGTGACCCGGACCTCGTCCACGCCGGTTCCGCGCCACTGGAACTGCATCTCGGGAAAGTCCAGCGCCTGGCCGGTCGACCGATCCTGCCACCAGGGACCGATCATCTCGTAGTCGTGGGTCGCGTCATCCCACGAGTATCCGGAGCCAGAGCTGCCCGTCGAGCCGACCGCGCCGAGGCCCATCGCCAGGAGGAGTCCGAGCGCGAGGGCGAGCATGACCGTGCTCAGCGCAGGGCCCCGCAGGCGATGGAACCGGGCCCCGACCCCGAACGAGACCGGTACGGCGACGAGGGCGATCACGCTCGCCCAGTTCAGCGCCTGGCTGACGACGACGAGGGAGAACAGGGCGGCTATCGTGCCGCCGAGGACGGTCACGCCGAACCGGACCTCGTCGGCCGTCCGCCAGCCCGACCGTGCCGCCCCCCGGACTGCGGCGCCGCCCGCGAGGAGCGCGCCCCCGTTGAGGCCGAGCGCGGTCAGCGCGGTGTTCCAGCCCGCGTCCGTGGAGAGCTGGAGGGAGAGGCCGAGCCAGGCCCCGACGGCGCGGACCGCGAGCGTCAGGACGATCGTCGCGACCACGACGAGGATCCACGCGAAGAACGTCGCCGGGAGCCCGGCGCCGAGGCCCGCCAACACGCCACCGCCGGCGGCAGCGAGCAGCCGGTCCGTCCCGCGGTGGGCGCGTGCGAGCTCGCGTCCGAGCTCCGCCGGAGACCCCAGACGGCGGAGTGCCTCGGCCTCCGCAGCGACCGGATCACGGCCCTGTGCCTCGAGGTCGGCGATCGTGTCCGTCAGGTGGGCCGCGAGCTCCTCGACGACCTCCTGACGGACGCCGTCGGGGAGCGGAAGGGCCGCTGTGAGATCGTCGAGGTACCGGCGTTGTTCGGTCATCACTGAGCCGTCCCGACCACCGCCCGCACGACGGCGGTGAAGCTGTCCCACTCCGCGCGTGACGCGGCAAGGAGGGCGGAGCCTGGGGGGGTGATACGGTAGTAGCGCCGTCGGGGGCCGCGATCGCTCGTCCGCCAGTCGCCGACGATCGCGCCATCGCGTTCGAGCCGGTGCAGGGCCGGGTAGAGGCTACCCTCGCCCGGCGTGAGCAGGGCGCTGGACCGTTCCCGGATCCGCTGGGCGATCTCGTACCCGTATAGCTCGCCGTCGGCGAGCACGCTCAGAATCATGAGCGGAAGCGTGCCCTTGAGGAGCTGGGATCGAAGCATCGCCGCTGTACTACATCAGATACCGAGGTAGGTCAAGGCCCGTTCGGCCACACTGGTCAGAACTGGGGTCAAACCCCGAATCAAATGACCCCCGGCGGCGTACCAGGGGCCATTCTCCTGTTCAGATTGTTGGTCGGGGCGGAGCGATTCGAACGCTCGACCTCCTGAACCCCATTCAGGTGCGCTACCAGGCTGCGCCACGCCCCGATCGGACCTCGGAGTCTAGCAGGTGCGGACGCACACCCGACCGCCCATCGCGGATCGCGCCGGCGGGTCGGCGCCGGGGATCAGTCGCTCCAGCGCTCGAGCGGCAGGCCGAAGCCCGCCAGCTCGTCGCGCGATTCGCGGGCCAGCAGGTCGATCAGGCAGCGCTGGACGCTCTTCCCCTCGAACAGGGCCCGATGGACCTCGCGGGCGATCGGCAGCTCGACGTCGAGCTGCTCGGCGAGGGCGATCGCCGCGTCGACGGTGTACGCCCCCTCGGCCACGCCGGGCAGGCTCGCCTCGATCTCCGTCCACGAGCGACCCTTGGCCAGCTCGACACCCAGCCGGTGGTTTCGCGACAAGTTCGAACCGCAGGTCGCGACGACGTCGCCGATGCCGGCCAGCCCGGCGAACGTCAGCGGGTGCGCCCCGGCTGCCACCCCGAGTCGGATCATCTCGGCCAGGCCGCGGGTGATGAGGCTGGCCTTCCCGTTGTCGCCGAAGCCGAGCTGCTCGGCGGCGCCGGCCGCGATCGCCAGGATGTTCTTGAGCGCCCCGCAGAGCTCGACGCCGACGATGTCCGCGTTGACGTACAGCCGGAACGCCCGGCGGCCCAGGCGGACCTGGATCCGTTCGGCCAGTCCCAGGTCCTCGGCCCCGACGACCGCCCCGGCCGGCAGTCCGCGGGCGATCTCGAGGGCGAGCGTCGGTCCGGACAGGGCGGCCACGCGGCGCGGGTCGAGGGCGCCCGCGTCGGCGATTACCTGGCTCATCCGCAGGAGCGTCCCGGCCTCGAGCCCTTTCACCACCGAGAGCAGATCGGCCGACGGCTGGATCGCGCTCGCGACCGCGCCGACGACCCCGCGCAGGTGGGCGGACGGCACCGCGAAGATGACCAGGTCTGCGTCGGCGAGGCGCGTGGGATCGGCGGTCACCGCGAGCCCATCGGGGAACGCGATCCCGGGCAGGCGCCGCTCGTTCCGGCGGTCGGCGGCGAGGCGCGCTGCGGTCTCCGGATGCTGCGCCAGGAGGACCGTCGGCTCGCGCTCGGCCGCGCTGATCGCGAGGGTGGTTCCCCACGCCCCGCTCCCGACGACGGCCAGCCGGGCCGGCTCGCTCATCCGCGCTGCGGCGGTCGACCCCCGCCGGGTCGGGCCGCCGGGCGAGCCGACGGAGGCACGGACGGTCGGGCGGACGGTCGGGCCGGCCCCGCGGCTCTTCGGCGGGACTTCGAGCGCTTCGGCAGGTCGACCGCGCTCCGCTCCCGGAAGACGAGCCGGATCGGCGTCCCGTCGAAGCCGTAGGCCTCCCGGAGTTGATTCTCGAGGTAGCGCTGGTAGCTGAAGTGGACGCTCCCGGCGTCGCGGGCGAAGAAGACGAAGGTCGGCGGCGCCACGGCGACCTGCGTGCCGTAGAAGAACTTGGGCCGCTTGCCCTTGACCGCCGGAGGCACCTGGCGGCTGACCGCGATCGACAGGAGGCGGTTCAGCTCGCCGGTGCCGATCCGCTTGCGGCGCTCACCCCAGATGTCGATCGCGGCCTCGAGGACCCGGCTCACCCGCTGGCCGGTCCGGGCGCTGATCGAGATCACCGGGGCCAGGTCGAGGAAGGGGACGTCACGGCGGATCGACTTGACGTACTCATCGAAGGTGCGGTCCGTCTTGTCCTCGAGGACGTCCCACTTGTTGACCGCGACGACCAGGCCCTTGCCCTCCTCGACGACGTAGCCGGCCACGTGGGCGTCCTGGGCCGTCAGACCGTCGCTGGCGTCGAGGACGACGATCGCGACGTCGGCCCGGGCGATCGCCTTCATCGCCCGGAGCGAGGAGTACCGCTCGGCGGCCGGGCCGTTGGCGATCTTGCCGCGTCGCCGGAGCCCGGCGGTGTCGATCAGGGTGACCTCGGTCCGGCCATACGCGACCCGGGTGTCGATCGCGTCGCGAGTGGTGCCCGGGATGTCGCTGACGATCACCCGCTCCTCGCCGAGCAGGGCGTTGACGAGGCTCGACTTGCCGACGTTCGGACGCCCGACGATCGCGATCGCGACCGGCTCGCCGTCGGCCGCCATCGCGGCGTCCCAGCGGCGGGCCTCGGCCGCGTCCGGGTCGAGCGCCTCGGATCCGCTGTCGTCGTCGACGGCCTCGTCGCGCGCACCGACCACGAACGGTTCGAGGATCCCAGCCTCGACGTCCTTGGCCCAGGCCTCCGCCTCGCGTTCGCGCGCCTTGCGGGCGATCTCAGCCTCGCTCTCCGGCGGCAGCGCCCACACGATCGCGTCGAGGAGATCGCCGGTGCCCCGCCCGTGGGCCGCGCTGATCGGGTAGGTCTCCTCCCAGCCCAGCGCGTAGAACTCGGCCGCCTCGAGGTCGCGCTTCTCGTTGTCGGCCTTGTTGACCGCCATGAGGACCGGCGCGCGGGCCGAACGCAGGAGCTCGGCCGCCTCGAGGTCCCCGGGGGTCGGCCCGCTGATCGCGTCGGCGACCAGCACGATCACGTCCGCCTCGGCGATCGCAAGGCGAGCCTGCTCCTGGACCCCAGCCTCGATCGAATCGGTCGGGTCGATCTCGAGGCCGCCCGTGTCGACCACCGTGAACCGCCGACCGTTCCACTCGGCGGCGCCGTAGAGACGGTCGCGGGTCGTCCGCGCCCGGTCCTCGACGATCGCATACCGGCCGCCGAGGATGCGGTTGAAGAGCGTGCTCTTGCCGACGTTCGGGCGGCCGACGATCGCGACGACCGGGAGGGCGTCCACTTGGCTGGGCCGGCCGCTCAGGCCACGCCGGCGGGCGAGGCGTCGGCCGGACCCGGGATCGGCAGCGAGGTCGTCCGGCCGGCCGGCGTCGCGGCCTCGGCCAGCGCGGCCATGGCGAGCTCGTTCGCGTGGGCGGCCACCTCGGGCGTCCCGGCCACCTGGAGGATCCGCTCGGCGACCCGGGCCAGGTCCTCGATCGGGGTCGACGTGCCGCCGGTGATCCCGACCGTCCCGGCCCCCTCGAAGATCGACGGGTCGTCGAGGTCCGTGACGGACTCGACCTGGACCGCCGGCGTGCCGTTGATCTCGCACAGCCGGGTCAGCTCTTTCGTGTTCGCGCTCGAGCGGCCGCCGACGACCACCATGAGGTCGACCCCTCGAGCCGTCTCCAGGGTGTCCTCCTGGCGGCGGATGGTGACCGGGCAGACCGTGTTCACGATCTTGAGCTCGTGGCTCCGACCGACCATGAAGGCGGCCAGCTGCTCGAACTTCCAGGGCGGCTGGGTGCTCTGGCTGATCAATGCGAGCTTCTTCTTGTGCGGGATCCGGTCCCATTCGCCCTCGTCGTCGACGACGATGGCATCGGGTGCGAACCCGAGCAGGCCGACGACCTCCGGGTGGCGGGGCGTGCCGAGCAGGACGATCGTGTAGCCCTCGTCGACGAGCCGCTGGAGCTCGCGCTGCTCCTGGATCACCCAGGTGCAGGTGCCATCGATGACCTCGAGGCCGCGGGCCTCCGCGCGCTCCATCACCTCGGGCCGGACGCCGTGGGCGCGGATGACGACCGCCGAGCCCCGCTCCACGTCGTCGAGCTGGTCGACCGTCCGGACGCCGATCCGCTGGAGGTCGGCGATCACGCCCTCGTTGTGGACGACCTGCCCGAGGGTGTGCGTCTCCTTGCCGGCCGCGGCCGCTTCCTTGGCCTTGTCGATCGCCTCGCGGACGCCGTAACAGAATCCAGTGCGCTTGGCGATCCGGACATCGTGGACGCTGCTCATCTGGGTCCGATTATCGCATGGGGTCCGGAAGCGGCCGGCCGGCGACCGATCGGTAGTGGGTCCGCGCTCGGTCAGGGGTCGGTCGGGGGCCGCTCAGCGGCCGGTCGGGGGCAGCGCGGACGCGGCCACTCCCGCGGCGGCCTCCGCGTACACGCCCCGCAGCTCCGGTGGCAGCAACGCCGCGATCCGGGCCATGATCGCCGTCGTCCCGAGGGTCTTGAGCGCCTTCCGGTCCGCGTCCGGGGGCAGGACGTCGGCCAGTCGGAACGGCTCGCCGACCCGGATGGTCACCCGGCCGCCCGGGTGCGGTCGATCGCCCTTGGGCCAGAAGCGGCCCGTTCCCGCCAGCCCCACCGGGAGGATCGGCGCACCCGTCCGCAGGGCGAGCAGGCCGATCCCGTCCTTCGCCTCGTGGAGCGTTCCGTCCGGGCTCCGGGTCCCCTCCGGGAACAGGACGACGACGTTTCCGGCGTCGAGGATCCGGATGAGGAGCCGGAATGCCTCGATGTCGGCGGCGGCACGGTCGACCCCGTGGATGGACCCCGAGCGGAAGACCCAGCCGAGGATCGGCCAGTCGAGCATCTCCTTCTTGCCCAGCCAGTGGATCCGCCGGCCGAGGCGCGGGATGAGCCAGCCGCCGATGAACGGCCCGTCGGCGTTCGAGGCGTGGTTCGAGGCGATGATGAGCGGCCCCGAACGAGGGATGCGGTCGAGCGCGCCTTCGATCGTCACCCGGGTCAGGCAGCTCAAGACGATCTTCGAGCCCCGCGAACCCACGTGCACGACGACGTTGAGGCCGCTCGCCAGGGCCGGGTCGGCCACGGGCTTCCGGGTCGGCTCCGGAGTCGGCTTGGAGGAGGAGTCCATTTCGGGCGCTCCGGCCCGGGAGCTCACGTTCCAGCCTCCCCTGAGCCTGCGTCGGCGTCGCCGGTCGACTCAGCGCCGCCGGTCTCGGCGGCGCTGATGGCCGCGGACACCGCCTCGACGGTCTCGGCGAACGTGTTTCCATCGGTCTCGATCACGACCGCGTCCGGGGCGGCTCGGAGGGGTGCGACCGGTCGGCTCGCATCCAGGGCGTCGCGTCGCCGCAGCTCGTCGAGGACCGCCCGGGCCGCCGGGCCGCCCGGGTCGAGTCCGCGTTCCTCGGCCCGTCGCCGGGCCCGCTCTTCCGCCGATGCGTCGAGGTAGATCTTCAGGTCGGCGTCGGGCAGGACCACCGTCCCGATGTCGCGGCCGGCCATCACGATCCCACCGCCCTTGGCCAGGTCGCGCTGGCGCCGGAGCAGCGCCGTGCGCACCCCCGCGACGCGCGCGACCTCGCTGACCTGGCGGTCGACCCGCGCCTCACGGACCCGGGCCGTGACGTCGGTCCCACCGATGACGACGCGCCCGAGCCGGCCATCGCCATCGGCCACGAGCGTCACCTCGCGGACCAGCGGGACCAGGCCCGCCGCGTCCGATCGGCCGACGCTCCGCTCCATGGCCAGCCAGGTCACCGCCCGGTAGAACAGCCCGGTGTCGCAGAAGCGGTAGCCCAGCGCCGCCGCGGCCGCTGCGCCGACGCTGCTCTTGCCCGACGAGGCGGGACCGTCGAGGGCCACGACCAGATGGCTGCCGGTCGACGTCATCGGTCCGGGACCCGGCGTCCGGCGCCCAGGCCGCGGATCTCGGGGGTCGTGAGCCGCCGCACGTGGCCGCTCGCCAGGTCGTCGATCCGCAGGACCCCGATCCGGACCCGGACGAGGCGCTCGACGGGTGCCCCGACGGCAGCGAGCGTCCGGCGCAGCTGGCGCTTCCAGCCCTGGGCGATCGTCGCCCGGTACCAGCGAAGGTCGCCGGCCGGTGACGCGATGAGGCCGACCAGGCGCCGGATCTCCACCCCGGTCATCGGGCGCAGGTGGGCCACGGTGGCGACGCCCTCCTCCAGGCGGATCCCGGCCCGAAGCGCCGCCATCTGGTCGGGCGTCAACGGGCTGACCAGCCCGATCGCATACTCCCGCTCCACCCCGAACCGCGGGTGGAGGACTCGCTCGGCCCACTCGCCGTCGTTGGTCAGGACGAGGAGGCCCTCCGAGTCGCGATCGAGCCTTCCGACGGGGTAGAGCCGGGCGCCGCCGGCCAGGACCGTGGGCACGAGGTCGAGGACGGTCCGGTCGGCGTGACGATCGCGGACCGTCGAGACGACACCGAGGGGCTTGTGGACCGCCAGGTGGACCAGCGAGCTCGCCTCGCCCACGGCTCGACCGTCGACCTCGATCAGCACGGCCAGCGGGTCGACCGACATCCCGAGCGCGGCGATCCGGCCGTCCACGGTCACCCGGCCGGCCGCGATCAGTCGCTCCGATTCTCGGCGTGAGGCCACCCCGGCGGCGGCCAGGACCTTCTGGAGTCGTTCAGTGGCCATCGCGCTCAGACGCCCCGCCCGACGTCGGCCCATCCCGGACCGACGGCGATCGCCGTGACGGCGGACCGCTCGATCCCGTCCGATGCGTCCGGCTCCGCGCTCGACTCGGGTGCCGGATCCGACTCCGCGGCGAGGCGACCGGCGACCTCGGCCTCGAGCGACGGGAGGTCCTCAAGGCTGGTCAGGCCGAAGCGCTCGAGGAACTCGAAGGCCGTCCCGTACAAGAACGGGCGCCCCGGGGAATCGGCTCGGCCGAGCTCGACGACGAGCCGGCGGTGCAGGAGCGCCCGGATCGTGTAGTCGGAGTCGACCCCCCGGATCCGCTCGATGGCGGCCTTCGTGACGGGCTGCCGATAGGCGACGATCGCGAGGGTCTCGAGCGACGCCGGAGAGAGCCGGGTCGGGTCCGCCCCGACGTAGCGGGCGATGAGCGGCCCGGCGTCGGGCGCCGTCGCCAGCTCGACCCGGTCGCCCGCCACGAGCAGCCGGATCCCGCGCCCGGCAAGCGTCACCTCGAGATCCCCGAGGCGAGCATCGACCGTCTCGCGATCCACGCCGGCGAGCGCCCCGATCTCACGGCGCGAAAGGGGTCGTTCGGCCACGAAGAGGAGGGCCTCGAGCGCCAGCTCGGTCAGCTCGCCGGGCGCCGTGATCCCAGCTGGAGCGGCCGGCTCCGTCGGAACGATCTCGTCGGTGGCCGCCGACGGCACGAGCGGACCCGTCGGCTCGCTCATGCGAACGACTCGAGCGTCTCGTCGAGCGGGACGTCCGGCGAGAGGGCCGAGCCGCCTGCCCCCCGCTCGGCCGGCGTCGCGGCCCGGGCGAGGATCGGGCCCCACGGCGCCGCCTGCTCGACCACGATCTCGCGGCGCTTCATCAGCTCGAGCAGCGCCAGGAAGGTGACCGCGACGACGACTCGGTCGTTGACGTCGCGGAGCAGCTCCTGGAGGACGATCAGCGGCGCGCTCCGAAGGGCGGCCCGGATGAGCTCCGCGCACTCGCCGATCGTGATCGGCCGGGCGAGGAGCTCCGCTGGAGGCGCCGGCGCCGGCGCGATCCGGAGCAGGCCCTCGAGCGCGCTGGCCAGGAGGCTGGCGGGCAGGGGTGGTGGAGGTGCGTGGACGGCACCGGCGCGGCCCGCGGCCCCGGCCACGGCGGGCTCGCGGTGGAAGGAGCCCGACCGCTCGAGGGCCCCCGCCTGGAGCGCGGCCCCGGCATCCCGATAGATCCGGTACAGGATGAGCCGGGCGCGCAGCTCGGCCTCCGGGTCGAGGAGCTCGTCCTCGGGCGCCGCCAGGGCCTCGACGCGCCGCGGCAGCAGCGCCCGGCTCTTGATCAGGATCAGCTGACCGGCGACGGCGACGAAGGTCGACAGGTTCCCGAGCCGATCCCCTTCGAGACGGGCCAGCGCCTCGAGGTACGCCCCGGCGAGCGTCCCGAGCGGGACGGTCAGGATGTCGAGCTGACGCGACTCGATGAGCGCGAGGAGGAGCCCCAGGGGGCCTTCGAATTCCGGCAGCCGGACCCGAGTGGACGTCTCCGGGCGTCGGGCGTCGCCGAACGTGACCTCGGGTCCCGGCACGACCGCCGGTCCTCCGGCGGGCTCGACGGCCCCGAGCACGCTCAGCTCGCCTCGTCGGCGAGACGGAGCAGCTCGCCGGCGGTCGGCTCGGTCGGGGCCGCCTGGTGCCGGATCAGCTCGGCGGTCCGCCGGCTCGCCCCCGCGCCGAGGACCGCGTCGGCCGAGAGCGCCGCGTGGTCGCGCAGCCGCTCGAGCGCGTTCGCCGAGCCGGGCACGAGGCGCGCGAGGCGGACCACCCACGGCCCCCAGGCCTCCCCGAGCGACCAGGCCACGCGCGGCCAGAGTCCGACGGTCGGCCCCTTCCCGCAGTCATGGAGCAGGCCGGCCACCAGCAGCTCGCGGTCGTCCCCTGCCCCGCCCGCGCGCAGCGCCCCGACGACGTCGAGGCCGTGGCGGCGGTCGGTCGGCGGCATCGCGTCGAACAGGGCGAGCTCGGCCGGGGTCAGCCAGGAGCCGAGGGCGGCCCGCTCGGCCGGCCCGACCGACGCCCGGAGGTGGCCCCGGGCCTGGCGGATCTTGGTCGCCCACCAGCGCCGTGAACCGGGCCGCCCGTCCGCCTCAGACACCGATCAGGATCCGGGCGATCGGGATGACGATCCCATCGAAGAGCAGGCCGAGCGGCGAGGGCAGCCCGGGCACGAACAAGGGCACGAAGATCACGAGGAGGAGCGCCGGCGGGCCGTACTGGAAGACGACCGGTCGCCAGCGGAAGGCGGTCATCGGCGGCAGGAGCGCGAACAGGATATGGGAGCCGTCGAGCGGCGGGATCGGGATCAGGTTGAAGAAGGCCAGGCCGACGTTGATGACGACGAACAGGAAGAGGACGAAGAGCACCCCGTCGGGCACGACGACGCCCGTCTGCTGGGCGCCGGCCAGGAGCCGGTAGGGGATCGCCATCAGGGCCGCCAGGACCAGGTTCGAGATCGGACCCGCGCCCGCCACGAGGGCGTCGGCGTTCCGGCCGCCGCGCAGGTTCGATGGGTTGACCGGGGTCGGCTTGGCCCAGCCGATGCCGACTCCGGACAGGCTGCTCAGGATCAGGAGCATGGTGCCCATCGGGTCGATGTGCGCGATCGGGTTGAGCGTCAGGCGGCCCATCAGCCGCGCGGTGTGATCGCCCAGCCGCGTCGCCGCCAGGGCGTGGCTGAACTCGTGGACCGGGAAGCTGACGACGATGATCAGGAAGGCGGCGGTCAGCCGCAGGACGAGCTCTTGGGATAGCACCGCTCAATGCTACCCGGCTAGAGCCGCTTGAGCAGGTCCGCCTTCTTGGCCTCGAACTCCTCGGCGGTGATCGCCCCGCTCGTGCGCAGGGCCGAGAGGCGCTCGATCGCGTTCGTCACGCCCTCCGGCGACATGGGCGCCGGGGAAGCGGGAGCGGGTGCCACGGCCGGGGGGGCCATCGAGGGCACGGCGCCGGGAGGCTGGGCCTCGGTCGTAGCCCGCAGGGCCGGACCGGGCGGGTTCCCGCCCGACAGCTCGAGCTCGAGCTCGTGCTTCGCGTCGAGCATCCCGCGCTTGAAGCCGGGCGCATCCACCAGCAGGTGCATCCGCTCGATCCCCGACTCGGAGGCGGTCTGGATCTCGAGGTCGCCGAAGCCGAGGGCCCGCCCGAGCATGCTCACGCTCAGGATCGCGTCGTTGATCTTCTCGAGACTGCTGTCGCTGGCCCGCTTGTTGAGCACGCCGGACAGCTGGATGACCCGCCGATTCGTCAGGATGTACTCGAGGTTGACCCAGCGCAGGTACTGCCAGGGGATCCAGACGAGGGCGACGACGAGCAGGGCCAGGGCGATCCAGCCGAACGCCCCGCCCAGGAAGCCGCCGATCCCGTCGCCCTTCATGTTGGCCGAGAGGATGAGCAGGACGATCGCCCCGACGGCGCCGAGGATCGCCCACTTCGCCTGGTCGACGAACGTGATCCAGTGCTGGCGACGGCTCAGGATGATCCGCTCACCGCCGGCCAGCAGCGATTCCTTGTAGTCCGCCATCCTCGATCTCCTCCTCAGGCCCTGGGATGGGCCCGCGCGTAGACCTCCCGGATCCGCTCGCCCGTGAGGTGAGTGTAGAGCTGGGTCGTAGAGATACTCGCATGCCCGAGCAACTCCTGGACGATCCGCAGGTCGGCTCCGCCCGCAAGGAGGTGGGTGGCGAAGCTGTGGCGGAGCGTGTGCGGCGTCACGCGATCCCCCAGGCCGGCCCGCTCGGCCGCGCGCCTCACGATCGCCCACGCCTGCTGACGGCGCAGCCGCCGGCCGGCCGCCGTCAGGAAGACCGGGCCGCCCCGCGCGGGGGCCACGTGCGCGATCGAGAGGCGGCTGGGCCGGACCTCCTCCAGGTAGCGCTCGAGCCAGGCGAGGGCGACCTCGCCGACCGGGACGAGCCGCTCCTTGTCGCCCTTGCCGATCACCCGCACGAACCCGCCGTCGGTCGAGAGGTCCTCCCGGTCGAGCCCCAGCGCTTCGCTCACCCGGAGCCCGGCGGCGTACAGGAGCTCGAGGAGGGCCCGGTCGCGGACCCGGTCCGGGAGATCCGGATCCGGCCCGCCCGCGGCCTCGAGGAGCCGGACGGTGTCGTCGGGGTCGAGCGGGTCCGGCAGCCGGCGAAGCTGCTTCGGCAGGTCGAGCCGCTCGGCCAAGTCCGTCGCGATGAGCCCGTCGCCGTAGGCGAACCGGTAGAAGCCGCGGATCGAGGCGGTCCGGCGCCGCAGGCTCGTCGGCCGGAGGGGCGAGCGCTCCCGGGTCCCGGCCGCCAGCCCGGCGAGATGACGGGTCGCCGGCTCGGCCGAGACGGCCCAGCCGGCCGCGACCGCGGGGTCGGCCGCGAACGCCCGCAGGTCGGCGCCGTACGCCCGGAGGGTCGCGTCGGCGAGGCCGCGCTCCACGCGCAGGTGGGCGAGGTAGCCGGCGATCGCCGACTCGAGTCCGATCCCGGCCCCGCCCGGGCGCGGGCCGTCCGCGCTCAGGCGGAATGCTCCGGCGCCGATCGTCGCCAGGCCGCGGCACGCTCGATGAGGTCCCGGGCGCCCGCCGCGGCCGGCGATCCGCCCGCTTCGCCGCCGAGCATCGCCGCCAGCTCGATCAGCCGCTCCTCGCCCTCGAGGCGCTCGACCATGGTGGCCGTCCGGCCGTCCCGCTCCTGCTTCGAGATCCGGAAGTGGACGTCGGCGTGAGCGGCGATCTGGGGCAGGTGGGTCACGCACAGGACCTGGTGCCGGCGAGCCAGGAGCCACAGGCTCCGTCCGACCGGGTCGGCGCTCCGGCCGCCGATCCCGCTGTCGATCTCGTCGAAGACGAGGGTCGGCGTCGCGTCCGCGGCAGCCAGGACCTCCTTGATCGCGAGGCCCACCCGGCTGAGCTCGCCACCGGAGGCGATCCTGGCGAGCGGTCGACCGGGCTCCCCGGCGTTGGGCGCGAACCGGAAGATGACGTCGTCGACGCCCGTCGCGTCGAACGCGACCGCATCACCGTCGAGCTCGACGGCCGATTCCGCCTGCCCGGCCGGGCGACGCCCGAGCCCGATCGCGAAGGCATCCTCCCGGAAGCCGAGCCCGGCGAGGGCGCTCGCGATCCGCGGCCCGAGCACTTCGGCCGTCCGGCGCCGGGCGACCGAGAGGTCCGCGGCGGCCGCGCCGACCGCCGCGAGGAGGACGGCATCCTCCGCGAGTCGCCGGTCGCGCTCGTCCTCGAGACCGCGCAGCCGCTCGGCTTCGCCCGCCGCCGCCTCCGCGTGCGCGATGACGGCGGCCTCGTCGTCACCGTAGCGACGCTCGAGCGCATAGATCTCCGAGAGCCGCTCCTCGAGCAGGCCCAGGGCGCGCGGGTCGTACTCGATCCCCTCGACGAGCCCTCGCGTCGCGGCGGCGACATCCTCGAGCTCGGCCTCGATGCCGCCGATCCGCTCGGCGAGCGGCCCGAAGCGCGCGTCGAGGCGGGCCAGCTCGCGGGCGAGCGCGAACGCCCGGCCCGCGGCGTCACGGGCGCCGGTCCCCTCCTCCAGGAGCACCTCATCGAGGGCCGCGCCGGCCCGGGCGATCGACTCGCCGTTACGGGAGGCGACCAGCCGCTCGCGGATCTCGTCGGCCTCACCGACTCGCAGCCGCGCCGCGAGGATCTCGGCCGCCTCGTGCTCGGCGAGGGTCAGGCGCCGAAGGAGCTCTCGCGGATCGAGCACCAGCGCCCCGAGGGCCGCCTGGTTCTCCGACCAGCGCCGAACGGCCGTCGCCATGGCCGCCCTGAGCTCAGCGTGGCCGCCGTACGCATCGAGGAGATCGCGCTGGACGCGCTCGTCGAGGAGGCGCTGCTGGTCGTGCTGGCCGTGGACCTCGACGAGCGGCCCGACGGCCTCCGCCAGGCGCGCGGCGCTGACCGCCTCGTCGTCGAGGCGGGCGGACGACCGACCGGAAGCCGAGACCTCCCGAACGACGACGAGCGCCTCCGGGGAGCGCTCGAACTCGGCTTCGACCCGGGCGGACTCGGCGCCGTGCCTGACGAGTCCGGTGTCCGAGCGGGCGCCCAGGGCGAGACCGAGGGCGTCGATGAGCAGACTCTTGCCGGCGCCGGTCTCGCCGGTCAGCACGTTCAGCCCGGGCCCGAACTCGAGCCGGAGCCGCTCGAGGAGCGCGAGGTCGAACACGGCCAGCGCTCGGAGTCGGCCGGCCGGCCCCGGACCCGCGGGCCCGGGACGCTCGGCCCGCGGACCGGCGCTCAGGGTCACTGCGGCAGGAGCTCCACCTTCGTTCGAAGGAGATCCCAGAACGGGATCGCCCCCGTCGGCTCGACGAAGCGGATCGTCCGCCCGCCGGCCCGGACCTCGACGACGTCACCGACGGTGAGCGGGAAGTCCTCGCGCCCGTCGATGCTCACCAGCGCCTCGTACGCGTCGACGATCCGGGCGGTCACGGTCTGGCTCGGGCTGACGACGACGGAGCGGATCGTCGAGAGGTAGCCGGCGATCGGGGTCACGATGAGGTTCCGGCTGAGCGGATCGAGGATCGGGCCGCCCGCCGAGAACGAGTAGCCGGTCGAGCCCGTCGGCGAGGCGACGACCAGCCCATCCGCGACGAAGGTCGCGAGGTGGGACGGCCCGATCGAGACGTCGAGCCGGACGACCCGGGCCAGTGACCCGCGCGCCACGACGACGTCGTTGAGCGCGAAGAACCCGGCCGAGCCGTTCGCCTGACCGGCCGACAGGATCCGGCCGGTCAGGGCCATCCGCTCGTCGAGCGTGTAGCCGCCGGCCGCGACCAGGGCCAGGACCGCCTCGGCCTGGTCGGCTTCGACCTTCGAGAGGAACCCGATCTTGCCGAGGTTGACCCCCAGCAGCGGCACGTCGACCTCGGAGACCGCCTGGGCCGCCCGCAGGAACGTCCCGTCACCGCCCAGGACCACGAGGACATCCGTGCCGGGCAGCCGTCCGACGAGGGCGGCGAGGTCGCCCGCGGGCGCCGCCCAGTGCTCGATCGCATTGGCCCGAGCCCAGCCTTCGACCCGCTCGCGGACCTCGACCGCCGCCTCATTCGTCGGGTTATAGGCGAACCCGACCCGCCGGATCGGGTTCATCCGAGCGCCACGTCGCGGAGCCGCGCGGCGATCCCGGGCCCGTCGGGCACTGGCAGCCGCGGGGACGGCGCGCCGACCCGCAGGTGCAGGAGGAACTCCCGGTTCCCCTCCGGTCCGAGGAGCGGAGACGCGACCGCGTCGACGAAGGCCAGGCCCAGTCCGCGGGCCGCCTCGACGACCCCCTCCAGGACGGCTCGGTGGACCGCCGGATCGCGGACCACGCCGCCCCTGGCGGCCGCGCGGCCGGCCTCGAACTGCGGCTTGACGAGAGGCACGATCGTCCCACCGGCCGGCCCGAAGCACGAGGCGATCGGGCCGAGGACGAGACCGAGCGAGATGAACGAGACGTCGACGACGGCGAGGTCGACCGGCTCGGCCAGGCTGGTCGGGCCGAGCTCGCGGGCGTTGAACCGCTCCCGGCTGACGACCCGCGGGTCCGCCCGGAGCCGCTCGGCCAGCTGGCCCCGGCCGACGTCGATCGCGTAGACGCGCCTGGCGCCGCGCTGGAGCAGGACGTCGGTGAACCCGCCGGTCGAGGCGCCGACGTCGAGGCAGATCCGCCCGGCCGGATCGATCCTGAAGGCATCGAGCGCGGCGGCCAGCTTGTGGCCGCCCCGGCTCACGAACGGATCGCGCGCCACGAGCTCGAGCGGCAGCGCCGGGTCCACCAGCTCGCCGGGCTTGCGGTCCAGCCGTGCCGCGTCGCCGACCCCGACCCTTACCTGGCCGGCCAGGACGAGCGCCTGCGCCCGGCTCCGGCTGTCGGCGAGGCCGCGCTCGACGAGGAGCTGATCCAGGCGCTGGCGGGCGGTCCGAGTCACCCGCCTATCGTGGCACAGCGCGCTGCACGACGGCTCATCGGGCCGCTCAGACGGCGGCCGTCGCCTCGGCCGCCCGACCGGAAACGGCTCCCAGCGTCGCGAGGGCTTCCCTGACCTGGCCGGCGATCCCGTCCACGTCGAGCCTGATGAGGCTCCGAAGATCGGCGACCGACCCGTGGTCGACGAACCGGTCGCCGGGGATCCCGACGATCCGCACGGCGACATCCCGGTAGGCCGGGTCGGTCAGTCGGGCCTCCTCGATGGCCTCGAGCACGGCACTGCCGAATCCGCCGGTCACGACGCTCTCCTCGAGCGTGACCAGCAGCCGCTTTCCGCGCGCCTGCTCGAGGATGAGCCGTCGATCGAGCGGCTTCGCGAAGCGGGCGTTGACGACCCCGACCGACCAGCCGTCGGTGGCCAGCCGATCGGCGGCTGCCACCCCCCGGGCGACGATCGGCCCGAAGCCCACGATCAGGACGTCGGTCCCCTCGCGGAGGAGCTCGCCCTGCCCGACCGGGATGAGCGCGGGCTCGATCGCCGGCAGGTCGAAGCCGGCGTCGCGCGGGTAGTGCAGCGCGAACGGGTGGTCCTGGCCGAAGGCCGTCCGCAGGAGCGAGCGAAGCTCCTGCTCGTCCTTCGGGCTCGCGATGACGAGGTTCGGGATCTGGCGCTGGGCCGGGATCATGAACATCCCCTGGTGGCTCGTGCCGTCCTCGCCGACGAGGCCGGCCCGGTCGACCGCGAGGACGACCGGCTGGTCGTTCTGGCAGACGTCGTGGACGGTCTGGTCGAAGGCGCGCTGGAGGAACGTCGAGTAGAGGGCGACGACCGGGCGCAGCCCGCCCATCGCGAGACCGGTCGCCATCGCCACCGCGTGCTGCTCGGCGATCCCGACGTCGAAGAAGCGGTCCGGGAACTCGGCCTGGAGCCGGTTCAGGCCCGTGCCGGTCGGCATCCCGGCGGTGATCCCCACGACCCGCCGGTCCTCCCGGGCGATCTCGAGCAGCTCGCTCACGAAGACGGCCGTGTAGTTCGGCGCCTGGCGCGGCGCGTCCAGCGGGATCGTGGCAGGAGCGGCGTCGTCGGAGATCGACTCGGCCGGCATCGAGGCGCGGCCCTTCGGGGGCGCGCCGGGACGACCGCCCGGATGCGGATCGTGGGCATCGGTCATCGGCGGCAGGGCGGCCCCGTGGAAGCCGACCTGGTCCGCCTCGGCGGGTCGGTAGCCGCGTCCCTTCTGGGTCCGGACGTGGACGAGGACCGGTTCCCGCAGCTCGAGCGCCCGGGACAGGGTCTCGGTCAGGGCGTGGAGGTCGTGGCCGGGGACCGGCCCGATGTAGGTGATCCCGAGGTCCTCGAACAGCTGGCCCGGCTGGGCGAAGTTGACGATCGACTTGCGGAACCGCTGCGAGAGCTCGAGGGCCGTCCCGCCGACCACCGGGACCCTGCCGATGAGCGAGTCGTAGGCCGTCTTGCCCTGCTGCCAGGCGGGCGACAGCTTGATCTGGCTGAGGTACTTGCTGAACGCGCCGACGGTCGGGCTGATCGACATCTCGTTGTCGTTGAGGACGATCAGCATCTGGGTGCCCCGGTGGCCGATGTCGTTGAGCGCCTCCAGGCTGAGCCCGCTCATCAGCGCGGCATCGCCCACGACGACCGCGATCCGCTCGAGCCCGTGGCGCAGGTCGCGCGCCTCGGCCAGACCCTGGGCGATCGACAGGCCGGTCCCGGCGTGGCCACCGTCGAACACGTCGTGCGGCGACTCGCTCCGGCGCGGGAAGCCGCCGATGCCCCCCACCTGGCGGAGCGTGTGGAAGCGCTCGTAGCGACCGGTCAGGAGCTTGTGGGGGTAGGCCTGGTGGCCGGTGTCCCAGACGATCCGGTCGTGGGGCGACTCGAGCACCCGGTGGAGCGCGATGGCCAGCTCGACGACCCCGAGCGACGAGCCGAGGTGGCCGCCGGTCGTCGCGACCGTCGTGATGATCTTCGCCCGGATCTCCGCGGCCAGCTCGGCCAGCTGCGCATCGTCGAGACCGCGCAGGTCGGCGGGACCCTGGAGACTCGGAAGGATCGGCACGGATCGGTTCGCTCCAGCTGCCTGGGGATGGGCGGCGCCACGAGGACGGTCGCCCCGGGGGACCTTGCAGCGGACCGTGCGTCCGGCGCTGCATCGTCGGATGGCCGGATCCGCCGCCCGGAGTCTAGCGCGACGCGTCCCGGGGGACGCGCGGGGGCCCTCCCCTAGCCGCGCTCGCCGTCGTCGTCGGCGGGCTGCTCGACCGCCGCGAGCGCTCCACCCGCCCGATCGACCAGCCGCTGGATCCGCAGCTCGGCGTCGCCCAACAGCGCCGCGCACCGCTCGTGCAGCGCCACGCCGCGCTCGTACAGCCCGATCGCGCCCTCCAGGGGCTGGCCGCCCGCCTCGAGCAGCGCCACGGTCCGCTGAAGCTCGGCGAGCGCTTCGTCGAAGGTCAGGCCCCCGATCTCAGGATCGGTCGTCGTCACGGTCCTCCCCGTCGTCCAGGCGATCCGCCCGGTCGGCCAGGCGACCCACCCGCGGCGCGATCAGGATACCAAGCCAGATCCCGCCGATCGCCGCCAGGGTCGCGATCGCGAGGACGACGAGCAGCCCGCCGATCATCGCGAGCCGGGCGAGCTGGACGGACTGGATGGACTTGATGGCCCGGATGGAGCGCGGGCCGACGGGATCCCGGACCCCGACTCGATCGGTCCGAGTGAGCTGGCGCCGAGCTCCCCGCCCGCGAGGGTGACCCGCAGGCCGGTCCCCGTCGGGGCAGCGGCGGGGTCGCGCAGGATCGAGCCATCCGCGGCCAGCCGGGCGATGGCGTAGCCCCGCTGGAGCGTCGCCTGCGGCCCGAGGACCGTGAGCGCCGTCACCGCGGACGCCAATCCAGCCCCGGCGCTCGCGATCCGTCGCTCGATCGACGGCCGAAACGCGGTCGCCGCCCGCACCAGCGCCACCCGATCCGACGCCAGCCGAGCGTCGATCGACCGGGTCGCGCGGTCGAGCACGAGACCGGCCCGCTCGCGGTCCGCGGCCAGGCGCGCAGCCGGGGCCAGGCGCTCGAGCGCCCGCCGCTCGGCGGCCACCTCCCGGGCGGCCGAACCGACCAGCCGGTCGACCGCGACGTTCGCCCGGCGCAGCTCCGCCCGGAGCACCGCTCCGACGGCGACCCGCTCGGGAACGACGATCTCGGCGGCGGCCGACGGCGTCGGGGCGCGGACGTCGGCGGCGAAATCGGCCAGCGTGACATCGGTCTCGTGGCCGACGCCGCAGACGAGGGGCACCGGGTGCGCGACGATCGCCCGGACGACCCGCTCGTCGTTGAACGCCCAGAGGTCCTCGAGAGAGCCGCCGCCGCGAGCCAGGATCGTCACCGCCGGAGCGGCGTCGGGCCGGCCCTCGACCCGGCACTGCTCCGTGTACCGCGCGATCCGATCGAGGGCCGCCGCGATGGTCGAGGGGGCCGGTTCCCCCTGGACCTGGCAGGGCGAGAAGACGACCCGGGCCAGCGGCCAGCGTCGCTCGAGGACGTGGCGGATGTCGTGCCAGACCGCGCCGGACTCGCTCGTCGCGACGGCGATGACCGCCGGCCGGACCGGCAGCGCGCGCTTACGCCCCGAGTCGAACAGGCCCTCGGCCGCCAGCTTCGCCTTGAGGGCCTCGAACCGGATCGCGAGGTCGCCGAAGCCCGCCGGCTGGAGCGAGCTGACGTAGAGCTGGTAGACGCCTTGCTGATCGAAGACGTCGACCCGGCCGTGGGCGACGACACGCAACCCGGTCGCCGGCTCGAACGGCGAGCTCCGCCGATCGTCGCGGAACCAGACGCACTGGAGCTGGCTGCGCTCGTCCTTCAGCGTGAAATAGGCATGCCCGGCGCTCGAGATCGTGACCCGGCCGACCTCGCCCTCCACCCACACGTCCCGGAGTCGCCCGTCGGTCCGGATCGCCTCGCGGACGGCCGTCGTGACCTCGCTGACGGCGAGGATCCGCAGTCCTCCCGGGGCCCGGGTGGCGTCGGGGCCACCGGAGCCGGGGACCGGGGTTGCACCGGCGACGGACGACGCGCCGGCCCACGCTTCGGACGGCCCCCGAGGTGTGAGCCGCTCGCCAGGGAGGAGCCGTGGTTGACGCTCGCCTCCAGGGCTGGCCTCCGGGCCGGGCCCGCCGTCGAGCGCATCCCAGGCCGGCAGCGCCCAGTCGGGCGGCTCGGCGCGGCGATCGGTCACCGGATGCCCGCTCGGCGCCGGCTCAGAGCCGCGTCTGGTACTCGCCGGTCCGGGTGTCGATCCGGATGGTGTCGCCGCTCTCGACGAAGATCGGCACCTGGACGACCAGACCGGTCTCGGTCGTGGCGGGCTTCCGGGCGCCGGTCTGGGTGTCGCCCGCGAAGCCGGGCTCCGTGTCGGTCACCGCCAGGTCGACGGTCACCGGCAGCTCGACCCCGATCGTCTCGCCCTGGTAGCTCGTCCGGTCGAGCGTCATCCCGTCCTTGAGGTACTTCGCGACCTCGTCGAGCTGCGCGGCGGTCAGGATGAACTGGTCGTAGGTGTCGGTGTCCATGAAGTGGAAGTCGTCGCCGTCGCGGTACAGGAACTGGACGGGTCGGCGCTCCATCGAGGCGCGCGGCCACTTCGTCCCGGCCTGGAACGAGCGCTCGACCGTCTGGCCCCGCTTGATGTTCCGGAGCGTGATCCGGACCTGGGCCGAGCCCCGTCCCATCTTGATGTGGTGGTAGTCGAGGATCTGCCAGAGGTCGCCGTCGAGCTCGATCGCGACGCCCTTGCGCAGTTCGCCGGTGCTGATCATCGGAGTGGGCTCCTGGGTGCGGCGACCGGAGCGGGTCGCGGGCAGGGCCGCCCGGCTCGGTCGATCGGTGGTGTCGGGGCCGATGGTACCAGAGGCCCCGGGCGCCTCCAGGAGCGTGGGGTCAGGCTCCCAGGGCCCGCCGGCGCGCCTCGAACTCGGCCTCGTCGATCTCGCCCCGGGCGAACCGCAGCCGCAGCTCGTCGAGCGCCGGGTCGACGGCCGGACGACCCGGCTGGGCAGCCGGACCGGCGCCCTCGTCGCGATGACCGGGGGCGAACGTGCGCCGGGTCAGGTGATAGATGGGCCAGGCGACCGCCAGGACGAGCAGCCCGACGAAGAGGGCGACCAGCGCGATGCCGACGAGCGAGCCGAGCCAGCCTCCGACGAAGAATCGATCCGGATCCATGCGGTACATGCGGCCTCCTTGGTGGCTGAGCCTACACCCCGACGACGATGACCCCGGGCGGGAAGCGCGTGAGCCGCTCGAGTCGACCGGCCGCGGCGTCGAGCGCGACGAGATCCTCGATCCGGATGCCGGTCTCGCCCTCCAGGTAGACCCCCGGCTCGACGCTGAAGACGGTCGGGCTCGGCAGCGGCGACTCGCCGCCGGTGCGGCCGAGGCGAGGAGCCTCATGGGTCGCCAGGCCGATCCCGTGGCCGAGGCCATGGCCGAACCGCTCGCCGTAGCCTGCGGCGTCGATCACCCCGCGCGCGACCGCGTCGATGCTGCGCCCGTTCGGCAGGGTCGCCGACCGCCCGGCGGCCACATCCTCGAGCGCCGCCGCCAGGGCGCCCAGCGCGGCCGCCTGGGCCCGTGAGACGAGCACGTGGAGATCCAGGTCGCGGCTCGTCGGCTCGCCGACGAAGAGGGTCCGGGTCATGTCGCTCCGATAGCCGTCGACCTGGGCCCCGAAGTCGAACAGGAGCACCGCCCCCGACCGGACCGGACGGTCGCCCGGGGAGCCGTGCGGAAGCGCCGCCTCCGGGCCCCCGAGACAGGCGACGTCGAATGCCAGTCCGTCGGCGCCCCCGGTCCGGATCAGCCACTCCAGTCTCAGGGCGAGCTCTCGCTCGGTCGCGCCTGGTCGGATCTCCGGCAGGAGCGCCGCCAGGGCCCGGTCGGCGACGGCACAGGCGGCGGCGATCCGCTCGACCTCGGCCGGCTCCTTGGTCGCCCGGTCCGCCTCGAGCCACCCGCCGGCGGGGACGAGCTCCACGTCCGGCGCCGCGGCCGTCAGCCGCGCCCACTGGGCCTGGCTGACGGCGTCGGCCTCGACCGCGATCCGCCGGGCCCCGAGCGAGCCGACCAGCTCGGGCCAGCGGGCGTCGAGGTCGTTGTAGACCGGCTCGAGCCGAGCCTCGGGCGCCTCGCGCCGCGCCTGGACGGCGTACCGGCTGTCCGCGAAGAGGAGCACGTCGTCCGCTCCGACCAGGAACCAGCCCGAGACGCCGGCGACCTTCTCCTCGCCGTCGCCGAGAGCGAAGCCGGTCAGGTAGCGGACGTGCTCGGGTCGGATCCCGAAGTAGGCGTCGAGCCCGGCCCCGGCAAGGCGCTCGCGGAGTCGCCCGAGGCGGACAGGCCGGGCGGTCCGATCGGCGGCCGCCCAGCCGGCCCGGTCGGCCGCGCCGGGCGGCGGAGCGAAGTCGTCCGGTCGCGGGGGTCGGTCGACCCGCTCGACCCGCTCGACGCTCATCGGTACCCGTACTTCTTCAGGTTCGCCAGGTGCTCCGCGTAGGTCTTCGCGAAAGCGTGCCTGCCGCTGCCATCCGGGATCGCCACGAAGTAGAAGTAGCCGGCCGTGTCATCCGGCTTGAGGGCGGCATCGATCGAGGCGGCGGTCGGGGTGCAGATCGGGCCTGGCGGCAGCCCGGCCACCAGGTAGCTCTGGTAGCCGGCGAGCTCAGCCGGGAGCTGGAGCGCCTTGAGCGCACCGCTGGGCAGCGTCCAGAACGCGTACGTCTTCCAATCCTCGAACCTGAGCTTCGCGAGCTGCATCGTGTCGTTGGCGTAGAGGACGGACGGATCCGCGTTGAGGATCCTCGGGGCGTTGTCCAGCCGGTTCTGGTAGACCCCGGCGATCAGCGGCCGCTCCTGGTCGAGGACCGCCTCGTGCTCGACGATCGAGGCCAGCGTGAGGACCTGGTAGAAGGTCATCCCACGATCCTTGGGGACCTTCAGGCGATCGGGTCCGACGGCCTCGTAGAACCGGTCGAGCATCCGCCGAACGAGCTCGTCCGGCGTGATGTCGGGCAGAACGCGGTAGGTCGCCGGGGCCAGGTAGCCCTCGAGCGAGGCACCGCTCGGCAGGTCGAGCCAGGGATAGTCGTCGAGCAGGATCTTCGGGGGCTTCCTCACCTCGTCGTAGAACACCTTGACGTCCATCGTGAGTGGCAGCGTCTCGAGCAGCGCGCTGATCTGCTCGAGCCGGAGGCCTTCGCGCAGGCCGATGGTCACGGCGAAGTCCTTGGACACCAGAAGCGCCGTGACGAGCTGATCCGGCGTCATGTCGGCCCGGAGGATGAACGTGCCGGCCTCGAGGCTGCCGGTCAGCGACCGCTCGGTCGCGATGAACACGAAGGCCCGGGCGTCGGTCAGGAGGTCGGCCTGCTGGAGCCGGTCCGCGATGCTCCGCGCGCTGTCGCCGTCGACCACGGTGAACGCCTGGTCGCGATGGTCGCTCCCGGCCGGCGCGGTGAGCGCCGATCCGAGATCCTCGCGGACGAGATCGGCCACGAACGGATAGCCGAGCGCCGAGGGGTTCTTGGCGGCCCAGTCGACCACGACGCTCTTGACCATCGGGCGGAGGAGGGTCAGCGAGGCGATGAGGACGACCGCCCCGAGGACGACCAGGAAGGCGACGACCCGCAGGATCGCGCCGACCGGACGCCCCCGCCGGTGGTTCCCTCCGCGCGTCGATCGGGCCACGTAGGACGGGCCGGTCGCCGGTGACTGCGCGTAGTGCTCCTCGTCGAGGTCCACCCCGCGGAGCCGGTGCGCGCCCGACCGGGGCTCGCCGTGGCGACGGTCACGCGGGCCGTCGCCACGCCGGATGGTCATCGGTCCGGCCCCGTGGCCGGTCGGGCCGCCGCGCGAGCATCGAGCTCATCCTGGAGGATGATCGCCGCCGCCTCGCGGTCGACCCGGGCCCGGTAGACGCCACGCTGCGTAGCGGTCGGTGGACCGCCCGAGCGGCCACGCCGCATCGGTCCCAGCCGGGACTCGGCGAGGTAGCTCGACAGACGCTCGTCCCGGAACGAGACGGGCACCTCGAGCGCCGGTGCGACTTCGGCGACCCAGGCGCGCGTCCGGGCCGCCTGCCCGCCCTCCGACCCCGAAGCCTCGAACGGCAGGCCGACGACCAGCTCCACCACACTCTGGTCGCGGATCAGGCGTTCGAGCGCGGCCACGTCCGCCTCGGCCCGACGGCCCCGGCGGAGCGTCACGAGCGGGACGGCCGCTCCATCCTCGTCGGCGACGGCCACCCCGATCCGCTTCTCCCCGAGGTCTATCCCGAGCAGCCGTCTCACGGCGACGGCGACGGCGACGGGGCGGGCGCGCCGCCAACGATCCGGATCGTGACCCGGGCACCGAAGGTCGGGATCGAGGACACGTAGCCCGGCCACGTCTCGATGCCCACGCTCCCGACGTCGGCCAGCAGGCGCCGAGCCTCATCCAGCGAGCGGCCCGAGATGCGCGCCCGGAGCGCGGCCTCGTCGAGCCGGTGGATCTCCAGGCCCTGGACGGTCACCGGGAAGATGACGGCCGCCCCGTCGATCCGGCCGTCCCCGACCACGATCCGGGTCGACCCCTCGACCAGGACCGCGTCGGCCGTCACGGCGGCGGCCAGCCGCGGGCCCGCCAGGGCGGTGATCGTCGCCTGGTCCACCGCGGTGACCTCGGCGGTCGCCCCCAGGCCCAGCTCGAAGCTCGGCACTTCCTTGCCCACGAGGGTGGCCGGGTCGGGGGTCGGGGCGCTCGTGCCCAGCGCCGCCGTCGCGGGATACGCATGCGCCCCGGCCGGCAGGTCGGG
>JBGPFS010000007.1:0-30835 GCA_041483455.1 Candidatus Limnocylindria bacterium | reverse complement strand
GGCTGCGGCGACTACTCGATCCTCGCCCAGACCCAGAAGACGATGCCCGAGTTCGGGATCCCCAAGGAGAACATCGTCTTCATTTCCGGGATCGGATGCTCCGGCCGGCTGCCGTACTACATGAACACGTACGGCTTCCACTCCATCCACGGCCGCGCCCCGACCCTCGCAACCGGGCTCAAGGCGGCCCGGCCGGAACTGATGGTCTGGGTGATCACCGGTGACGGCGATGCCCTTTCGATCGGCGGCAACCACCTGATCCACGCGCTGCGCAAGAACGTGGACATCAAGGTCTGCATGTTCAACAACCGGATCTACGGGCTGACGAAAGGCCAGGCGTCGCCCACCTCGGAGTTCGGCAAGGTCACGAAGTCCTCCCCGGCCGGCACCATCGACCACCCGGTCAGCCCGCTCTCTCTCGCCCTGGCGGCCGAGGCGAGCTTCATCGCCCGCTCGGTCGACACCCACACCGAGCACCTCCAGGGGACGCTCGAGCGGGCCGGTCGGCACCGCGGCTCGGCCTTCGTCGAGATCCTCCAGAACTGCAACATCTTCAACGACGGGGCCCACCGGGCCTTCACCGACCGCGAGGTGCGCGAGGACCGGATGCTCGTCCTGGAGCCCGGGGCGCCGATGATCTTCGGCAAGGACCGCGACCGGGGGATCCGCCTGAACGGCCACCAGCCCGAGGTCGTGACGCTCGGTGAGAACGGGATCACCGAGGCGGACCTGCTCGTCCACGACGAGACCGACCCGCTGATCGCCTTCATGCTGAGCCGGATCTACTGGCCGGACTTCCCGGTCCCGGTCGGCGTGATCTGGGAGGCGAAGCGACCCACCCACGACGAGCTGATGACGACCCAGATCGAGGAAGCCATCGCCCAGCGCGGCCCGGGCGACCTCCGCCGGCTCCTCCATGCCGGCGAGACCTGGATCGTCGAGTAGCGCTGGACGAGGCGAGGAGGTTCCCATGCTCTGCCCGGTCTGCCAGCACTGGAACTTCGCGGGCGAGGACATCTGCGAGGAATGCGGCGCCGACCTGCGCGCGTCCGATACTCCGCAGGACGCCATCGACTTCCAGGGTCACCTCCTGGGCGAGCATCTCGACGCCCTCGGCCTCGGCGAGCCGCTCAAGGTCGAGGCGTCGACCCCGCTCGACGTGGCGATCCAGCTCATGCACGACCGGTCGGTCGACTGCCTGCTGGTGATGGCCGGGGACGAGCTCATCGGGATCTTCACCGACCGCGACGCGGTGGTGAAGGCGGCCGGGATCCGGCTCTCGTCGTTCGTCGTCCGCGACCTGATGACCCGCGACCCGGTGGTCCTGCGCCACGACGAGACGCTCGCCGTGGCGATCCACAAGATGGCGGTCGGCGAGTTCCGGCACATCCCGATCGTCGAGGACGACCGGCCGATCGGCGTCGTCGCGGCACGGGACATCTTCCACCACATCCTCGCGGTCGTCGGCTGAGCGTGGCGATCCCGGGCCCGCGCTTCGAGGCGCGGATCGAGCGCGCCCGGGCCGGCGCGGCGGCGGCGGGCCTCGACGCGCTCCTGGTCGGCGTCGGCGCGGACCTGCGCTACCTGGCCGGCTACGCCGCGATGCCGCTCGAGCGCCTGACCATGCTCGTCGTTCCCGCGCGCGGCCCGGCGACCCTCGTCTGCCCGCGCCTCGAGGTCGCGCCGGCGCGAGCCTGCCCGTCCGTCGCCGGTGGAGCCGTCGAGGTCGCGACCTGGGACGAGACCGACGATGCGGTCGCCCTCGTCGCCGAGCTCGTGGCCCGTGCGCTCGGCCGTCCGGCGGCTTCGCTCGGGCGCCTCGCCGTGAGCGACCGGCTGTGGGCGACCTTCGTGCTGCGGATCCAGGCCGCCCTGCCCGGCGCCCGGCTCGAGGTCGCCTCGACCGTCCTGCGGACCCTCCGGATGGCCAAGGACCCCGATGAGATCGAGCTCCTCCGGCTGGCCGCCGAAGCGGCTGACCGGGTCGTCCTGCAGATCGCGAAGGGGCCCCTCGTCGGTCGGACCGAGGCGGACGTGAGTCGCGAGGTGCGCGAGCGGCTCCTGGCCGAGGGCCACGAGCTCGCCGAGTTCGCGATCGTCGGCTCCGGGCCGAACAGCGCCTCGCCCCACCATGTCGCTTCGGATCGGATCATCCGGGCCGGGGAGCCGATCGTCCTCGACATCGGCGGCGCCTTCGAGGGGTACGGCTCGGACACGACCCGCACGCTGTGGGTCACCGGCGGCGATCCTGCCCTCGGCCCCGACGAGAGCTTCCTCCACCTGTTCGCGGTCCTCCGCGCCGCCCAGACAGCCGCGACCGAAGCGGTCCGCCCGGGCGTGGCCTGCGAGGAGATCGACGCGACGGCCCGGAGGATCATCGAGGCCGAGGGCTACGGCCCACGGTTCTTCCACCGGGTCGGCCACGGGATCGGGCTCGAGGGGCACGAGGAGCCATACCTGGTCGCCGGCAACGCCGAACCCCTCGTCGAGGGGGCGGTGTTCAGCGTCGAGCCGGGGATCTACTTCGAGGGGCGATACGGCGCGCGGCTCGAGGACATCGTGGTCTGTGGGGCCGACGGTCCAGTCGTGCTGAACCGGTCGCCGCTCGACCTCTACGTCGTCGACGGGCGGTAGCTCCCCGTCTCGTCCGGCGGAGGACCTCCCGCGCGCGCACTCGGCGGGTCGGCGGTATCATCCCGGCACGCCGCTGGGAGGCGGCGAACCTGCATCGAGCCGGAAAGCCCAGTCCGCCAGATGTCCGAACCCTTCCAGCGCTGCCCTTGCGGCGCCGAGCCAGCGTCTCGATGAGTCGTCGAGGCGGCCGAGGTCGGCCGCGCCACGGCGATCACCGTGGTCCCCGCGCGCCCGAACTGCGCCGCGGAGCGCGCCCGGTACCCGAGGCTCCCTCGCCGTCCGGCGAGGTCGTCGCACCGGCGTCGATCTCGCTCCGGGCCGAGGACCAGGGGGCCAGCGACGCGCCGGCCCTGCTCGTCTCGGGCTCTGCGCCTTCCCTGCTGGCGGCGGGGGAGCTTCCCGCCCCGGACGTATCGAAGGCGACTCCGGCCGCAGTCTCGGATGCGGAGGCGATCGCACCCATGATCCCGTCCGCCCGGACGTCGGATCTCCCCGAATCGCTCGCCGGGCCCACCGCCTCCGCACCGATCGCGGTCCCGGCGGGCACGCTGTCGCCGAACGGCGCCCTGGACGGCAACTGCACGCCGGCCCAGCTTCGACGCTTCATCAAGAGCCGCTCGTACATCCCGATGCACGAGCTTCGCCGCCGCTTCGGGATCGCGACCGTCGACGACGATGTCGTCCCGATCCAGCTCGACGGCGGACGGATCTTCGTCGGGCTCCCGCCGCGCGAGGGCCGGATCCTCGGGGAGCTCCTGCGGGCCGGGGATGTCGGCTACGAGCTCCAGCTCGACCCGGTCGCCCCGGTGGTGATCGGTGTCTACCCGATGCGGCCGGTCGCCCGGACCTAGGGTCTCGTCGCGCCGGCAGGGTCGAACGACTGCTCCGGCGCCCCGCCGCCTCCGACGCCCGCCTAGCGCCGACCGACCGAGCGACCGACGCCCGCACGGTCAGGTGGATGACAGCGCTCGGGTCGCATGCACTCTGGACTCACCGGTGCCGCAGGCACAAGATGAGCGCAGTTCCCGGGATCTGCCCGAGGACCTGAGGCGACAGGAGCGTCCAGATGAGAAGCAAGCGCGAAGCTGACGAGTTCAAGTCCCGGGCCAAGTCCCGGAACGCCGGCGACGAGGATGTCGAGGGCCACGCCTTCCGCGCAGCCCCGGACGGGGCCGTGGCCAAGGCGGCGGCCCGGAACGCCGGCGACGAGGATGTCGAGGGCCACTCTTTGCTGCCGAACCCGGCGCTCGGCCGCCAGCTCGCCAGGGCCCGCGAGCAGGAGATCCAGCGGAGCCTCCGCGACCGCCAGTTCGAGCAGGAAGCGCGACGCCCCCACAAGAAGGACTGACCCCCCGGTCCTCCCTGTCGCCCGTCTTCCGCCCGGAGCGCCGCCCGACGGTGGCGCCCCGGGCGGCTCCGTCTCTCGCTCACTCGATAGCACCCCGGAAGGCGCGTACGATGACGCCCTCCGGGGGTGTCCTGTCGGGCAGCGAGGCAGCGGGCGGAGGTAAGGATTGGCTGGGACCGTCGAAACGTCCTTTGCGCTCGATGCGCTGCGGCGGTGCGCCCTGTTCACGAGGGTCGACGACCAGATCCTCGGCGTCTGCGCCGCCACGCTCCGGGTCCGGCGCTTCAAGAAGAACGAGACGATCTTCCACCAGGGCGATCCCGGCGACAGCCTGTACATCGTGGAATCGGGCGCGGTGAAGATCGTCCTGCCGTCACCCGAGGGCGAGGATGGCGCGATCATCGCCACGCTCGGGCGGGGCGACTTCTTCGGCGAGCTGGCGCTCCTCGACGGCTCGCCCCACAGCGCCACGGCGGTCGCAGCCGAGCCCACGAATGCGCTCGTCCTGCAGCGCGAGCCGTTCGAGCAGCTGATCGACACGGAGCCCCTGCTCCGCAAGGCGCTCTTCGCCGGGCTCGTCGGGGAGCTCCGCCGGTTGACCGGCCACGTCGAGGAGCTCCACTTCCTGGACCTCCCGGGCCGGCTCGCGAGCCGGATCGTCCGGAGTGCCCGCGACGCCGACCCCGAGCGGACGACGGACGTCCGGCTCGACTGGCCGTACACGCAATCGGACCTGGCCTCGATGATCGGCGGCACCCGTCAGACGGTGAACCGGCTCCTGGCCGACATGGTGGCCCAGGGGTTGATCGTGGTCGAGCGCGACAGCCTGCTCATCCCCGATCTCGACCGGCTCGCCCGGGCGGCCGAGCGCTGAGCCCGACGATCGCCCCGTGACGGACCGTCCCACCGACCGCCTCGACGCCGATGCGCTCGAGCTCCTCCGGGCGATCGCCGTCCGGACGGAGGCCGCCCGCTGGCTCGAGGGTGAGGGCTCGAAGGCCGTGCTCCGCTCGGTGGTGGAGGCGACGGTCGCCCTGTTCGATGCCGAGGCGGCCTCGATCGCGCTCTACGACGCGTCCGCCGACCGGCTGGTCTTCGAGGTGGCCGCCGGTCTGCAGGGCCAGGGCGTGGTCGGCGTCTCGATCGCGCCGGACCAGGGGATCGCCGGCTACGTCTACACGACCGGTCAGAGCCTGGCCCTCGCGGACGTGGAGCACGACCGGCGCTTCGGGCGAAAGACGGCCGAGCAGACGGGCTACGTGCCGCGCTCGATGGTGGCGGTTCCGCTCGCCGACGAGCGCGGGACGATCGGCGTCCTCGAGGTCCTGGACAAGCGGAACCAGGCCGCCTTCACCCTGCGCGATATCGAGCTCGCGGCGGTCTTCGCCCGCCAGGCGGCGATCGCGATCAGCGCCAGCCGGGTCGAGCGCGACACGGCGGTCCTGTTGCGCAGCGCGCTTGCCGCGCTGGCCGGCCAGGCGGCGGGTGACGGGGCGGCGGGCACGGCAGCGGTGGAGTCGCTCGTGGCCGCCGCCACCGCCGACCTCGGCCGGGACGACGACTCGCGGCTCTGGGAGCTCGCCGAACGGATCGCCCGCGTTCGGCGAGCCGATCCAGCCCAGCTCGAGCTCGTCGTCGACCTCCTCGACGCGCTCGCCCGGCACGCCGAGCGCGGGAAGATCCGGCGCCGGTCCAGGTGACCGAGCTCTACCTTTGACCGAGCTTTACCTTCCCGCCTGGAGCGAACCGTTCGTCGGGGACCGCCGGGGCGGGCTCGTCCACCCGCTTCCGCTCGGGCCGGTCGACCGGGCGGGGATCTTCGGCGGCGCCGACGGCGCGGGCGTGACCGTCGCGATCATCGATTCGGGAGTCGAGCGCGACCACCCGGCCGTCGGAGGACGGGTGGTCGCGAGCGTCCGGGTCGAGCCGGGCGACGAGGAGCCGGTCGTCGTCGACGATCCTGCCGGGCTCGACGTCGTGGGCCACGGGACCGCCTGCGCGGGGATCGTCCACGCCCTGGCGCCGGCCGCGGAGATCGTCTCGATCCGGGTCCTGGGCCCGGACAACCGGGGCAAGGGGATCATCTTCGCCGCCGGCCTCGACTGGGCGATCGAGCACGGGGCGAGTGTCGTCAACCTGAGCCTGAGCTCGAAGAGCGACGCGCTCTTCGGGACCTTGCACGACCTGGCCGACCGGGCCTACTTCGCGAACGTCCTGCTGGTCAGTGCGGCCAACAACGTCCCGGGACCGTCGTATCCGTCGCTGTTCGCCTCGGTGATCTCGGTCGCCGCGCACGATGTGGCGGATCCCTGGACCTGGTACTACAACCCCGACCCGCCGGTCGAGTTCGGAGCGTACGGCGTGGACGTCGACGTGGCCTGGAAGGACGGCTCGCGGATCGTGGCGACGGGCAACAGCTTCGCCGCGCCCCACGTGGCCGGCCTCGCGGCGCTCATCCGGGGTCGCCACCCGACGGCGACCCCGTTCGAGGTCAAGACGATCCTCGCGGCGACCGCGACGGGGGTATCCCCCGACCGCTGAGGCCCGGGGCCGGACGCTGCGGTCCGCCAGCTGCGGGCCCGACCGACTGGACACATGAGACGCCCGCCGGGCTGCCGGCGGGCGTCTCGCATTCGATCGACCCTCCAGGGAGGATCGGGCCGTCCGGCTACTCGCCTCGGCTGTTCGGGCCCGAGCCCCGCCAGGCGTGGCCCTCGACGTCCTCGTCCTCGCCGGCGTTCCGGGCCGCCGCCTTGGCCACGGCCCCGTCCGGGGCGGCGCGGAAGGCGTGGCCCTCGACATCCTCGTCCTCGCCGGCGTTCCGGGCCGCCGCCTTGGCCACGGCCCCATCCGGGGCTGCGCGGAAGGCGTGGCCCTCGACGTCCTCGTCGCCCGCCTTGCCGCGGGTGAGGTCCTCGCCACCGCGCCCCTTGGCGTTGGTCCGCCAGACCTCGTCGGAGTCGCGCTTCTTGCTCATGTCGATGCTCCTGTCGCCTCGAGTCCCCGAACCGACGCCGGAGAGTGCGGTCATCTTGGGCCGGCGACGCCGGTGCGTCCAGCACGATGTGTGACCCAGGCGCTGTCATCTACCTGACGCCCCGCGGCCCGACGATCAGTGGGAGCCCCGATGGAGGGCGAGGAGGCGCGGCCCCAGGTCGGCGCCGGCGGTCACCAGCTCGAGGAAGTCCGCCGCGTCGAGGGCGAGAAGACGACCGTCGGTCTCGGCCGTCACGGTCGCCGAGCGCGGTGCGGCATTCAGCAGGCCCAGCTCGCCGAAGACCTCGTCGCGGCCCATCGTCCGCAGCCGCTTCGAAGGCTCGGCCGGGGACCCGGGTCCGGCGTACATCCCGAGCCTCGTGCTCTGCCGCTGGGTGACCGCGAACGTCCCTTCGAGGATGACGTAGAACCGGTCTGCGGGATCGCCCTCGCGGACGACGACCGTCCCGGCCGCGACCGTCCGCTCCGCTGCGCGGGCGAAGGCGGCGCCGACGCGGCCACTCGCCACCCCGGCGAAGAGAGGCAGGGCAGCGACATGGGCGGCAGCGGTCGCCAGCTCCGCCGTCGGGCCGGCGATGCCCGCCGTACCCACCAGGGCCACCCCCACGATCCCCGCGAGCACGACCAGCGCACCCGACCCGGCCAGGACGGGCGCAGCACCCAGGCGGCCCGGATCCGCGAGCACGGGCAACAGGAACGAGCCGGTGGCGTAGGCGAGCGTGGAGACGGTGGCGATCGCTCCCAGCGCCCGACCCCGGATGCGGTCGGGAACGATCCGCTGGAAGATCGTCGTACTTGTCACCTCGACGACGAGGCTGCCGACCGACGCGACGGCCATCGCGACGAGCGCCGGCAGGAGCGCCTCCGTCGCGCCAAGCACCACGAGCCCGACCCCCAGTCCGATCGAGCCGCCGATGAGCGGGATGCCGAGTCGCGGTCGCACGACGAGGATCCCGGCCAGGATCGCTCCGACCAGGCCGCCGATCCCGATCGCGGCGTTCAGGTAGCCGGTCCCCTCCTCACCGGCGTGGAGGTGATCGACAGCGAGGACCACGGTCAGCACGGACAGGCCGCCGAAGACGAACCCGACGACGATGTCGACCACGGCCAGGCCGGCGAGCGGTCGGAGCGCGAGCCCCGGCCCGGTCGCCGCCGACGTCTCGGCCCCGGGCACGATCGCCTCGGGAACCGCGGCCGACCCTTCGGCGACGGTCGGCACTGCCCGGACGGGACTCGGCAGCCGCCAGAGGACCGCCGCCACGACGATGAACGAGACCGCGTTGAGGACGAATGCGAACTCCAGGCTGCTGGCCGCGATGAGCAGCCCGCCGATCGCCGGCCCGACGATGAACGCGAGGTTGTCGAGGCTCGACCAGGCGCTGTTGGCCGGGCCGAGCTCCGTCTCGTCGCGCACGAGCGACGGCAGGTAGGCGCCGATCGTGGGGCCGAAGAAGGTCGAGAAGCAGGTCGCCAGGATCGCCAGCGCGACGATCACGGGGAGGGGTCCGCCCGTCCCGACGAGCCAGGCCAGGACGAGCATGATCGCCCCGCGCGCGAGGTCGGTCGCGAGGAGGATCCGGCGCCGGTCGAACCGATCGGCGGCCATCCCGGCCGGGATCGAGAGCAGGACGTAGGGCAGGACGCGGGCGGCGCCGACGACCCCCAGCAGGACCGGGTCGGAACTCACTCGGTAGACGACGACGAGCAGCGCGACGAGGTAGAGCCAGTCGCCGATCGAGCTGACGAACTCGCCCCCGAGGAGGCGGACGAGCGGACCGTTGCCGAGCAGCCGCCGGTAGGCGCGCAGGATGCTCACGGGCCGGTCCGGTCGGGGACGGAGAGGACGCGCCTGCTCATGGCGGGCAGTCTACGCACGAGCGCGACCCCGTCGTCACGTGGTGCGCAGGGTCGGCCGCGCCGCGGGGCCCGCCCGCGGCGCTCGACCGGCGATCAACCCTTGCGGCGCAGCCTGCTCAGGAGGCTCCGCGACTCGCTACCCGCCTTCGCATCGCGCACGAGGCCGGCCTTTCGGGCGTATGCGGCGTCGGCGACCGCGCGCTCACGGGCCATCGCGGAGGCGTACTCGGCACCCAGGAGCGAATGACCCTCCGTGTCCTCGCTCTCGCCCGGCTCCGTCGTGTCGACGGCCGGGATGGTCGGCTCGTGGGTCTTCTCGTCGTCGACGAACCGCTTCTTCGCCATCTGACCTGTCTCCTCGTCGTGAACGGTCATTCCGATGCCCGGACTCTACGCCGCGGCCGACACCGGGGCACAGTCCTCTGCCGAACCCACGGGGAGTCGGCGATGCGACAGGTAGGCCCGGCCGCCCCCCGGTCAGCCGATCAGGTCGCGGGCGGGCAGGGCGATCCCCTCGCCGGCCAGCAGGGTCCGCTTCAGTTCGAGCAGCGCCTCCCGCCCGCCGAACCATCCGCCGCCGTACCCACCGAGCGTCCCGTCGCCCGCGATCACCCGATGGCAGGGGATGGCCAGCCCGATCGGGTTGCGTCCGACCGCGCCGCCGACCGCTCGCGCCGCGCCGGGTCGGCCGACGATCCGGGCGAGCCGCCCATAGCTCGTCACGGTGCCGGGCGGGATCGTCCGGACCCCATCGAGCACTCGTCGGTCCCAGGCGGAGAGCCCGACCAGGCGGATCGGCAACCGCTCGATCGGGTGCGGATCGCCGGCGAGATAGGCCCGCACCGCCGCGCTCGCCGCGTCGAGCCGCCGCCGGAGCGCCGGTGGGCAGGCGGCGCGCGCGACGAGCGGCCCGCCGAGGCGCCGCGCACAGGATGCCGCGAAGGATGCCTCCGTAGCCGTCAGCTCGAGCGCCAGGAGCGCATCCTCCTCCGCCGCGAGGTGGATCGGCCCCCAGGGTGCGGCGACGACGGCGGACCCGATCATTGGGACGGCAGGGGGGAGCGACGGCCCATGGGAGCAGCCTAGCAGGGCATTCGGCCGGTGGCATGAGGCCGCCGGCCCCGCGGTCCGACACGCCGGATGGTATACTCCCCCGGAGTATGAAGACGACCGCGCATCACCCGCTCTCCGGAACCGCCGCCGACCGGATCGAGTCGGGGAGCCAGGCCCCGTTCGCCGAGATCGAGCTGCCGATCGCCGGCATGACCTGCGCCTCGTGCGTCAACCGGATCGAACGGTTCCTGGGCCGGACGCCGGGCGTGGAGACCGCGGTCGTGAACCTCGCGACCGAGGTCGCCACGATCCGCTACCTGCCCGACGTGGCGGGCCGCACCGAGCTGGTCGGGGCGATCCAGGCGGCCGGCTACGAGCTGAAGGCCACGGCCGTGCGCGAGGCCGGCGAGGACGCGGCCGACGCCCTCGAGTTCGAAGCGGACACGGAGACCCGGGAGCGCCAGCGGGAGCAGCGCGGCCTGCTCGTGAAGGCGCTCGTCTCGATCGCCGTGGCCGCGGGGATCATGGCGATCACGTTCTGGCCGCAGAACGCGGTCCCGATGGAGACGCTGAACCGGATCGTCGTCTGGCCGGCGACGATCATCCAGTTCTGGGCGGGCCGCCGTTTCTATGAGGCCGCCTGGCGGGCGGCTCGGCACGGCGGCCTGACGATGAACACGCTGGTCGTCGTCGGGACGTCGGCCGCGTGGGGCTATTCGGTCGTGGTGACGACCTTCCCGGAGTTCGTCCGGGCGGCCGGCCTCGAGCCGCAGACCTACTTCGACTCGAGCACGATCATCGTCGGCCTGATCCTGCTCGGCCGCTGGCTCGAGGCCCGGGCGAAAGGCCGGACGACGGGCGCGATCCGGCGGCTGATCGGCCTCCAGGCGAAGACCGCCCGACTGCTCCGCGATGGCGACGAACTCGACGTCGACCTGGCCGTGGTTCGACCGGGCGACCTGGTCCGCGTCCGGCCCGGAGAGAAGGTCGCGGTCGATGGGATCGTCGTCGAGGGCTCCTCGGCCGTCGACGAATCGATGCTGACCGGCGAGGCCATGCCGGTCGTCAAGTCGCCTGGGGACGAGGTCATCGGCGCCACGCTGAACACGACGGGGACGATCGTCTTCCGGGCCACCCGGGTCGGGCGCGAGACGGCGCTGGCTCGGATCGTCGAGCTGGTGAAGCGGGCCCAGGGGGGCAAGGCCCCGATCCAGCGCCTGGCCGACCGGATCAGCGGGGTCTTCGTCCCGATCGTGCTCGGACTCGGGGCGCTCACGTTCCTCATCTGGCTCGCGGTGGGACCGGAGCCGCGGCCCACCCATGCGCTGGTGTCGCTCATCACCGTCGTCGTCATCGCCTGCCCGTGTGCGATGGGCCTGGCCACGCCGACCGCGATCATGGTCGGGACCGGACGCGGCGCCGAGGCGGGGATCCTCGTCCGGGGCGGCGAGGCGCTCGAGACGGCCCACCGGATCGATACGGTCGTGCTCGACAAGACCGGCACGCTGACGCTCGGCAAGCCGGCGGTCGTGGAGGTGGTGACGGCGCCCGGCTTCGACCCCGCCGGGCTGCTCGATCTGGCGGCCTCCGCGGAGCGCGGCAGCGAGCACCCGTTGGGGGCCGCGATCGTGACCCGGGCCCGGCTCGACGAGCTGGGCTTCCGGGCGGTCCGCGACTTCACCGCGATCGCGGGCCACGGGGTGGAGGCGACCGTCGGACCGGCCCCCGAGCGAACGGTCCTGGTCGGCAACCTCCGCCTGCTGGCCGATCATGGGATCGATCCGGGACCCCTCGTCGCCGACGCCGATCGCTTCGCGGCCGAGGGCGCGACGGGCGTCCTCGTGGCGATCGACGGTCGGGCCGCCGGGGTGGTCGCCATCGCCGACCCGCTCAAGGACTCGGCCCCGGAAGCGGTCCGCGCGCTCGAGCGGCTGGGCGTCGAGACGTGGCTGGTCAGCGGCGATGCCCGGAGGACGGCCGAGGCGGTCGCCCGGCGGGTCGGCATCGCGCCGGAGCGGGTCCGGGCCGAGGTCCTGCCCGCCGACAAGGCGGCCGCCGTCGAGGCGCTCCAGGCGCTCGGTCGGCGAGTGGCCATGGTCGGCGATGGCATCAACGACGCGCCCGCGCTCGCCCAGGCCGACCTCGGGGTGGCCATCGGGACGGGCGCCGACGTGGCGATCGAGACCTCCGACATCACGCTCATCGGGGGCGATCCGCGCGGGGTCGCTGCCGCGCTCGAGCTCTCTCGCGCGACGATGCGGGTGATCCGCCAGAACCTGTTCTGGGCGTTCGCCTACAACGTCGTCCTGATCCCGGTCGCGATGGGCGTCCTCCAGCCGGCGTTCGGGATCACGCTCAACCCCGCCCTCGCCGCCGGCGCGATGGCGCTCAGCTCGGTGAGCGTCGTGACCAACTCCCTGCGCCTGCGCGGGTTCGATGCGCGACCGGGCAGCGCCACCGGACCCGGGCGCGACGGTAGCCCCGATCGCCCCGAGCGAGCCGCGACGACCTACCCGGCGTAGCGCCGGAAGACGGTCACGGCGTTCTGGCCGCCGAAGCCGAAGCCGTTGACCATGACCGTGTCGAGCTTGGCCGGGCGGGCGACCAGCGGCACGTAGTCGAGATCGCACTCGGGGTCGGGGTGCTCCAGGTTCGCGGTCGGCGAGATCACCTGGTCGCGCAGTCCACCGAGAGCGGCGAGCGTGCTGGCGACCCCGGCGGCCCCGACCAGGTGCCCGGTCATCGACTTGGGCGAGCTGATCGCGACCCGCTTCGCAGCGTCGCCGAAGGCCGCCTTGATCGCCCGGGTCTCGGTCACATCGTTGAGCGAAGTCGACGTGCCGTGGGCCACGATCCAGTCGATCTCGTCCGGCGCCACGCCCGCCTGGCGCATCGCCCCGACCATGGCCCGGGTGGCCCCGCGGCCGGTCGGCTCGGGCGCACTGATGTGGAAGGCGTCGGAGGTCAGGGCGCCGCCCAGGATCTCCGCGATCGGGGTGGCGCCCCGGTCGAGCGCGTGGGCCAGCGACTCGATGACGACCACGCCGGCGCCCTCGCCCAGGACGAAGCCGTCGCGGTCGCGGTCGAACGGGCGGGACGCGCGGCCCGGATCGTCGTTCCGCTTCGAGAGCGCGCCCATGTTGCCGAGGGCGGCGACCGCCATCGGCAGGACCGGAGCCTCCGATCCGCCGGTCAGGACCACGTCGCACTCGCCGGTCGCGATCAGGCGCAGAGCGTCCTGGAAGGCGATGACCGACGAGGCGCAGGCCGCGACCTGGGCGATGACGGGTCCGGTCAGACCCCATTCCATCGAGAGCATGCAGCCGGCCATCGAGCCCGACAGGGCCGGCACGGCGAACGGGCTGACGAACCGCGGGCCACGTGAGTCCTGGACGTGGGTCCCGTCGATGATCTGCTCGATCCCGCCGCCCGCGGTGTTGACCACCACCCCGACCCGGTCGCGCGCCTCCTGGCTCAGGGCGGCGAAGTCCAGCCCCGCGTCGGCGACGGCCTCCTTGGCGGCGGCCATCGCCAGGTGGATGTAGCGACTCATCCGGCGGGCCATCTTCGCGTCCATGTGGGCACTCGGGTCGAAGCCGATCACCTCGGCCGCGATCCGGACCTCGAAGCCGCTCGCATCGAAGCTCGAGATCGTGCGGGTGCCGGTTACGCCGGCCTGAAGGTTCCGCCAGTAGGTCGGGAAGTCGTTGCCGTTGGGCATGACCGCGCCGAATCCGGTCGCGACGGCTCGGCGGGCGGGATCCTGGCTGGGCACGATCGTCACCTCACGGGCGCGGTGGCTGTTGGGCGGGGGCCCGGGCGACCGCCTGGGCGCTCGGCCGGAGGGCGGACAGCGAAGCTCAGATTGTAGCGAGCCCGGCGGAATGGACTTCGGGCGCCGGCGCTCGGCGTACGGGTCCGGTCAGTCGCCGTCGTAGCGGCGGAAGATGACCGCGCCGTTGTGGCCGCCCAACCCGATGTTGTTCGAAAGGGCGCTCCGGATCGGCCGCTCCATCGTCTCGGCGACGACGAACAGGTCGCATTCCGGATCGGGCTCCCGATAGTTGAGCGTGCCGGGCACGGTCTGATGTGCGACCGACAGCGCGGTCGCGACCGCCTCGAAGGATCCGGCGGCGCCCATCATGTGGCCGGTCATCGACTTCGTGGCGCTGATCGCGATCTTCGGGGTGTGCGACCCGAAGACCGTCCAGATGGCCTCGGCCTCGCGCTTGTCGCCGAGCGGCGTCGAGGTGCCGTGGGGGTTGATGAGGTCGATCTCGTCGGCCGGAACGCCGCGCCGATCCAGCGCCATCTTCATCGCCCGCGCCGATCCCGCCCCACCCTCGATGGGCTGGATCATGTCCCAGCCATCGGCGGCCGAGCCGTAGCCGACGATCTCGGCGTAGATCCGCGCTCCGCGCGCCTTCGCCAGCTCGAGGTCCTCGAGGAAGAGGCTGCCCGCCCCCTCGCCCAGCACGAAGCCGTCACGAGTCAGGTCGAACGGCCGGGCGATCGTGTCCAGCCCGCCGCCCGGGAGCGGCATCCCGAGCCCGCGCATGTTCCCGAAGCCGGCGTGTGCGACCTCCAGGAGCGGCATCTCGGTCGAGCCGCTGATCACGGCGATGCAATCGCCGCGCCGGATCGCCTCGGCGCCCTCGGCGACGTTGTGGGTCCCGGTCGCGCAGGCCGACACGATGCAGATGTTGTGGCCGATCGCGCCCGTCTCGATCGCGATCATCCCGGAGGTCGAGTCGACGAGGCTGTTCGCGATGAACGTCGGCGCGACCGCCCGCGGGCCGCGATCCTGGAGGATGTGCCAGTTCTCGATCATCAGGTTCTGGCCGCCGGCGCCCGAGCCGAACACGACCCCGACCTCGGTCCGATTCTGGTCGGTGATCTGGAAGCCTGAATCGGCGAGCGCCTGCTTCGCTGCAGCGACCCCGTACTGGAGGCTGATCTCCGTTCGGCGGACCGCCTTCGGGTCGAGCCAGGCCTTCGGGTCGAAGTCCTTCACCTCGCCGGCCGCCTTGGCCTCGTACCGGCTGACGTCGAACTTCGTGATCTCGCCCAGGCCGGAGACCCCCTCGACCAGGTTCGACCAGACGGTCGGGATGTCGTTGCCGATCGGGCTGATGACGCCGAGGCCGGTGATGACGACGCGGCGGTCGTAGTCGGGTCTGCGCACGGGTGGGCGATCTCCTGTCAGGCGGGGCTGATGAACGGAACGGCGAGGCGGTCGGGGGCGGCTGGATCGTCGACGGCGAGGGCCGTCGCTTCAGGGGCGATCCGCTTGATCAGGCCGGTCAGAACGCGGCCCGGCCCGACTTCGACGAACGTCGTCACCCCGCCGCCGACCATCGACTCGATCGCGCGGACCCAGTCGACACCGGCCGTCAGGTGCTCGACGAGCTCGGCCCGGGCGCCCTGGGCGGTGGTCAACGGCCGTGCGTCGGCGTTCGCCACGCCCGGCGGATGCGGGTCGCGGAAGGTCACCGAAGCGAGGGCCGTGCGCATCCCGTCGGCCGCCTCGGCCATCAACGGCGAGTGGGCCGCGACGCTGACGGGCAGCTCGATCGCCCGCTTCGCGCCCAGCTCCTTCGCGATCGCCAGGCTCGCCTCCACGGCAGCCCGCTCGCCCGAGACCACGACCTGGCCCGGCGAGTTCCGGTTCGCCACCCCGAAGATGCCGCGCTCGCTCGCCCGACCGACCAGCTCCGGCAGCCGTGCGTCATCGAGGCCGATGATGGCCGCCATCCGGCCCTCGCGACCCGCTCCCGATGCCTGCATCAGGCGACCCCGCTCGCGGACGAGCCGGATCCCGTCTCCGAGGTCGAGCGCACCGGCCGCGACGAGGGCGCTGTACTGGCCCATCGAATGGCCTGCCGCGAACACCGGTTCCGGCTCAGCCACCCCGCCCGCGGCCCAGCGCTCCCGCAGGGCCGCCAGGTAGGCCATCGAGGTGGCCAGGAGGGCAGGCTGGGCGTTCTCGGTCCGGTCGAGCACCTCGGACGGACCGTCCCAGGCGAGCGCGGTGATCGACTCCCCGAGGGCGGCGTCGGCGGCGGCGAAGACCGCGGCAGCGGCCGGCGAAGCGGCGGCGAGCTCACGACCCATCCCGACCGACTGGGAGCCCTGGCCGGGGAAGACGAATGCGAAGCGAACCATCTCGATCCACGGTAGCCGCCCCGGGGGGCGCCACGATGGGAAGCCGGTGCAGGGTTGCATCGATCGGGCAGGGGCCGCACACTCGGCGCGATGCGCGTGCCCAACCGGTCCACCACGCCACGGCAGGCGATCGCCCGGATGTTCGAGGCGGATCTCTCGGCCCCGATCGTCGCGGCCGGCCTGCGCTCCCAGAACCCGCGCGAGCTGTCCGAGCGCGTGGCGATGGGTCGCGCCCTCTGGCGGGAGCTCGTCATCGGCTTCGCGTTCCAGCTCGGGACCCTGCGCCTCGGCTTCACCCAGCTGGCCGCCCTGTACGTCCTCGCCGACTCGGGCACAACGACGGTCAGCGACCTGGCCGACGCGATCGGCCGCTCGCCGTCAGCCACTTCGCGACTCGTGGATGGCCTTGTGAAGCGTCGTCTCGTCGAGCGCCGGCTCGAGCCGGAGGACCGCCGGATCCGCGCCCTCGAGCTCACCCGCCGTGGCCGCGCCATGCTCCGGGTCGTGGACCGTGGCCGCGCCGACCAGTTCCTGTCGGCCGTCCGGCCGATGCCCACGGCCGAGCGGGCGCTCATCGCCATGGGGGTCGCGGCCCTGGCGACCCGGGCGATCTCCCGGCGTGGGCGGCTCATCCAGGCGCCCCGCGAGCCCTGACCCGGCCGGGCCGCGCCGCACGACCCTAGCCGCAGAAGCGGCGGACCACGTCGTGGAGGACCGGCAAGCCGAACCGGAGCGCGTCGAGCGAGACCCGCTCGTCGACCCCGTGGAAGCGCTCGAGGAACCGCTCGGCCGGGTCGAGCCTGAGCGGTGAGAAGCCATAGGTCGGCACGCCGAGCTTGAGCGTGTGCTTCGCGTCGGTGGCGAAGGGGGCCATCGCGGGGACCGGCGTCCCGTCCGGGTCGTGGTCGCGGAGCGTGGCTTCCAGCGTCCGGTAGAGATCGGTCTCGAGCGAGGCCTCGACGGCCGGCCCGACCAGGAACGCCTCCACCTCGCAGCAGGCCCACAGCTCCTCGCCGATCCGGCGCCGGAGCTCCGCCCGCATCGCCTCCTCGTCGGTCCCGGGCAGGGTCCGGCAGTCGACCTCGATCCGGGCGACCCCGGGGATGACGTTGTACTTGACGCCGGCGGACAGCACGTTCGGCGAGACCGTGTCCCGGAGGAGCGCCCGGACGGCTCGCCCGTACCGCTCGTCGCATAGCCGCCCGATCGCCCGCTCGCTCTCGCCGCCGTCCGGCGAGGCGACCCGCCGGACGAGGTCGCCAGTGGGGCCACCGAGCTCGTCCGCCAGCGCGCCGAAGAACCTGGCCATGACCGGGGTCAGGCGCGGTTCGCCGGGCTCGGCCAGCCGGCCGACGATCGCCGCCGCCCGGACCGCGGCATTGTCCGAGCGGGGCATCGAGCCGTGGCCCCAGGTCCCGTGGACCGTGATCCGGTAGTCCGCGTAGCCCTTCTCCGCCACCCCGATCGGGTAGAAGCGGCGGCCGCCGAACTCGGCCGAGACGCCGCCGCACTCGTTGAGCGCCCCCTCGGCCCGGAGCCACTCGGGGCGGTGCTCCACGACCCAGCCCGCGCCGTGGAGGCCGCCGGCCTCCTCGTCGGCCGTGGCCGCGAACAGGACGTCCCGCCGCAGGCCCGGGATCGGATCGCTGGCCGGATCGCGTCCGGCCGCGCGTGCGGCGTCGGCGAGCAGGCGCAGGACCGTGACCTCGAACGCGACCATCCCCTTCATGTCGACCGCGCCACGTCCCCAGACGTAGCCATCGGCGAGATCGCCGCCGAACGGGTCGTGGGTCCAGCCTTCCGGGGGCGCGGGCACGACGTCGAGGTGGCTCAGGAGGAGGAGCGGCGCCCCACCCGTCCCGTCGCCGCGCAGGCGGGCGGCGATCGAGCCCCGGCCCGGGAATGGCTCGACGACCTCCGACGGGATGCCCGCATCGGCGAGCACGGATCCGAGGTGCCGCGCGGCGAGGATCTCGTCGCCCGGCGGGTTCACGGTCCGGAGGCGGATGAGATCGCGGAGGAGGTCGACGAGCTCGCCCTGGGTTGCCTCGAAGGCCCGGGCGTCGGGGACGGGGAGGGGAGGCGGCCCGCTCATCCGGGGAGCGCCGGAGCCGGCACCGGTCGCGGCCTGCCCGTCAGATCCCACCGCCGCTGCCGGCGGTGACGCCGGCGATCAGCCCGATGATGCTGATGACGAACCCGCCGCCGACGATGGCCAGGACCATCCCGATGAGGATGCGCAGGTTCCGGCGTTCCTCGACGCGCGCCCGGGCAAGATCCGGATCGCCGCCGCCCGGGGGTCGCGGCGCCGCGAAGCCGCGCCGGTTCGGGTCGAAGGCGCGGGGCATGCGGGACGCCGCTGTGTCGGGGACGGGGGCCGGCGGCAGCGGGTCCGGCGCCTCGAGGGATCGCTCGTTCGTCATGCGTCCATCGTGCCACGACCGGCCGGGCTGGTGGGTCCGGCGCCGGGACCCGGCTCGTTGGGACCGGCTCGACGCCCGCCGAGCGTCGCCCGCATCCGCTCGCCGGTCGTGACCGCGCCCTGGGCCGCCGAGCTGACGAGGGCCGCGTACTTCGCCATGACCCCCCCGGTGTAGCGGGGAGCGGGCGGCGTCCAGGCCGCGAGCCGGCGGGCCACCTCGCCGGCCGGGAGGTCGAGGTCGAGGGCGTGGCGGTCGACGTCGACGACGATCGGATCGCCCTCCCGGACGATCGCGATCGGCCCGCCGAGCGCGGCCTCGGGCGCCACGTGGCCGACCATCAGCCCGTGGGTCCCGCCCGAGAACCGGCCGTCGGTGAGGAGGGCGACCGAGTCGCCCAGCCCCTCGCCGACGAGCGCGGCGGTGACTCCGAGCATCTCGCGCATGCCGGGCCCCCCGGCCGGTCCCTCGTAGCGGATGACGACGACGTCGCCCGGCTGGATCGCGCCGGCCTTGACCGCCGCGAAGCAGTCCTCCTCGGAGTCGAAGACCCGGGCCGGGCCGCGGTGGTAGCGCCGCTCGTGGCCGGCCAGCTTCACGACCGAGCCGTCCGGCGAGAGCGAGCCGTGAAGGATCGCCAGGCCGCCCGTCGCCTTGAGTGGCGTCGCGATCGGCACGACCACCTCCTGGCCGGGCGTCGCGACGGCGGCCGCCGCGATCTCGCGGATCGTCCGCCCGTCGACCGTGGCCGCGTCGCCGTGGAGGAGGTCGCGCTCCAGCAGCTCGCGCATGACGAGCGCCACCCCGCCCGCTTCGTACATCTCGGAGGCGGAGAACCGGCCGCCCGGCTTCATGTCGGCCACGACCGGGGTCCGGTCCGCGATCGCCCCGAACTCGTCGATGTCGAGGGCGATCCCGAACTCGTGGGCGATCGCCAGGAGGTGGAGCACGCCGTTCGTGCTGCCACCCGTGGCCGCCACCGCGGCGATCCCGTTCTCGAGGGCCGCCTTCGTGACGATACTCGACGGCCGGACGTCCCGCCGCAGGAGATCCATGACCAGCCGCCCGCTCGCCTCGGCGGCCGCGTCCTTGGCCGGGTCCTCGGCCGGGATCCCGTTCAGGCCGGCCGGCGAGAGGCCGATGAACTCCATGACCGTGCTCATCGTGTTCGCCGTGTATTGGCCGCCGCAGGCGCCCGCGCCGGGACAGGCCACGCTCTCGATCGCGTACAGCTCGTCGAGCGTGATCGTGCCGGCCCGGTAGGCGCCGACCGCTTCGAAGACGCTCACGATGTCGGCGTTCCGGCCCTTGTAGATGCCCGGGTAGATCGTCCCGTTGTAGAGGACGAGGCCCGGCACGTCGAGCCGGCCGAGGGCCATCGCGGCGCCGGGGATCGTCTTGTCGCAGCCGACCAGGCAGACCACGCCGTCGAGGAGGTGGCCGCGGACGACCAGCTCGATCGAGTCGGCCACGACCTCCCGGCTGACCAGGCTGCTCTTCATCCCCTCGGTCCCCATCGAGACGCCGTCGGAGACCGCGATCGTGTTGAACTCCATCGGTGTGCCGCCGGCCGCCCGGATGCCCTGCTTGACGCTCTCGGCCAGCCGGCGCTGGTTGTAGTTGCAGGGCATCGTCTCGATCCAGGTCGTGGCCACCCCGACGAGCGGCTTGGCGAGGTCCTCGTCGGTGAAGCCGATCGCCTTGAGCATCGCCCGGGCCGGAGCGCGGTCGGGACCGTGGGTCAGGCCGGCGGAGTGGCGCTTGGCCGGGTCGATCGGGCGGTCGTACGGATGGGCGGCGCTCGGCAGGTCGGACATCGGGGGATCCTCGGTGCGCGTCGGCGGCTCGGGACGGGAGCCGCAAGTGTAGGCGCGCCTGCCGCTACGATGGCGGGGCGATGCCAGCCGAGCGACTCGCCGGTCACGAACCGCCCCGGACGGCCGACGTCGTGATCGTCGGCGGCGGGGCCGTCGGCGCGAGCGCGGCCTACCACCTGGCGGCGGCCGGGGCGGGCACGGTCGTCCTCCTCGAGCGCGAGGCGGCCCTCGCGACGGGCTCCACCGGGCGCTGCGCGGGTGGCTTCCGGCACCAGTTCTCGAGCCGGGTCAACGTCCAGCTCTCGCAGGCGAGCATCCCGCTCATCACCGGGCTCAGCGAGACCCACGGCCTGCCCCTCGACGTCGTCCAGGACGGCTACCTGTTCCTGGTCCGGTCGGAGGCCGCCTGGGCGACCTTCCGCGAGGCGGCAGCGATGCAGCGCAGCCTGGGCGTGGACGTCCGGCTGCTCACGCCGGCGGAGGCTGCGGAGGTCGTGCCGGGGATCGTGGTGGACGGCGTGATCGGGGCCACCTTCTGTGCCGCGGACGGGATCGCCGACCCGTCCGGCCTGACGCTCGGCTACGCGACGGCGGCGCGGCGGGCCGGGGCGCTCGTCCGGACGGGCGTGGCCGCCGAGCGGATCCTCGTCGAGGGCGTGGCCGGCGGCCGGGTCGTCGGCGTCGAGACGAGTCTCGGGACGATCGCGGCCCGGATCGTCGTGAACGCCGCGGGGCCATGGGCCGGCCTCCTGGCCGCGACGGCCGGGGTGGAGCTGCCGATCGAGCCGGTGCCGCGGGTCGTGCTCGTGACGGGGCCGTTCCCGGGCCCGCCCGAGCGGCGGACCCTGGTGATCGACGCCGAGTCGAGCTTCTACTTCCACCGCGAGGGGCCGGGCGTCCTGATGGGGATGGGCGACCCGGACGAGCGTCCGTCGTGGGAGGCGTGGGTCGACGAGCGATTCGTGGCCGAGCGCCTTCTCCCGACTGCCCTGTCGATCCTGCCGGCGCTCGAGACGGCCGAGGTGGCCCACAGCTGGGCCGGGCTGTACGAGATGACCCCCGATCGGCACCCCATCATCGGCGCCGCCCCGAGCGTGGCGGGTCTCTACCTCGCCAACGGGTTCAGCGGCCACGGCTTCCAGCACGCGCCGATCGTCGGCCGGCTGCTGGCCGAGCTGATCCTCGAGGGACGGGCCCGGACCGTCGACATCTCGTCGCTCGGGCTCGGGCGGTTCTCGGCCGGGCGGGCGGCCAGCGAGTCGCACGTCGTGTGAGCCAGCGACGACTGCCGTCGCGCGATCGTGCCGGTCGTCAGGGGCAGATCACGGATCGCCGAGGCTGACGTCCGTTCCTCCGGCGAACCGGCGGCCGACGATCTCGGCCAGGGTGGGGAGCGGGATCGCCCCGGCGCCCAGGACCGCGTCGTGGAACGCGCGGATGTCGAACCGCGGGCCCAGGGCGGCCCGGGCATCGGCGCGGAGCCGGCTGATCTCGAGCTGGCCGAGCTTGTAGGAGATCGCCTGGCCGGGCATCGAGATGTACCGGTCGACCTCGTTGGCGATGTTGTTCGGGGCCAGCGCGGTGTGCTCCGTCATGAACGCGATGGCCCGGTCGCGCGACCAGCCGAGTGCGTGCAGGCCGGTATCGACGACGAGCCGGCAGGCGCGCCAGCCGTCGAACGAGGCGATCCCGATCCGGTCGAGATCGCCCGAATACAGGCCCATCTCGTCGGCCAGGCGCTCGACGTAGAGGCCCCAGCCCTCGATGAACGCGGTCGGGCCCTCGTGCCGGCGGAACTCCGGCAGGCCGGCCTGCTCTTGGGCGATCGCGATCTGGAGGTGGTGGCCGGGGGTCGATTCGTGGAAGGCGAGCGCCTCGGCTTCGTAGCGCGGCCGGGTCTCCGGCGCCGCCGTGTTGAGGTAGTAGCGGCCGGGCCGGCTGCCGTCGGCCGCCGGTGAGAGGTAGTAGGCGATCGTCGAGTGCTTCGCTTCGTGGGCCGCCATCTCGACGACCTCGCAGGCGGCGTGCGGGACGATCCCGAACCAGTCGCCGATCGCGGCCTCGGCGCGAGCCAGGGCGGCTCGGCCGGTCGCGAGCGCTTCCTCGGAGGTCGCGAAGCGGAGCGCGCGGTCCGTCCGGAGCCGGACGAGGGCCTCGGCGTGGCCGTGTGTCCCGAGGGCGCGTCCGGCGAGGGTCTCGAGCTCCGCGTCGATCCGCTCCACCTCGGCCAGGCCGATCCGGTGGACCGCCTCCGGCTCGAGGTCGAGCGAGGTGTGAGCCCGGGTCAGGCGCCGGTACGCGGCGTCCCCGCCGGGGACGTGGCCGAGCCCGGGTCGCTCGTCCGGGCGGGCGCGCGGCAGGATCTCGTCGACGAGCGTGGCCCGGTAGCGGATGAAGGCCGGCCGGATCGAGCCGCCCACGACCTCGGCCAGGGCGGTGGAGAAGTGCTCGCGTTCGGCCGCCGACCAGTCGGCTTTGACCTCGGTGGCCGGAGCGAGGAGAGGCCAGTCGGCATCCGGGCGCGCGAGGAGGTCGTCGATCTCGTCGACCACCCGGCGGATCGGCGCTCCGGGGGAGATGAGGCCCTCGCCGGCCGCCGCCCGGACGTTGTCGCGATGCTGGTCGATCCAGGGACCCATCGCCCGCCAGCGGCGGACCAGCACGTCCCCCTCGGTGGGGGTCTCGGCGCCCTGGATCGCCGGGATGTTCAGGAGGCCGACCTGCGGTCCGTCGAGGGGATCGACCGCCCAGCGCGCGTCGCCCGCCTCCAGCCGATCGAGCTTGCCCTCGACGAAGGCGAGAAGCGCCGAGCGGGTCACGGCGTCGGCGGCCTTGAGATCGGCCACCGGGATCGCCCCCGTTCGCGCGAGCACCTCCTGCAGGCGCGCGCGCTCGCGCGCGTCCGCCTCGGGGGTGATGTCCGGCAGGCGATCGTCGAACCGGTGATCGCCGATCGCTGTCGCCAGGATCGGGTCGGCGACGAGGGCTCCGTCCCAGGCCTCGGCCGCCAGCCGGGCGAGGGCCTCGGTCGCGGACCCGAGGCCCGGCGTCGGTGCGGGCTCGGCGGTCACGGGAGGCAGGCCCCGACCCCGACGCCAGCGGCCCGCCCGAGCGCCGGCGCTACCCGCGCTGCGACCTCGATCGGCGAGAGTGCATAGCCGACGCTCGGGTCTGTGCGGGCGTCGGCGAAGACCACGCCGCCGACCGTGCCATCGGCCAGGACGAGCGGTCCACCGCTGTCGCCGCCGCGGATCGCGGCGCGGAGCTCGACGATCGTCCGGGTCACGGTCGCCTTCCCGTACAGGTCACGCCCGTCGGCCAGGTACGAGGCCGTCACCGCGGCGGGAACGACGGTCAGGTTCGCTCCGCCCGGGTGGCCGAGCGCGACTGCCATCGTGCCCCGGCCGGGGACCGCCGTCGCGAAGACGACGGTCGTCGTCCGAAGGCCCGGTGCCCACAGGACGGCGATGTCGAGCTTCGTATCGAACAGGACGGGCGTGGCGTCGACGAGGGCCTCGCCATCCCGGCCCACCTGGATCCCCCTGCCGCCGGCGACGACGTGGGCATTCGTCACCACGTAGCCTGGCTTCACGACGAACCCGGTCCCGGTCAGGATCGAGCCGCAGGCCGTCGAGCGGACCCGGACCGTCGCCCCGAGCGCGGCCGCGGCGATCCGCGCCGCGCCCGCCGCGGTCGGCAGGGTCACCGGGGCGGCCGGGATCGGCTCGAAGCCGGTGAAGAGCTCCGGGATACCGTTCGCGCTGAGGAAGCGTCCCACGTCGCCGGCGATCTCCGCGGCCGGCGGCAGGACCCCGCCGAGCGCGCGCAGGAGCTTCGAGTTCTGGGCCGGCCCCGCGAGCTGCTGGATCGGGCCGACCGCGATCAACCCGCCGATGAGCCAGGCCACCAGGATGCCCTGGGCAAGCCCGACGAGTCCGCCGACCCCACGATCCACGCTGCCGAGGAACTCGTGGGCGACCAGCCGTTCGCGGACCCGGCGCCCGGCCGCCGATCCGAAGAGCTCGCCGAAGGCGACGCAGATGACGAGGCCGCCCACGGCGACGATCGTCCGGACGATCGGCTCGAGCGAAGTAAGCCAGTCGCGGGCCAGCGGCAGGATCGCCAGGATCGCGACCGCTCCGCCGAGCGCCGCGCCGAAGAGCCCGCCCAGCTGCGGGAAGGCCCCGGAGGCCATCCCGGCGATGAACGCGACGACGAGGAGGCCCGCGATCGCCCAGTCGAGGAAGGTCACGCCGTCCAGTATCCGCGCAGCCCGGCCGACGCCGTCAGCGTGCGCCGAGGCGCGTGTCGATCCGGCCGGGGTGGGCCGCTTCGTAGGCGTCGATGGCGGCGGTCCGGCCGAGGAGCCAGCCGATCTCGTCGGTGCCCGCGAGGATCATCTGCTTGGCGAACGGGTCGACCTCGAACGGGAGATCCTCGTCGCCGGGCAGGTGGACGAGCTGGCTCCCGAGGTCGACCGTGAACTCGGCCTCCGGGTCGGTGGCGAGTCGCTCGAAGAGCTGGCGGTGGCGCTCGGCCTCGACCACGATCGGGAGCAGCCCGTTCTTGAGGCTGTTGCTGCGGAAGATGTCGGCGAAGCTCGTCGAGAGGATCGCCCGGATCCCCCAGGCGCTGAGCGCCCATGGCGCGTGCTCGCGTGACGACCCTGCCCCGAAGTTGCCGCCGGCGAGCAGGATCTGCCGCCCGGCCATCTCGGGCCGGTCGAGGACGAAGCGGGGCTCGCGCAGCGCGCCCGACTCCTCGAACCGCCAGTCGCGGAAGAGGGCCTCGGCCAGGCCGGCCTTGTCGGTGGCCTTGAGGTACCGGGCGGGCACGATCTGGTCGGTGTCGACGTTCTCCCGGGGCAGGGGGATCACCTTGCTAGTGAACGTGACGAACGGTTCGGCCATGGCTGCCATCCGGCTCAGCGGCCGCCGAGACCGACCGCGGCCTCGACGCCCGGGACGGTCCGCGGATCCGTGACGACCCCGGAGAGCGCCGACGCGGCTGCCGTCAGCGGCGAAGCGAGGAACGTCCGGCCACCCTTGCCTTGGCGGCCCTCGAAGTTCCGGTTCGACGTGCTTACCGCGTACTGGCCGGGGGCCAGCTGGTCGCCGTTCATGGCGATGCACATCGAGCAGCCCGCTTCGCGCCACTCCGCGCCGGCGGCCCGGAAGACCCGGTCCAGACCCTCGCGCTCAGCTTCCTTCTTCACCTCCTGGGAGCCCGGCACGACCAGCACCCGGACCCCGCTCGCGACGGTCCGGTCGCGCAGCAGCGCGGCGGCCAGGCGGAGGTCGCTGATCCGCCCGTTCGTGCACGAGCCGATGAAGACCACGTCGACCGGCCGCCCGATGATCGGCTCGTCCGGGCGCAGGTCCATGTACTCGAGCGCCCGCTCCAGGGCGCGCCGGCCGGCCGGGTCGGCCACCGCCGCCGGATCGGGAACGCGGCCGGTGATCGGGATCCCCATCCCGGGATTCGTCCCGTAGGTCACCATCGGCTCGAGGGTCGAGGCGTCGATCGAGATCGCCCGGTCGTAGGTCGCCCCGGGGTCGCTCGGCAGCGCCCGCCAGCGCACGACCGCCGCGTCCCAGGCCGGACCCGCCGGCACGTGGGGTCGGCCGGCGAGGTAGGCGAAGGTGGTCTCGTCCGGGGCGACCAGTCCGGCCCGGGCGCCCCCCTCGATGCTCATGTTGCAGATGGTCATCCGCTCCTCCATCGTCAAGGCGCGGATCGCTTCTCCGGTGTACTCGAACACGTGGCCGGTCCCGCCGGCGATCCCGATCCGGGCGATCAGGGTCAGGATGACGTCCTTCGCGCTGACCCCGGGTGCGAGTCGCCCGTCGACTCGGACCTCGTACGTCTTCGGCGTCCGCTGGAGCAGGCACTGGGTGGCGAGGACCATCTCGACCTCGCTCGTCCCGATCCCGAAGGCCAGCGCCCCGAACGCCCCGTGCGTGGCCGTGTGCGAGTCGCCGCAGACGATGGTCATGCCCGGCTGGGTGAGCCCGAGCTCCGGCCCGATGATGTGGACGATGCCCTGGTTCGGAGAGCCCAGGCCGTGAAGCGGGATCCCGAACTCGGCGCAGTTGTCGGTGAGCATCTGGACCTGGGCCGCGGCCAGGGCATCGACGATCGGCAGCGAGCGGTCGTGGGTCGGGATCGAGTGATCGGCGGTCGCCACCGTCCGGTCGGGTCGGCGGACCGTGAGCCCGCGGTCGCGCAGCCCGCTGAACGCCTGTGGGCTGGTCACCTCGTGGACGAGGTGGAGGTCGATCCCGAGGACCGCCGGGGCGCCCGGCTCGGCGACGACCACGTGGTCGTCCCAGATCTTCTCGACGAGGGTACGGGCGCGAGGGTCGGACACGACGCGTCGGGCTCCTGGGATGGGTTCGCGGGCCGTCAGGGTAGCAGAGCCGGCCCGAAGGCCGGCCCGGACGGGACGCCGGACGGCCGGCCTGCCAAGCCTCGTGCGGCCATCGGTACCACGGCGGGGGTACCACCGGTGGGGCGTCGGTACACCGAAGACGCGTGAAGAATGGACCTGTGGCTTCACCTCGACCGAGCGCGGCTGTCCACAAGGTCCGCCGCGGAATGCTCGAGACGCAACATCGGATCGCCGTGGTCTCGCGGGCGGTCATCGCGAGACGGCGTGCACTCATGGCGCCCGCGGTGGTCCGCGTCCTGACGTTCTCCCTCGTCCTGCTCTGTTTCGCCGGCCTGGGCTACCTGACCCAGGTCCGCGGCCTCACGACCTTCGACCGACCATTCGAGCTGCCCTGGCCGATCCTCGCGTTCGGGTTCTTCCTGACCGAGCTCAAGGTGGTCGAGGTCCACTTCCGGCGCGAGACGCACGCGTTCTCGCTGAGCGAGCTGCCGGCGGTCCTCGGACTGTTCCTCGTCCCACCGGAGCTCTACCTCGTCTCCGTGCTGGTGGGGTCGACGGCCGCGCTTGCCCTGGGGTCGCGCCAGACGATGCTCAAGCTCTTCTTCAACGTCTCGAACTACCTCCTGGTGGCGGTCGTGACGATCTCCGTCTTTCGATTGGTGGGGCGGCTCGACCTCGACCCGGAGCCCCGAGGCTGGATCGCGGCCATCGTCGCGACGCTCGTCGCGAACGTCGTGGGATGCGTGACGATCGCCGCCGCGATCACCTTCTCGGGGGGTGCGCCGCAGTTCCAGAAGCTGCCCGAGATGATCCAGTTCGGCGGGCTCGTGGCGCTGGCGAACACGAGCCTCGCCTTGCTGGCGATGTCGGTCCTCGTACACGACTCGGCGGCGATCTGGCTCCTGGTCGTGCCGCTCGTCACGGTCTTCCTGGCCTACGGGGCCTACGTCTCCGAGCGCGAGAAGCACGAGCGGCTGAACCTGCTCTACCAGTCCAGCCGCATCCTTCAGCACTCCCCGGAGTTGGACGTCGCCCTCGTCTCGCTTCTCGATCACGCCCGAACGATGTTCCGGGCCGAGCTCGCCGAGATCGTCCTCGTCCCGAGCGCGGATGCCTCGCAGGCGCTCCGGACCACGTCCCAGCAGGACTCGCCACCCGAGATGATGACGCCCATCGTCCGACCGGTCCGCGATCATGGCGACGGCCGTGACCCCGCCGACCGTCGACCGGTCCTGGCGACCCCGGCCCGGACGCCGGGCGGGCGGGTGATGGTCATCCGCCAGGCCATGATCGCCCCGCTCACGGGTGAATCCGGCGAGATCGGGACGCTCGCGATCGTGAACCGCCTGACCGAGGGCACGAGGTTCACCGAGGACGACCTGCGGCTCCTGGAGACCCTCGCGAACCAGGCCGCCGTGGCGCTCGAGAACGGTCAGCTCGAGCAGTCGCTGGCCGAGCTTTCCCACCTCAAGGAGCAGCTCCGCTATCAGGCCTACCACGACCCGCTGACGGACCTGGCGAACCGGTCGCTCTTCTCGGAGGAGGTGGACCTTCGCCTCCACGATATCCGCATCGACGACTCCCGGCCGGTCGTCCTGTTCCTCGACCTCGACGACTTCAAGGTCGTGAATGACACGCTCGGGCATGCCGCCGGTGACGAGCTGCTCGTGGCCGTGGCCGAGCGGATCCGCGGCTGCATCCGCGAGGGGGACATCGCAGCCCGGCTCGGCGGCGATGAGTTCGCCGTCCTGCTCGTCGACGCTCCCGCGCTGGAACGGGCCGTCGCGGTGGCCCGCCGGCTCATCGATGTGATCTGCGGTGGGTTCCCGATCGCTGGCCACGAGGTCCTGGTCGGGGCGAGCATCGGGATCGCGATGGCGCGCCACGATGACCAGACCGCCGACGAGCTCCTCCGCAACGCCGACGTGGCGATGTACACGGCGAAGGCTCAGGGAAAGCGCCGGTTCTCGGTCTTCGAACCCACGATGCACGCGGCCCTGATCGCCCGCCACGAGCTGTCGTCGGAGCTGTCACGGGCAGTCGCGCGCGGCGAGCTCGTCACGTATTTCCAGCCCATCGTCGGGCTCGACGACGGGACCACGATGGGAGTCGAAGCCCTCGTCCGCTGGTGCCACCCGGTCCGCGGGATCGTCGGGCCCGATGCGTTCATCCCGCTCGCCGAAGAGACGGGCAGCATCCTCGGCCTGGGCCGCTGGGTGATGGCCCAGGCTGCGAGCGACGTTCGGGCCTGGAACGAGGCCCTGGTGCCCGGGCGTGAGCTCAGCCTGAGTGTCAACGTGTCGCCGGTCGAGCTCCAGCAGGCCGACTTCCTCGAACAGGTCGAGACGATCCTCCGCGAGACCGGGTTCGATCCCGCCCGGCTGATCATCGAGGTCACCGAGACCGCGATGTTCCGCGACACCGAGGCGTCGATCGTCAAGCTCCAGGCGCTGCGCGAACGGGGTGTCCGGATCGCCATCGACGACTTCGGGACGGGCTACTCGTCGCTCAGCTACCTGCGCCGGTTCCCGGTCGACATCCTCAAGATCGCCAAGGACTTCATCGGGCCCTCCGGCGTGTCGTCGGAGGAGTGGGCGTTCGCCGGCGCGATCGTGGCTCTCGGCCGGACCCTCGACCTGCGGATCATCGCCGAAGGGATCGAGGAGCCCGGCCAGCTGGAGCGGCTCCAGGCGCTCGGCTGCGAGTTCGGTCAGGGATACCTCTTCGCTCGGCCGCTGCCCGCCGCGAAGCTGGCCGCCTTCCTCGGGCTGGCGTCGCCCGAAGGGTCGGTCGGAGTGAGCGAGCCGGCATCTTCAGCGATCGGACGGGTCGTGGGCGCGACCGGTGCGGTCTTCGGAGCCTGATTCCTAGGAGACTGGATGTTCATCCTCTACGCGATCCTGCTCGGCCTGGTCGTCGGCCTCGCCCTCGGCGGCCGACCCGCCGGTCTCGCGGCGATCCGCTTCCGGTGGGCCCCGCTCGTGTTCGCGGGTTTCGCCGCCCAGGTGATCCTCTTCTCGCCACCCGTCACCGAGCGGGTCGGCGACCTTGGTGCGCCGCTCTATGTCGCCTCGACTGGTCTCGTCCTCCTCGCGCTCGCCCGTAACCTCGGCGTCGCGGGCATGCCGATCGTCGCGCTCGGGGCGCTCGCGAACTTCGCGGCCATCGCCGCCAACGGAGGATTCATGCCGGTCTCGCCGGCCGCGCTGGCCGCCCTCCACAAGGTCCCGGCCACCGTCTACTCGAACAGCGCGGTCCTGCCGGACCCGGCGCTCTCGCCGCTCACCGACGTCTTCGCCTTGCCTGGCTGGCTGCCCCTGGCCAACGTCTTCAGTGTCGGCGATCTGATGATCGGGCTGGGCGTCGCGCTGGTCATCGTCGCCGGGATGCGCTGGTCGCCGGGCAGAGCCCCGACGGCCGCCTGAGGCCCGGGCGCGGACTCCGGGACTCCCGGCCGCCCGGTGGTGCATCGAGGAACCTCCCCCGAAGGTGTGACCCGACCGGTACCGACGACCCATGGAGCGGCCCCCATCTCGGCCGTACGTTCGCGCTGGAGACGACGGACGTCTCCGGTCGAAGGACCGTCCAGGGCAAACCCGTCGCGAGGCGGGGACGCAAAGCCAGGGACCTCCCGCCTCTCGAGGCGGGACGGCCGCCCGGTTGCCGGGCCGGAGACGAACCACTCTCGGATGAGGTGATCTTGTGAAGGCGAACCTGGCGCGCTTCACCTGGGCATTGGCGCTGGTGGCGTCGATGGCTCTCACACTCGGCGCAGGGATCAGGTGGGACTAGCCATGAAGAAGCTCTTCAAGGCTCAGGCCTTCCGAACGCTCCTGGCCCTTTCGGCGCTGGCAAGCTCGGCCCTGGTCCTCCAGGCCGGCCACCGCTGGTAGCCGATCACGTCGCGGGCCCGGTCGCGGGCCCACCGGCCTGATCCGATGACCGCCGGCCCTTCCGGCGGTCATCGCATGTCGGGCGCCGGACCGCGTCGACGCGGCGAGTGAGGGGCGCCATCCCGCGCCGGCAGCGATGCGGTTGCGCGTCCGGGCAGACGCCCGTACACTGCGCGGACACCCGCCGGCGTCAGTCGCGCGGGGGACCCGCACGGAGGTCGTCGTGAACCTGTCCAGCGGTCGGGATCGTCGCCTCATCG
>JBGPFS010000006.1:0-31715 GCA_041483455.1 Candidatus Limnocylindria bacterium | reverse complement strand
GGCGGGCGCTCGAGGAGCGGTTCTTCGCGACCGCTCGAGAGCGTGGGGCCCACCAGGTCCGCGCGGTCAGCTGGGCCGGCGACCGCGCCTCGATCGGCTTCCACCGCGCGCTGGGCTATCGGATCGAGGACGGCCCGCAGACGCGGCCGATCTATGGCGTCCCCGCCCACGAGGACTACGACGCGATCGGGGACGAGAAGGTGCTCTTCGTCCGCGCGCTCTGAAAGGGAGCCGGGCGTTCCGCCTTCAGCGAGCGCGGGTCGGGTCCCGCGTCGGCGGCGAGGCCAGGGATGCGCCGACCCCCAGCTCGGTGGCGATCGCCGTCGGGGTGAGCTGCTCGAGGAGCAGGCGCCGGAAGCGGGCGGCTCGATCGGGCTCGGGGACCGCTTCGAGCCAGCGCCGGAGGAGGGCCTCGCCTTCGTAGTAGACGAAGACGTACGTCCGCCAGAGCGGGTGCTCGATGAACTCGAGCCGCTTCTCGGCCCGCTCGGGGGTCAGCAGGGCGGTCTCGACCAGCCAGTCGCCGACCTGCTCGTGCGATCGCCCGTCGACATGGCGCATCAGCGCGGCATCGACCGCGCTCTCGGCCAGGCGTGCGCGCGCGAGGCGGACGGCGACGACCCGCACGGCGAACTCCAGGAGATCGGGCGACGACGTCGCCGACGCCGGCGACCCGACCGGGGACGAGCCGGCCGACGACGCCTCCGCGAGCAGCTCGGCCAGCAGCTCCGGCTCGGCGCCGGCCGGGACCGCGAACCGGCGGCCCAGATCGGCCAGGCCCTCCGAGACGAGGCACTCGGGGGTGTTGATGAGGAGGGCGCTCGCCTCGAGCCGGCCGAGCCCGTCGACGAGGTGCGCCTCCTTCCAGGCGTGCTCGAGATGATGACCGGGGTAGGTTTCGTGGGCGACGACCGACACGAGATCCGGCACCCGGGCCGGCAGATCCGTGTTGAGGTCCACTCGCGAGCGGCGCCCCCCGTCGAACCAGTTGTAGCCGGTCCAGGGCTGCCCGGTGACGAATGCGACCCGGAGCTCCTCGCCGGCCGGCAGCCCGAAGGTCTGCGCGGCCTGGGCCCGGAACCGCCCGACGAGCCGCTCGACGAGCGCCGGGAGCCGCTCGGCCGGGATGACCAGCGAGGCGTCCCATCGCGCCAGCCGATCGCCGAGCGGACCCGGGCCCGGCAGGAGGACCTCGAGCGCCGTCCGGGCCTCCGCGAAGACGGCCTCGTTCCGACGGGCCGGCGCCCGGTCGAAGCAGGCAGCGACGTGGGCCGCGTAGGCCGGCCCGACGAGGCCCTCGGGAGCACCGGAGAACGCCCGGGCGTTCGCCTCGAGCGCGATGAGCTGGGCCGTCAGCCATGCGCGCCGGTCCGGCTCGCCGACCTCGGTGGCCACGCGTTCGCGGAGGGCCGCTGCGTCGTCCGCCAGGCGGAGGGGCGTCGCCAGCTGCTCCAGGTCGACCTGGGCCTTGAGATCGGCCGGGCCGTAGTAGCCATCGACGATGCCCGGGATGCGCTGGTCGAGCCGGAGCGCAAGGAGCAGGTAGTCCCGTGCGATCGGGTCCGGGGCGGGCACGCCCCGCTGGTGGCCGACGGCCGGCGTCATCGGGCGCACGATGGGGCTGGCAGCGGGGCCAGGGGCCGTCACGGAAGCTCTCCCATCCCCTGGCCGGGCGCCACCCCGCCGTCCTCGCCGCGGAACGGCATCCCCTGGCGCTCCACCGCGTCGAGGCTCATCCGCAGGGCGGCCGTCTTCTGTTCGGCGACCTCCCGGACGTAGGTCGCCTCTTCGTCGCGGGTCATCGGTCGGCCGCGGACGACGTCCTTCGGGCGGCCCACCGACAACCAGGCGAGGTGATAGCGATCCATCGAGCCCCAGGCGGCCGAGAGGAGCTCGTCGGACAGCTGGAGCCAGGTCCGCAGGGCGACCAGCGAGGGCTGCTCGCGCAGCCGATCGCCCTCGGCCACGAGCCGGCGGGTCCGCTCGACGAGCTCGGTCCGGGTCATGCCCGCCCGAGCCCGCCGGGGCCGGCGCCCGGCCGTCGGTCGGCGGCGGGCCGCGGGTCCGCGCGCCGATCCGGATCGTCGCCGTCATCGGGTCCCGGCTGGAGGGCCGCCATCGACAGGGCGTCGATCCAGGCCTCGCGGGCGGCTCGAAGCACGAGCGTGCGGCCTCCGGGTCGACCGTCGCCGACCGGCTGGCCGTCGAAGGCCGTGAGCGGCACGATCCCCGCGACGCTCGAGCTGAGGAACGCCTCGTCGGCGGCCAGGAGGTGCTCGGGGCGAAGCTCCACCTCGGCCGCCTCCAGGCCCAGCGCCGTGGCGTGTCGAAGGAGCCAGGTGCGGGTGGTCCCGGCGAGGATCGCTGCGTCGGTCGGAGGCGTCCCGAGCGTCCGCCCGGCGAGGACGAACAGGTTCGCCGTCGTCCCCTCGGTCAGCGCACCTTCGAGCGTCAGGAACAGGGCATCGTCGGCTCCCGCCCGGGCCGCCTCGAGCCGGGCGTACACGAAGTCGGCCCGCGAGGTCGACTTGATCCCGGCGAGCGGCGAGGCGGGATCGCGCCGGAGCGTGCTGGGGATCGCTCGAACGCCCCGTTCGAGCAGCTCCGGGGTCGGTGGAACGTACGGCCAGGCCTGGATCGCCAGCGTTCCGTTCCGCGGCCCGCGGCCCGCCGGCAGGAGGCCGCGCTGCTCGGCCGGGCCGCGACTGATGGTGATCCTGAGGGCCGCATCGCCGGGGTCGCGGCCATCGGTCCCGGCCCCGGCCAGGCCCTCGGCCAGCAGCAGCTCGTCGATCGCGGCGGCGAGCGACTCGTCGTCGATCGGCAGGGGGAGGTCGAGCAGCACGGCGCTCTCGCGCAGCCGGGCCAGGTGCTCGTCGAGCTCCACGACGACCCCGCGCCGCGCCCGGGCCGTCTCGAACACGCCGTCGCCCAGCTGGAATCCGCGGTCGGTCACGTTGAGGTGGGGGCCGGCGGCATCGACGAGGCGGCCGTCGAGCCAGATCGATCTGGGCATCGGGGCCATGATGCCGGACGGCGCCCGGAGCCGTCGCGGCGCATCATGGACGCACCGTGAGCCAGGCCCATCGCACTGAGCCGCCCCCAGCCACTCCCGTGGACTTCGACGCGACCCGGCTCGAGCGTCCGTTCGCCGTCCTGGCCGGACAGGTCGCCCGGGGTGAGCTGCCGAGCGCGGTCCTGGCCGTCGCCGGACCCGGCGGACTCGTGCGCGCGGAGGCGTTCGGCCCGGAGCCCGGGGGACCGGCCACGACGGCCCACCGCTACCGGATCGCCTCGGTCACGAAGCCGATCCTCGCCACTGCCCTCCTGCAGCTCGTCGAGGAAGGCCGACTGTCACTCGACGAGCCGGTCCGGACCCGGATCCCGGAGTTCTCGCCGCCCGGGCCGTTGGCCGGTGGACCAGGCGGCGAGATCGTCACGGCGTGGCACCTGCTGACCCACACCGCCGGACTCGTCGACCTGGACTGGGTGGCCAGCGGCCTGCCCTCGGCCGCGGCGATCCTCGCGACGCAGTGCTCGACGCCCCTCGCCTTCGTCCCGGGGACCGCTTACCAGTACGCTTCCGACTCGTTCTTCGTCCTCGGCGAGCTCCTCGTCCGGGCCGGTGGCCACGCCTCCGTCCGGGCGGCGCTGGCGGAGCGGATCTTCGGGCCGCTCGGGATGACGGCCACCGGGTTCGACCCCGTCGTGCCCGGCCACCCGTCGGCCGTCAGCCACGTCGTCGGCCGAAGCGACGCCGAGGCGGCGATCTTCGACGCCTGGATGAGCACGCTCGACCAGCCCGGCGGTGGACTCTCGTCGAGCGCGGCCGACCTCGTGGCCTTCGGGCGGGCGATGCTGCTGGGCGGTCGGCTCGACGGCGTCCGCATCCTCGGCCGTCCATTCGTCGAGCTGATGACCCGCGAGCAGACCGGCCGGGTCCTCGAGGCCGGCGACCCGCCACGGCCGCCGACCTACGGGCTGGGCTGGGCGAAGTCGACCCTCGACGGCTCGATGCCCGGCTCGCCCGGCCAGTTCGATCACATGGGCGCCAGCGGATCGCGCCTCTGGGTCGACCCGGGATTCGGGCTGGTCATCGTCCTGCTGGCGGATCGGTGGGGTGTCGACAAGCGCCTCTCGAACGAGGTGATCGCGGCCGTCTACGGGGCGCTGGCCGTCGCCTGATCTTCCCGGCCACCGATCGCCCCGAGCGGGCCGCGCGCCTTGGCGACCGTCTCGTCCCACTCCTCCGCGGGGTCGCTCCGCCAGGTGATCCCACCACCGACGTGGAGGGTCAGCCGATCCCCGTCGGCGACGAACGTGCGGATGAGGATCGACGAGCCGAGCCCGCCGTCGGGCGAAAGCCACAGCGCCGCCCCGGTGTACGGGCCACGCCGGACCGGCTCGAGCGTCTCGAGGATCTCCATCGCGCGAAGCTTCGGGGCGCCGGTGATGCTGCCGCCCGGGAACGCCGCGACCAGCAGGTCGAACGCGTCGCGGTCCGGGCCCAGCGTCCCGGTCACGGTCGAGACGAGATGCTGCACGGCCGCCGTCCGCTCGAGCCGACACAGACGCGGGACCCGAACGGTCCCCGGTCGGCAGACCCGGCCCAGGTCGTTGCGCAGGACGTCGACGATCATCACGTTCTCGGCCCGGTCCTTGGCGCTCGCCGCGAGCTCACGGGCGAGGGCCCGATCCCCCTCGGGCGTCAGGCCGCGCGGGCGGGTGCCCTTGATGGGGTCCGTCCGGACGTGACCGGCGCGGTCGACCGCGAGGAACGGCTCGGGCGAGGCGGACATGATGGCGCGCGGTCCGCCGGACGGCCCGGGCCCCAGGTCGAGGAACGCCGCGAAGAGCGCGGGATCGCCGGTCCGGAGCGCCCGGTAGAGCGGCCACGGATCGCCGGCGAACCGTGTCTCGAGGCGCCGGCTGAGACACGCCTGATAGATCTCGCCGCGGGCGATCGCGTCGCGGATCGCCTCGACGCCGGCTTCGAAGGCCGATCGATCGAGGCGCGAGACGAAGGCTGGACTCCCGACCGACGAGCGCTGGCCCTCCGTTCGCAGCGGGCCGGCGACGGGTCGGCCGATGAGTCGTTCGCGCACCTCGGTCAGCCGCCGGAAGAGCGCGTCGGCGTCGCCGTCGAGCGCCCGTCCCCCGAGCCAAACCGTCCCGGTCGACCGATCCCAGGCGACGACCCAGTCGTGGAGGGCGAGCCGGAGCGTGGGGAGGCCCTGGTCGTCCCGAGCACCGGTCCGGCGCGGCTCGATCGCCGATCCGAGGTCGTAGCCCAGGTAGCCGACGAGCCCGCCGAGGAACGGCGGAGGCTGGACCTTCGGCGGCAGGGCCCCGACGCCGGACGGCGGCGAGAGGTCCGGCGATCCTGCGGAGAGTCGGCCCAGGAGCTGGCGCGCCTCGGCGAAGGGATCCCGGCCCGGCGTCGGCCGCTCGAGGACCGCGACCGGATCCGCGGTCAGGAACGACCAGCGGGCCGTCCGGCCCGGTCGGGCGCTCTCGAGGAGGGTCAGACCAGGGCGATCGCGGAACCACTCGGCGGCGTCCATCGGGGCGATCCGATCGAGCGCGGGCAGTCGCTCGAGGATCGCACCCGGACGCGCCGGGCGCGCGACGACCGGCGCTGCTGCGGGACGCGGGTGGGCGAGGGTCACCGGGCGATGCTCGGCCGACCGCGGGGCGACCGCGCGCGTCGATGAAGCGCAGCGGCCGCTCCGCGGCTAGTCGGTGGCTCCACGGCCGCTGCGGCGGCTGAACGTGGCGAGCTCCTCACGGCAGGCAGCCGCGGCACGCTCGACCTGCCGGACCAGCCAGGGATCGACCCGGCTGGAGTCCTCGATCGCCACGGTCGGGCCGTACGGGCCGTCGACGACGACGATCCCCGCGGCGTTCCGATAGTCGGCCATCCAGTTCGCCTGGAGCTGGAGGAGGATGTCCGCGACCACCGAGGGGTCGAACGTCCAGTCGAGGTGGACCGCTTCGAGGGCGCCCGCGACGTCCGCGATCCGGACCGGGCGCCCGCGCTCGATCCGGGCGACGAGGTGCAGGACCCGGACCGACGTGAACGGGTCGCCGGCCGTGGCCACGCTCGGCGGCTGGAGGTTCGGATCCGGGAGACCGGCCGGAACGGGGCCCAGGACGAGCCTGCCCGGGGCGGCATCCGGATCAGGTCGCATCGGGTCGGGCAAGGGGTCGGGCCTCATCGACGGGATGGTCGGCGGCGGCGCGGGCGCGCGGTCCGGCGGAGCTCGGCAGCCGGCTGGGGACCTCGCGCCGGGACCGAAGCCCGACGTCGCGGCCAGGACGGTCGGTGAACGTGACGAAGTCTAGCGGGTCCCGGCGCGCGAGCGCCCGCACGGTCTCGCTGCGCCCGCACGGTGCGCCACCCACTCCGGGCGCTCCTGCCGCACACTGGCGGCGGCGAGCCCGATCCCGGCCCTTTGGCCGCGATCGCCGTCCGCCCCTGACCGACGAGACCGACCGATGTTCGAACCGACCGATCCCTCCGGGCCGACGCCCGAGCTCCCCGAGCCGACGTCCGGTCCGCCGCCCGAGCCCGCGGTCCCCCCGCCGGCGACGACGCCGTCGCCGTGGCTGCCCGTCCCGCCCGTGGCCGGCGCCGGCGGGTCCGCCCCGGCAGGCTGGGCGCCGGGTCGTTCCGGACGCGATCGGCTGCCCTCGGTCCGGGTCGTCTTCGCGTTCCTCCTGGCGATCGCCATCACGTTCGGCGTCGGCTGGTGGGTCGGGGACGCTGGGGCGAGCGGCGGCGGGACCGGGGGCGGGACGGGCGCCACGGGGCCGCTGCCCGCGCCGAGCGGGTCGTTCCCGCCCGAGTTCACGACCTTCGAGCAAGCCTGGCAGATCATCCACGACAAGTTCGTCGATCCGACCGCCCTCGACCCGACCGCGCTGACCTACGGCGCGATCGACGGGCTGGTGAACGCCGTCGGCGACACCGACCACACCCGGTTCCTCACGCCCAAGGAGGTCGCCGACGAGCACACGAGCCTGAGCGGCTCGGTGGTCGGCATCGGTGCCCTCATGAACACCGTCAACGGGGCATCGGTGATCCAATCGGTCATCCCGGGCGGCCCGGCCGACCGGGCCGGTCTCCGCTCCGGCGATCACATCCTGGCGGTCGACGGCGTGTCGACCGAGGGCCAGAGCGTCGACACGGTCGTCTCGAAGATCCGCGGAGTGGCCGGCACGACGGTCACCCTGTCGGTGCTCCACAAGGACGCGGTCGACCCGATCGAAGTGCGGATCGTCCGCGAGAAGGTCACGGTCCCGGCGATCAGCTGGGCGATGATCCCGGGCAGCACCTTCGCCGATATCCGGCTCGAGGAGTTCTCGACGGACGCGGGCGACCAGCTCGTCGCTGCGCTGAAGGCGGCCCGCGCGGCGGGCGCGTCGGGGATCGTCCTCGACCTGCGCTCGAACCCGGGCGGCTACGTGAGCGAGGCCGTCGCCGTGGCCAGCCAGTTCATCGCGGCCGGGACGGTCTACCAGGAGCGCGACCGGAGCGGGAAACAGAACCGGATCCCGGTGAAGCCGGGCGGCAGCGCGACCACGATCCCGCTCACCGTGCTGATCGACGAGGGGACCGCCTCGTCGGCCGAGATCGTCTCGGGCGCCATCCAGGACGCGAAACGGGCCAAGCTCATCGGGGCCAAGACGTTCGGCACCGGGACCGTCCTCAACGAGTTCCCGCTGGCGGATGGATCGGCGCTCCTGGTCGGGACGGTCGAATGGCTGACCCGTGACGGGCGCGAGATCTGGAAGCACGGGATCGAGCCGGACATCGCGCTCCAATCCACCCCGGCCGGGACGATCGTGACACCGGGCGAGCTCGATGCCCTGGGCACGGCGGGCCTTGCGACGTCCGGTGACGCCCAGCTTCTCAAGGCGGTCGACGTCCTTCGGAGCCCGACGAGCTAGCCCTTGCGGGCGGTCCGATCCTTCGGCGCCGCTCGCCGGCTCCCGAAGCTTCGCCGGGCGCTCCGGGCCAGCCGCCCGACCAGGCCGCGCAGGCCGGCGCGGCCCGAGATCAGGGCCCCCAGCCGGCGGCGCCCGCCGTCGCCGTAGAGGACCGCGACCGCGGTTCGGAAGCCGTCGCCCAGGCGGCGGTCGTAGGGATGCCACCAGGCCGGGTCGTGGATCCCGCGGTCGGTCGCGATCGACTTCACCTGGACACACTCCCAGAGCCCGAACCGGGAGCGGGAGATCCCGAATCCGCTGGCTCGCCGGCCGGCCCAGGCGACCTGGCTGATGCCGGCCGTCGTCAGATGGTCGTTGATGAGGATCGTCCCGGCGTCGAGCCGCTCGGCGATCCGGCGCGCCCGCCGCAGGTCGCGACTCCAGACCGAGGCGGACAGGCCGAACGGGGAATCGTTGGCCAGGGAGACCGCCTCGGCCTCGTCGCGGAACGTCGCCAGGACGATCACCGGCCCGAACAGCTCCTCTTCCCACAGGCGAGCGTCGGGCGGGACGTCGGCCAGGAGCGTCGCCGCGAGGTGGCCGACCGCCTCGGGTTCGGCGCCGGGCTGGTGGATCGCGTCGGGGCCACCGGCGACCAGCCGCGCACCCCTTTCGAGGGCGTCGCGGACCAGCCCGGAGACCGCATCCCGGGTGGTCGCATGGGCCATCGCCCCGAGCTGCGTGTCGGGGTCGAGCGGATCGCCGGGCCGGATCGACGCCACCCTGGCGGCCAGCCGCCGTTCGAAGTCCGCGGCCACCCGCTGGTCGACGTAGAGCCGCTTGACCGAGCCGCAGGTCTGCCCCGCGTGGCCGAACCCGGCCCAGGCGGCCCCCGCCGCCGCGCGGTCGAGGTCGGCGTCGCGCAGGACGACCATCGCGTCCTTGCCGCCGAGCTCCAGGACGACCGGTTTGGGATGGCCGGCCGCGCGGGCCGCCAGCTCCATCACCCGTCGGCCGACCGGCTCCGAGCCGGTGAAGAAGATCTTCTCGACCCCGCGGGCCGCGACGAGCGCCTCGCCGACGGAGGCGCCACCGTGGACCACGGCCATGACGTCAGGCGGTACCCCGGCCTCGACGAGGAGGTCGCGGAAGGCCTGCCCGATGAGCGGAGTGTTCGAGCTCGGCTTGTGGACCACCGCGTTGCCGGCCGCCAGGTTGAACAGGATCGCGGCCGAGGCCACCGTGAGCGGGTAGTTCCAGGGCGAGATGACGCCCACGACGCCGTAGGGCTCGAAGGCGAGCTCGTGCCGACGGCCGGCCAGGATGAGCTGCGGCGTCCCCGCGTCGACCGAGCGCAGGAACCGCTCGGCGTGGACCTCGAGCCAGCGGCACGTGTCGACCGGCGGGGTGATCTCCATCGGGATCGCCTCGACGATCGTCTTGCCGGTCTCGCGCGCGACGAGCTCGGCCAGCGGGTCCATCCGCTCGATGAGGAGTGCCCGGGCCCGGGCGACGACCGCCAGGCGGTCCCGGATCGGTCGCGCGGCCCAGGCGGGCGCCGCGGCCACGGCCCGGTCGGCGATGCCCTGGACATCCTCCGGCCGGGTCGCGGGCACGCTCCCGAGGATCCGCCCGAACGCCTTGTCGCGGCTCACGATGCGCTCGGGCGCGGTCGCAGGCGGGTCCGCGGCGGACGGGGCTGGCTCGGTGGGCTCCGATGGGTGCGCTGCCACGGCGGTCATCGCGGGAAGGGTAGACCAGCGACTCGATGTCGGTCGTGTACGGCGGTGCCGTCGGCGCCGTGTTCCCAGCGGGCGTCTCGCTCGGACTTCCCGGCCGACGCGGCGCCGTTTCCTTCGATCCGGTAGCGGAGCCGTCGGATCCGGGGGCCTTGGACCGGCCTGCCTACCCGCCCCCCACCGTCCGAGCAGCAGCCAGATGCCGTCGGAGCAGCTCGGTGACCGCCCCGATGCCGATGAGGGCCAGGCCTTCGATCAGGAGGGCGACCCCGGTGCCGAGGCCGCTCGCCAGGTAGGTGGCGTTGACGTCCGTGATGGCGATGAAGATCCCCAGGGCGGCCGGCCCGAGCCACGCGCCCGAGCGATCGCGGGCCGCGAGCCAGACAAGGCCCCCGGCGACCGCGACGATCAACAGGTCCCCGACGATCGGCTCGAGGTGACCCACCGTCCAGCGGTCCCCGGCCAGCGCCGCCCGAGCTACCCCGACGACCGCGATCAGTCCCGTGCCGATCCGAGCGAGCGACACTCGCCGGCCCGCGGCAGAGTCCACCCCGCTCCGAACCTCCCAGCGGACGACCAGGTAGGCGCCCGCGGCGACGATCAGCCACCAGACCGCCTCGGCCAGGGGCTGGATCGGGCCCGGACCGGCCGCCGAGAGCGAGCCGTACTGCTGATCGGGCCGACCCCAGGCGAGCTCCAGGAGCCAATCGCCGACGAACCAGCCGAAGGCGACGATCGCACCAAGCAGGCCCACGGTCGTCGACCAGCTCGCCACGGCCCGCCGCGCCAGCAGGGCGAACCCGAGCCAGACGAGTGATGCGAGCGCGAGGCTGTCGGTCTGCTGGTCGGGCAGGATGATGGCGAGGGCAAACGCGGCGGAAGCGGCGGCCTCGACGCCGGCCACCAGCAGGAGCAAGCCGGCGGCGCGTCCTCGGGCGCCGGGCAGGGAGCGGAGCACGAAGGCGGCGACCGAGAAGGCGACCGCCGGGATCGCCGAGCCGACGAAGAGCGCCCTCAGACGGTCGGTGTCAGGGCCGCCGAACTGCGAGATCTGCCAATGCCAGGCCCCGAGCACCAGGGCGCCGCCGAGGAAGACGAAGAACTCCACGATCCAGGTGGGCGTCCCACTCGTCACGAGACGCGGAACGCCGGTCGCGCCTCCGGCGGCGGCCTGGCCGGTCGGTTCCAGCGCTGCGGCTTCGTCCGCCCGCAGCCGCTCCGCCGTGGACGCGTCCAGCAACCCCGCGGCCTCCCACCGCGAGATCCGCTCGAGCACCTTTGGATCGGACACGCGGACCACCTCTCTCCCCGGCTGTCGCACGGTGATGAGACGCGATCGTCGTCCGGATGTGTCCGCCGGTGACGATGGACCGATCCTACGCTCGGCCGATCCTCTCCACGACGAGGGCTGCAGCGGGACGACCCTAGAGCAGCTCCCCGTGTGCCGAGCCCGTCGGCTCTCCTTCGCGCGGTCGCGGCTCCTCGCCCGGCCCGAAGGCGGGCTTCGTCGGCGGCGCATCCCCGGCCGAGATCACCGGGAGCGGCGGAGCGGCCTGGCCCTCGATCGCGCCCACCCCATAGGGCACCCACTTCGAGGGATCCTGGAGGCGGTGCTGCTCCTCGTTCCCACGCCGGTGGATCTCCGTGAAGCCGGCCGGCTCGATCCACATCCGCTTGCCGTCGAGGAGCCCGGTGATGCCCTCCTGGCCCGGCTCCGGGCGCGGGTTCTGGCAGTACCGGCAGCTCGCCTGATCGTGCGGCGTGTACTGGGTCGGCTCCTCGTAGGTCGTGATGTAGCCCTCGTAGTTGCGCAGCACCACCTTATGATCCGAGTAGCTGACCAGGTAGTTCGGCATGACCGGGATCTTCCCGCCGCCGCCGGGCGCATCGACGATGTACTGCGGCACCGCGTAGCCGGAGGTGTGACCGCGGAGCCCCTCCATGATCTCGAGGCCCTTGCCGACCGGCGTCCGGAAGTGCCCGGCGCCCTCGACCAGGTCGCACTGGTAGATGTAGTACGGCCGGATCCGGTTCTCGACCAGGCGATGGACGAGCTCGCGCTGGATGTGGACGCAGTCGTTGACCCCGGCCAGGAGGACCGACTGGTTGCCGACCGGGATGCCCGCCCGGGTCAGCCGGTCGACCGCCCGGCTCACCTCCGGCGTGATCTCGTTCGGGTGGTTGAAGTGGAGGTTGATCCAGATCGGGTGGTACCTGGCGAGCATCTCGCACAGCTCGTCGTCGACCCGCTGGGGCATGAAGACGGGCACCCGGCTGCCGATCCGGACGATCTCCACGTGGGGGATCTCGCGCAGCCCGCGGATCACCGATTCGAACAGCTTCGGGGCCAGCGTCAGGCCGTCGCCGCCGGAGATGAGCACGTCGCGGATCTGGGGCGTCCGGCGGATGTACTCGAGCTGGGCCTCGTGCTCGCGGCGATTGAAGTTCTGGGTCGGGTCGCCGACGATCCGGCTCCGGGTGCAGTACCGGCAGTAGCTCGCGCACTGGGTCGTGACGAGCATCAGGACCCGGTCCGGATAGCGGTGGACCAGGCCCGGCACCGGGCTGTGGCGGTCCTCGGCGAGGGAGTCCTCCATCATCCCGGTGAACGCGTCCAGCTCGCGCCCGAGCGGGATGATCTGGCGCCGGATCGGATCATTCGGGTCGTCCGGGTCGATGAGGCTGATGAAGTAGGGCGTCACGTCGACCCGGAACTTGTCGGGCGCCGAGAGCCCCTCGCGCTCCTCGTCGGTGAGGTTGAGGATGGGCTCGATCTCGGCCAGGTCGTTGACCCGGTTGCTGAGCTGCCAGCGCCAGTCGTTCCACTTCTCGTCCGGCACGTCCGCCCAGATCGGGGCGCGACGGCTGACGGCGGGCTGGCCGTCCGGGCCGAGGCGGAGGGCAGGATCACGCCGGTTGACGAACGGGACGTCCGCCGCCGGCGCCGTCGGGACGGCGACCGCGGTCGTCTTCGCCTGGGCGTCCATCGGGCCGGATCTCCTCGTGTGCGGGGGCGGGGCGAAGCGTGTCGGGCGGGTGTCACGGTCCAGGCCAGGGCCACCGCGAGCCGCCCCGCGACGCATAAAGTCTATGCAGTCTGCAAGTCCCTGGATGATACCCGGAGACGCCGTCGCGGTCCAGACCGAGCGTTCGAGCCCGCCATCGGACCGTGGTCCGGCTGGAATCGCGACGCCCCGGCGATCCGGGACGTCGAGGCGGCGGGCAGAGCGGGCTGGGGCCGCCAGCCGACCGGGAGGCTACTCCCCGATGACCGCCCAGAGGAAGCCCATCATCACGAAGAAGCCGGTGAACATCGCGATGAGGGCCAGCCCGCCATAGGGGGAGTTCGCGCCCTCGTGGGGCACGACCTGCAGCGCGACGCCGAAGACGACCGCCCAGCCGATGAACAGGAACGCGAACAGGAACTTCGCGTTCACGTTCGTCACGGCCCGGGCGAAGCCCGACGAGCGGTCCTCGGGCGTCATCGCGGCCCGCGCGAGCAGGAAGACCATCCCGCCGGCGATCGCGATCGCGAGGGCGAAGATGGCGAACTGGAGCGGGCCCTGGAACGGAGCGAGAAGCAGGTTCACCGGCGCGAGCCCTCGGCGGGTGGGGGTCGATCGGGCGGATGGTAGCAGATGGGGGATGGCCCTCGAACGCCGGTCCGACGACGGCCGAGGGACCGCGACCCGACGAGCGCCGACGTACGATGACCGCATGGCCCCCCTCCCAGCGGCCCGATTCCGGGTGCCCGCCTGCGGTTCGGCCGGGCCATCCGGCCGCTCACGCCGGGCGGATCGACCGGCGTGAGCGCCTTCGAGCGGATCGGCCGCTTCGTCCATCGCCGTCGCGGCTGGGTGATCGTCGCCTGGCTGGCACTGCTGGCCGTGGCGGTCCCGCTGGCGCCCCGAGCGGCCGGCGCGCTGCGAGCCGGTGGGTTCACCCTGGCCGATCTCGAATCGGTGCGGGCCGAGGCGCTCCTGGCGAAGGAGCTGGGCCTGCCGCCGAGCGGTTTCGTGCTCGTCTACACCAGCGCGACCGCCACGGCCGGAAGCCCGGAGTTCGAGGGGCCGGCGCTGGCCGCCGCAGCCGCCGTGACCGGCGCACCGTACGTTCGCCAGATCCTCAGCCACACGCTCGCGCCGGACCAGGTCGCGGCCGACGGGCGAACGGCCTACGACGTCGTCCTGCTCGACATCGCGCCCGACGATTCCCCCTCGGCCCTGCCGGCGATCGAGCGCCGGCTCGCCGGGCTCCCGCCCGGTCCCGTCGCGGTCTCGGTCGCGGGCGGACCGGCCTTCTACGGCGACATCCAGTCGGTCTCCGAATCCGACCTCCGGCGGAGCGAGGTCATCTCGCTGCCCCTGGCCGGAGTCGCCCTCCTCCTCGTGTTCGGATCGGTCGTGGCCGCCGGCGTCCCGCTCGCGGTCGGCGGGGCGGCCGTGGTCGTCTCGCTCGCGCTGGTGTACCTGGTGGCCGGCGTGACCCAGATGAGCATCTTCGTCCTGAATATCGCCACGCTCCTGGGCCTGGGCCTGGGCGTCGACTACTCGCTCCTGATGACCAGCCGCTTCCGCGAGGAGCTCCGGGTCCGGCTTCCGGCCGCCGGTCGGGGCGCTCCCGGGGCCGCCGGTGGCCGGGCCGGCTCGATGAGCCGGGCGGACCGGGAGGCGGCGATCGGCGAGGCGATCCGGGTGACCGTCGCGACGGCCGGGCGGGCGGTCTTCTTCAGCGGCCTGACCGTGCTCTTCGGCCTGACCGGACTCATCCTGTTCGAGTTCACGATCCTGCGCTCGGTCGGGATCGCCGGCGCCATCGTCGTGGCGATCGCCGTCCTCGCAGCGCTGACCCTCCTGCCGGCGATCCTGTCCCTCGTCGGACCGCGGCTCGATGCTCTGTCGGTCCGACGGGTCGGGACGGCCGACGAGGCCGACGGGCCGTGGGCTCGCCTGGCCCGGCGGGTCATGGATCACCCGATCCTCGTGTTCGTCCCGACGCTGGCGATCCTGCTCCTCCTCGGGACCCCGTTCCTGCACGTCCGGCTCAACGCGCCGGATGCCACGATCCTGCCGCCGGACGTGCCCTCGCGGGTGGCCTTCGACCGGCTCGACCGGGCCTTCGGGGCGGGCCGGTTCGACCCGCTCCAGCTCGCCATCCGGACGACCGGGCCGGCCACGGATCCGGCCAACGTGGCGGCTCTCTACGACTACTCTCGCCGGCTCGCGGTGGACCCCCGGGTGGTCCGGGTCGATTCACTCGTGGACGTCGACCGGCGGATCTCGGAGGCCCAGTACCAGCTCCTGTACGCCTCGGCTGCCGGCCCGCCCGACCGGCTCGTGGCCGCCCGGCTCGCGACGACGACGAAGGGCGACCTGACGGTCTTCTCGATCACCACGCCCTACGGCCCGAACGCGGACGAGGCGCGGGCGCTCGTGGGCCAGCTCCGCGATCGGGCGGGCGGGCCGCTGGCGCCACCGGCCGGCATGACGGTGCTCGTGGGCGGCGGCGCGGCGAACGTCGTCGACGTCGTCGACCGGATCGGGGCGGACTTCCCGCGGACGGCCGCGTTCATCCTGGTGACCACGTACCTCGTCCTGTTCCTGCTCCTGCGCTCGGTGATCCTGCCCGCGAAGGCCCTGGTGATGAACGCCCTGTCGATCGTCGCCAGCTTCGGGGCGCTGGTCTGGATCTTCCAGGACGGCAACCTCTCGGCGGTCCTCGGGTTCCGGCCGCTCGGCTTCGTCGAGACGACCCTCCCGGTCATCCTCTTCTGCATCCTGTTCGGCCTGTCGATGGACTACGAGGTCTTCCTGCTCACCCGGATGAAGGAGGCCTGGGACCGGACCGGCGACAACCAGGAGGCCGTCGCCCGCGGGCTCGAGCGGAGTGGCCGGATCGTCACCTCGGCCGCGCTGATCGTGGTCGTCGTAGCGGGTTCGTTCGCCTTTGCGGACATCGTCCTCATCAAGGCCGTCGGGCTCGGGGTGGCCATCGCGGTCGCCCTCGACGCGACCGTCGTCCGGGCCCTCCTGGTGCCGGCCACGATGCGCCTCCTCGGCTCCTGGAACTGGTGGTTGCCGGCCCGCCTGGAGCGGTTCGTCTCGACCCGGCTGCCGCGCTCGGAGGCGGCGATCGAGGCCCAGATCGAAGGCGAGCTCGAGGTCGGGGGCGGGCGCTGGGGCGGGGGCGGGGCGCGATGAGCCGGACTCGGGAGCGTCGGGCGGTCAGGCGACGCTCAGCCCGCCCGATCGCCGGGCTCGCCGCGGCCTGGTTCGTGGCACTGATGGTCGGCGCCTGCTCGGGCGGCCCGATCCTGGCCAATCCGCGGACGGAGCTCCAGCCGCTCGCCTCGCCCGCCCCGACCTCGAGCCGGCCCGCCGATCCGGTGCCGGTCGCCTTCCCGGCCGACGACCGACCGCACGACCGGCTGACCGAGTGGTGGTACTACACCGGCCACCTGCGCGATCGGGCCACGGGCGCGCACTACGGCTTCGAGTTCGTGATCTTCCGGGCGGAGCGCGGCGACTTCCCGGTCTCGTGGGCCTCCCACCTCGCCATCACCGACGAGGCGGGCGATGCCTTCCACTACGCCCAGCGGAGCGAGATCGGCGCGACCGCCGACCGCTCCGCGAGCGGCTCGACCGGGTTCGACCTCGCGATCCGGGGCCTCGACCCGACCGATCCGGCGACCGCCGCCCGATCGCCCTGGACGATGAGTGGCACCCTCGGGGCCGACCGCCTGACCGCGGCCCTGACCCCGGCCGAGGCGGCGACCGCGGGCGCCCCGGGTGGCCTCGGGCTCGACCTGCGGCTGACGGCGACCAAGCCGCCGGCGCTCCAGGGCGACGGTGGCTGGGTCGACTTCGGGCCGGCCGGCGGGTCGTACTACTACTCGCGCACGGCACTGACCGCGACCGGCACGCTCGACCTCGAAGGTCGGACCCTCGAGGTCGACGGGAGTGCCTGGTTCGACCACCAATGGGGCGACTTCATCGCCATCGGCGGCGGTGGCTGGGACTGGTTCGCCGTGAACCTGGCCGACGGGACGGACCTGACCTTCTCGCTCGTCCGGGCTGGCGACGGGACCTACCCGCTCGTCGACGGGACGCTCGTGGCGGCCGACGGCGCGACGCGCCACCTCGATCGGTCGGCCTTCAGCGTGACCTCGGACCGGACGTGGAAGAGCCCGCTGACCGGCGCGACCTATCCCGCCGGCTGGCGGATCTCCCTGCCGGGTGAAGGCCTGGTCGTGGAGCTGACCCCGACGGTCGCCGCCCAGGAGCTCGACACGCGCGCGACGACCGGCGTCGTCTACTGGGAGGGCTCGCAGCGGGTCTCCGCGACCCGGAACGGCCGCCCGCTCGATGGCCAGGCATACGTGGAGCTGACCGGCTACCGGTAGGCGACCCGCGCTCGGCGGGTCGGCGGTCGTCCGGTCGCGCTCGGGGCGGCCGGATCGACGTGGGGTGATACGGGTCGATGGTCCCGCCGCGACGGGTATCACGGCCCCCGCGGGCTCGGGGTCGGTCGCCTATCCTCGCTCCACCATGCGCCTCGAGCTGACCCACAAGGGCGACTACGCGGTCCGCGCGATGATCGCGCTCGCCCGCTCGAACGGCGAGGGCCTGCTCTCCGTGCCGCGGATCGCCGAGCGGATGGCCATCCCGCCGCGGTTCCTGCCCCAGGTGATGACCGATCTCGTCCGGGCCGGCCTCGTGGAGGCCCGCCCGGGTCGCTCCGGCGGGTATCGCCTGGCCCGGCCGGCCGAGAGCGTCACGATCCTCGAGATCATCCGGGCGGCCGAGGGCGACGGCCGGCGGCGCGCCTGCGTCCTGCGCGGGAGCCCGTGCGGCAGCGACGGCCACTGCGACGTCCACGACGTCTTCACCCGCGCCCAGGACGCGATCCTGGCCGAGCTGGGCCAGGCGGACCTCGCCTCGGTCGTCCGGAGCGACGTGGCGGGCTCACGGCCGCCGGACCCCGGGCTGAAGCCACCCGATCCCCGCGCTGACGCCACATCCTCGGGCTGACGGCCGCCGGACCCGACCGACCCGCCGCCGGACCCCCGACCGACCTCGCCCAGCAAGAACGGGCCGAATGGCACCTTCCCTTGCACGCGATGTCCGGTTATCACATACGTATTCACTTAGTGTTTGTCGCGACGGCTGCCCCGGGCGCGACACCGCCGGTCCGCCCGATCGACGGAGCCTCCAGAAGGAAGGGATCGATGCGATCACTCGGCGCCCTCCGGATCGCGATCGTGGTCGCGCTCGCGATGCTCATCCCGATCGGGTGCTCGGCGGGAACCGTCTCCACCTGGACGTACGCGCCCGCCAGCGCCGCACCCGCGGGCCAGGTCACCGGGGCCAGCGCCGCACCGCCCGCGGGTCCGGCCGGTGAGATCGTCGGCTCGATCGCCGTCGAGGCGTTCGACCTCGGCTTCAAGCCGAGCTCGGTCGAGGTCGCGAAGGCTGGCAGCTACTCGGTCAGCTTCAAGAACACCGGCACCGTCCAGCACGACATGACCTTCGCCGACGGCACGAAGATCGTCGCCCAGCCAGGCGCCACCGGCACCGGCACGGTGGCGGTCCCCGTCGGCGGGGTCACGTTCATCTGCTCCGTCCCGGGTCACGCCGACGCCGGGATGAAGGGCGCGGTCACCGTCGGCGGCCAGGCGTCGAGCGGCGGCTCTGGCGGCGACAGCCACGGCGGCCCCGGCGCGGCCCTGCCCTCGCCCGACCCGAACGCCCCCGCCTACGAGCCCCGCGATCCGACCGCGCCGGCGGCCCTCGACGGCACCGTGCACGACATCGACCTGGTCGTCCAGGAGAAGCCGATGACCGTGGCCCCGGGCTACGTCATCGCGGTCTGGACGTTCAACGGGCAGGTGCCCGGCCCGGTCATCCGGGTCAAGCTCGGCGACACGGTCCGGATCCACCTCAAGAACCCGGCCACGAACCAGCTCTCGCACAGCGTCGACTTCCACGCCAGCCAGGTCGCCTGGAACGACGAGATGACCTCGATCAAGCCCGGGGAGGAGAAGCTCTACGAGTGGCACGCCGACTACGCCGGCGTGTGGATGTACCACTGCGGGACCGCCCCGGCCCTCCACCACATCGCCAACGGGATGTACGGGATGGTCATCGTCGATCCGAAGGGCGGCTTCGGCAAGGTCGACAAGGAGTTCTTCATCGTCCAGAGCGAGTGGTACTTCGACGGCCAGGGCAAGCCGGCCTCGCTGGCCAGCGCGTCCGCCGGCGCACCGTCGCCGGACTGGGTCGTCTTCAACGGGATCGCCAACCAGTACAAGGACAACCCGATCAAGGTCGGCACCGGCCAGAAGGTCCGGATCTTCATCCTCGACGCCGGCCCGGACATCGACTCCTCGTTCCACATCGTCGGGACGATCTTCGATCGGGTGATCAAGGAGGGGATCGAGCTCACGACCGACAACCCGGGCCACTTCGGCTCGCAGGCCGTCGACCTGTCGCCGGCCCAGGGTGCGATCGTCGAGTTCGCGACCGCCGAGGACGGCCTCTACCCGATCGTCACCCACGCCTTCAACTTCGTCGGGCGCGGCGCCCTCGGCCTGATCCAGGCCGGTGACGGCGACCCGAAGAACTGACCCTCAGCCCGCCTGCCGTCTTCACCACGCCCGGTCCCGTGGGCAGCGGGGCCGGGCGTCGGTCTGCCCGGCACCCCCGGGCGTCAGTCGTCGGGCGGGTCGTCGGTGGAGCCGCCGCGCAGCGAGCGGGCGGCGAGGAGCCAGCCCAGCACGATCGTCAGCGCGTACGTCACGCACCAGATGCAGACGGCGTGGATGACGAACAGCTCGAGGTAGGTCAGGTAGCCGGCGAAGAGGATCCCGAACAGGCCCAGGCCGTACAGGGCGAGCCGGGCCCGCCGGTCGTCCGTCCGCCACCAGGCGAGGCAGAGCGCGACGAGGACGACCGAGGACCCGACGCCGAGGAAGGCGACCGGGACCCCGAGCAGCTCGCTGTACGGACTGAGCGCCACCGTGTCACAGCCCTTGACCGGCCCGCAGACCGGGAGCCCACCGGCGACCTTGACGGCCGACAGGTAGATGGCCGCTCCCAGGCCGACGAGCGCAAGGACCAGCGCCGCGAGCGCCGGCCGGCGAGCGCTCACGGCGTCTGCGAGGCGGCCGCGGGCGGCGCCGACGCGGAGGCGGACGGGCTGATCCCGGCGGCCGCCTTGATCGCCGCCAGGAGCTCGTTGTAGGTCTTGAACGTCGCCTTCTGGCCGTTGATGAAGACCGTGGGCGTGCTGTCGATCCCCAGCTTCTGTCCCTGTGCCGTCTCGGCCTGAACGGCCGCGAGGGCGGTCCCGGCGCTCCGACAGGCATCGAACTTGGGGCGATCGAGGCCGATCAGATCGGCGATCTTGTCGAGTCGCGCGCTGGCGAACGCGCCGGCGTTCTCGGAGGCGCCCTGATTGGCGAACAGCCAGTCGTGGTAATCCCAGAACTTGCCCTGCTCGTCGGCGCACCGGACGCCCACGGCCGCGTCGAACGACTCCTGGCCGATGAACGTGAAGTCGTGGATCGAGAACTTCGCGATCCCGGTCTGGACGACGTCGGTGATCAGGGCCGGCTGGATCGAGGTCGCGAACACCCTGCAGGAGGGGCACTGGAAGTCGGCCCACTCGTCGACGGTCACGCTCGGGGTCCCCTTCGAGAGCGTGCGACCGCTTGCCAGCGTCGGGTCGATCGTGTGGCCGGGCGGCACGAGGCCGAGGTCGCCGGTGGCGGTCGAACCGCCGAACGGCTTGACGATCAGCACGACCACCAGCGCGACGGCGGCCAGGAGCACGACGCCGGTGATCACGGCGATCGGGTTCTGCCAGATCGGCGGCTTCCCCGGCCGGCGAGGGCTGCCGGGGCCGGCGCCGGGCCGACCCCCCTGGTCCCGACGGAGCTGCTCGCGCCGCTCGCGGCGGGTGGAGGCGCCCGGGTTCGGTGACGGACGCGGCGACGGTCGGGTGCTCAGCGGAGGACTCCTCGGTTCATGGCGGGGCTCCGCATGCCCGCGTGAAGGCTCGGCGGGCAGGCGGTCGGTGGATCGGGACGCCCTTGCAGCCTACCGCACCGCCCCGCCTGGCGGGGGCGGGCCGACGGTCGCGTTCCGACCGGGACCTTCGGGCAGGGGTTGGGGGGCCGGTTCGACCGCCGGACCGTTTGCCGCAGGTACTGAGACTCAGTATCATCGTTGTCTCATGGGCGACCCGCGACCGTTCGTCAGCGCACTGGACGACGCCGGCTACCGCGTCACCGAGCCGCGGCGCGCCGTGGCCGAGCTGATCGCGGGCCGCACCGGCCACTTCACGGCCGCCGACCTCGTCTCGGACTCCGGCTCACGTCGGCTCGGGATCGGGCGCGCGACCGTCTTCCGGACCCTCGAGCTGTTCGAGGAGCTGAGCGTCCTCGAGCGCCTCGACCTGCCGTCGGGCGAGCACGCCTACGTGCCGTGCGAGCCGGCCCATCATCACCACCTCGTCTGCGAGCGGTGCGGCCGGACGGAGGATGTCGATGACGGCGGGCTGCGCGACCTGACCGAAGCGCTGGCCGGGCGAACGGGCTGGGCGATCGGGACGCACCGTTTGGAGCTGTTCGGGCGCTGCCCGCGCTGTCGCGGGTCGTGAAGGCCCGACCGGCGGCCACCGCCACGCGGCTCGCGCAGACGGGACCCGCTCTGCTCCTGGCGGCCCTTCTCAGCCTCGTGGCGGCCTGCTCCACCGGTCCGGGCGGCTCGGGACCGCCCGGCGCCACCAGCAACCCCACCGGCACGACCGGTATCCGGGTCGCCGCCACGACCACCGTCCTCGCCGACCTCGTCCGCCAGGTCGGCGGCGACCGGCTGACGGTCGACGCGCTCGTCCCGGCCGGAGTCGGGCCCGAGGACTACGAGCCCAGGCCCGAGGACGCCCGCCGGCTCGCCGACGCGCAGCTGATCGTGAAGAACGGCCTGGGCCTGGACGACTTCCTCGACCGGCTCGTCGCGGCGAATGCGGCGGCGACGCCGATCCTGACCCTGAGCGACGGCGTCGCGCCGATCAGCGTCGGCGGACGACCGAACCCCCACCTGTGGCTCGACCCGACGATCGTGCGCGACACGTATGTCCCGGCCCTCGCGACTCGCCTGAGCGCGCTCGACCCGGCCGGGGCGGCGACCTACGCCGCGAACGCCGCGGCCTACGAGCAGACCCTCAGCGCGCTCGATCGCGACCTCCTCGCCGTCCGCGACACGATCCCGGCCGCGAACCGGCGCCTGGTCACCTCTCACGACGCCTTTCCCTACTTCGCCCGCCACTTCGGATTCGAGCTCATCGGCGTCATCCTGCCGAGCCCGGGCCAGGAGCCGACCGCCTCGGATCTGGCCGCGCTCGTCGAGCGGGTGAAATCGGCCGGCGTCCGGGCCGTCTTCTCCGAGGCCCAGTTCTCCCCGAAGCTCGCCCAGACCCTCGCGAGCGAGGCCGGGGTGACGACCGTCGTCAGCACGCTCTACACGGATGCGCTGGGGCCGGCGCCCGCCGACACGTATGTCGGTCTCATGCGCTCGGACATGGACCAGATCGCAGGGCCGCTGCGATGACCGAACCGACGATGGAGCGGGCGACCGCACCGACGATGAACGCGACATCCACGACCGCCGAGCCGGCCGTCCGCCTTCGGGGCGTCACCGCCGGCTACGGCGACCGCGTCGCGCTCGAGGGGATCGATCTCGACGTCCCGACCGGCTCGCTCCTCGCGGTCGTCGGGCCGAACGGAGCCGGCAAGAGCACGCTCCTCAAGGTGATGGCCGGCCTCCTGCGGCCGGGCGCCGGGAGCGTCGAGATCCTCGGCGCTCGACCCGGCCGGGAGGCGCATCGGATCGCCTATGTCCCCCAGGCCGAGGCCGTCGACTGGGAGTTCCCGGTGACGGTCGGCGAGGTCGTGATGATGGGCCGCGTCCCACGGATCGGCGTCCTCCGGAACCCGTCAGCGGTCGATCGAGCGGCCGTGGCCAGGGCGATCGCGACCGTGAAGATGGAGGCGGCCGTCGACCGCCGGATCGGCGCCCTCTCGGGCGGCCAGCGCCGGCGGGTCTTCCTCGCCCGGGCCCTCGCGTCGGAGCCGGACCTGTACCTGCTCGACGAGCCGGTCACCGGCGTCGACGCGGTGACCCAGGAGGACCTGATGGACGTCCTGGAGGCCGAGGCCCGGGCCGGCAAGACGGTCGTGGCCACGACCCACGACCTCGCCTGCGCGGCAGAGCGGTTCCAGCAGGCCGCGCTCATCAACCGCCGCCTCGTCGCGGTCGGGCCGGCCAACCTCATCCTCGACCGGCAGCTCCTGGCCGAGACGTACGGCGGCCACGTCCTGGTCCTGCCGGGACTCGGGGCGAACACGGTCCTCCTCGACGACGCCCACCACCACGATCAGCCGGCCGGCGCCGAGCGCCACTTCCACGAGGAGAATCGGCGATGAGCCCGATCCCGCGCGCGATCGCCCGGACGACCGGAGGGGGCGCCCGATGAACCCGCTCGGCCTCCTCCTCGACCCGCTCGCCTACGGGTTCATGCAGCGCGGCCTCGTCGCAGCCCTCCTGGTGGGGATCGTCTGCGCGGTGATGGGGACGTACGTCGTCCTCAAGGGCCTGGCCTTCATCGGCGACGCGGTCAGCCACGCCGCCTTCCCCGGGCTCGTCATCGCCTACCTGCTGGGCGTCCCGCTCTACCTCGGCGGAGGCGTCGCCGCGATCCTGACCGCGATCGCCATCGGGATGGTCTCGCGGCGCGGCGGCCTCCGGTTCGACACCGCGGTCGGCGTCCTGTTCGCCGGGATGTTCGCCCTGGGCATCGTCCTGTTCTCGACGATCCGGAACTACGTCGCGGACCTGTTCGGGTACCTCCTCGGCAACGTGCTGGGCATCGGGGTCGGCGACCTGCTCCAGATCGCGCTCCTCGGAACGACGGTCCTGGTCGTCGTATTCGCGCTCCGCAAGGAGCTCCTGTTCGCGACCTTCGATCCGGCCGGGGCGGCGACGTCCGGCCTCCCCGTGACCGCCCTCGAGTACCTGCTCCTCGCGCTCCTCGGGGTGACGATCGTGGTCAGCATCCAGGCGGTCGGGATCATCATGGTCGTGGCGATGCTCGTCACGCCGGCGGCCACGGCCCAGCTCGTGGCGGTCCGGTTCGGCCGGATGATGACCCTGGCGGTGGTCGTCGCGGCGGCCTCGGCGGCGAGCGGGCTCTACCTGAGCTTCTACCTGAACGTCGCCTCGGGGGCCTCGATCGTCCTGGTCGAGACGGCGATCTTCCTGGTCGCGCTCGTGGTCTCGCCCCGGCGCGGGCTCCTGACTCGCCTGCGCCCTGCGGGGTCGACCACACCCGCGGAGGGCTGACGCCCGGGGGTCGAAGAGGCGCGCCCGGCCCGAAGGTACCGGTGCGGAATGAGACGGATCGGTCATGCGCGGACGAAACCCTTCGGCCACGATCCGTCTCAAGGGTGGTACGCACCCCACGCACACCGCCGGGAGGAACGATGTCGCAGCGTGAGCGACCCCGCCACGCCATGCCGGGAGACGGCCCTTTGGGGCCGGACGGCCGATGCGGCTGAGTGGCCGCGTCCTGGTCGTCCTGGTCGCTCTGGTCGGGCTCGGAGCCGTCTGGGCCACCGACCAGATCGTGCCGGCCACCTCCGAGCACCAGGCCCAGATGCGCCTCTGGCTCGCCGGACGCGCGACCGGGATCACCGTGTTCCTGCTCCTGGCCGGCCAGATCGTCTTCGGGCTGACGCTCGCCCACCCGACGAACCAGTCGACCTGGAAGCTCTCGAAGCGGCTCTTCCCGTGGCACGAGAACAGCTGGGTCTTCGTGCTCGCCTTCCTGGGCGTCCACATCGCCAGCATCGTCCTGGACCCGTACGCCGGGGTCGGGCTCCAGGGAGCCTTCATCCCGGGCCTGTCGGAGTACCGGAGCGCGCCGGTGGCCCTCGGGACGCTCGCCCTCTATGCCCTGCTCGTGACGGGCCTCACCGCCCGCTACACGAAGCTCCTGCCGTCGGGCCTGTGGCTCAAGCTCCACCGGCTCAGCATCGTCGTCTTCATCCTGGCCTGGGTCCACGGCGTCCTCGCCGGGACCGACACGGCGACCCTCCGGCCGATGTACGTCGCCGTCGGAGCCGTCGTCCTCGCCGCCACCGCCTACCGCTACTGGGTCGCCCGGAGAGCCCGGGCGACCGCCATCCGCCGTCCGCTCCCGGAGGTGTCCCCGTCATGACCGCGATCCGCACGAGCCCGACCATCCGCCACGCAGCCGTCATCGCCGGCATCGTCACGGCGATCGTCCTGGGCGCCCTCTCGGTCCGCGCCGCGGCCGCCTGGACCGCCAGCTCGGCCACGCTCGCGAGCGCCCCGGTCTCGGTCGAGACGCTCCAGGCGAAGCTGTCCGATGAGCAAGCACGCTCGGCCGCCCTCGAGGCGCAGCTCGGGGCGTTGACGGCACGCTCGGGCGAGCTCTCGTCGGCGCTCTCGACGGCCCAGGACCGGATCGGCGCCGACACGGCCACCGCGTCGGATCTGCGCTCGAAGCTGGCCGAGGCGCAAAAGAAGCTTGCGGCCCTGGCCGCGGCCATGAAGGCCGCATCGGTCAGCCAGACGACCGTCACCCCGTCAACGACCACCCCCGCTCCCGTGGGTGCGCCGGAGGGCGGCTCGGATGACTGAGGCTCGCCCGACGCTGTCCTTCCCCGGCGCCGGGCTGGGCCCCGCCGCGCTCGACCGTCCGGCCCCGCGTCCCGAGGCTCGTCCCGTCGCCCGTCCGGCGACGAAGGCGACCGGCCGGACGGCCGAGAAGCGGATCCCGCTCCACGTCGGCGTCGCGTTCGGCATCTCGGCCGGGGTCTACGCCATCTCGCTGGCGGGCGTCACCTCCCTCCAGGCCGAGACCGAGCGGGCGACCGCGGCGGAACGGGCCCCGGTCGTCGGTGTCGTGAACGAGCTCACGGCGGCGAACGACCGGCTCGTCCAGCGGCTCACCGGGGCCGCCGCCCGCTACGACGCCACGGCCACGGACTACGACGCGCTCACGAAGGGCCTGGCCGCGTACGAGGCGGGCCTGACCGGGCTCGCGAAGTCGGTCCAGGCGATCCAGGGGAGCTCGGTGGCGATGCCCCGCTTCTCCGGCGGCTCGACCTCGATCACGCGAACGACGATCAACGTCACCCAGCCGGCCGTGCACGCGACCACCGGCGCCTCCGCGAAGCCGTAGACGACCCGACCCGGCCGGGACCACCGGTCGACGCGCGCCACTACGAGCGGCGGGCCATGGGCTCGCCGCTCCGGCTCGCCATCCACGGGCTCCCCGACCCGGTGGCAGACGCGGCCTGGGCCGCGGTCTCCGACGAGGTCGAGGCGATCGAGCAGGCCCTCTCTCGATTCCGCGAGACGAGCGACCTGACCCTGCTCAACCGCGCCGCGACCGGCGCACTGCCGGACGGCACCGCTACCCATGCCGTCGATGGGCGGCTCGTCCGGGCCCTCGTTGCGGCTCGCCGGGCATGGCGGGTCACCGGTGGACGGTTCGACCCCCGGGTCCTCGCCGACCTCCACCGGCTCGGCTACCGGGGCGCGGAAGTGGGCGCCTCCGAGGGCATCGGGGATGTCGATCGGTCGCGCCGTCCGAGGCCCGACCGCGAGTGGCTCTGCGCCGACTCCCGAGCCGGCCGCGCCGCGGTCGAGACGCCCGTCGACCTGGGCGGTATCGGCAAAGGCCTCGCGCTCCGGTGGGCCGGCCATCTTCTCGAGCGCACGCTCGCGGGTGCGGGCCCGGGCGCCCCGCCAGCGGGCGACGCGAGAGCCGGCGCCGCGACAGCGAACCCCCGCGAAGCCCGGCCCGGCTTCCTGCTCGAGGCGGGCGGCGACCTCGTCGGTCGGGGCGGTGCGCCCGGCGGCGGTCCCTGGCTCATCGGGATCGACGACCCCCGCGCCGGGACCGCGACCACCGACCCGCTCGCCGTCATCGCGGTCGCCGATGGCGCAGCCGCCACCTCGTCGGTCGCCGTGCATCGCTGGCGGATCGCGCTGGACGGCAACGGCTCCCCCTCCTCGTCGGCGGGTCCGCAAGCCGGCGCTTCAGCGGGCCGGTCGGTCGGATCGAGCCCTGACCGGGAGATCCACCACCTGATCGACCCGCGGACCGGCGAGCCGGGTGGGAGCGGCCTCCTGGCCGTGACCGTGGTGGGACACGATCCCGCCTGGGCCGAGGTCTGGTCGAAGACGCTCTTCCTGGCCGGCCGCTCCCGGATCGCCGACGCCGCCCGATCTCGCGGCCTCGCCGCCTGGTGGGTGGACGAGACCGGCGCCCTGGCGATGACCCCCGCCGCCCGCCCGCTGACCGCCTGGGAGGCCTTCGCCGCCCGGTAGACCGGCCTTCGCCCGCCGGAAGATTCAGCCGCTGAGCGCCGCCTCGAGCTCCGCGCCGGTGGGCATCCCCTCCCGGGCCCCCACCTTCATCGTGGCGAGCGCGCCCGCCGCCACGGCCCGGCGGATCGACGCCTCGAGCGAGCGCCCTTCGGCGAGCCCCACCGCGAGCGCGCCGTTGAACGCGTCTCCGGCCCCGGTCGTGTCGACCGCCTCCACCTTGATCGCCGGGACGGCGATCGTCGGGCCGTCGCGGGTGACGAGGAGCGCGCCACTCGAGCCGAGGGTGACCACCACGGCCTGACCCACGCCCTGGCCCTCCGGTCCCGTCGAGAGCAGGCTTCGGGCGCCGACCTCCGGGTCGTCCGACGCTGCCGGGCGACCGGTCCGCCGGCTCTCCTCGGCCAGCAGGTCGCGCAGCTCGCCGCGGTTCGGGGTGATGACATCGGCTGCCCCGAAGACGGTCCGGTCGAGGCCGACGGCAGGGGCCGGGTTGAAGAGGGTCAGCGCCCCGGCCTCGTGGGCCACCCGGAGCGCCTCGCGGACCGTGGCGGTCGGGAGCTCGTTGCAGACGAGCAGGACGTCGCCGGCATGGAGGCCGATCCGCCCGAGCGCCGGCGCGATGGTCGCAGGCTCCAGGGCGGCGTTCGCGCCCGAGGCGACCGAGATGAGGTTCTCACCCCGCCGGTCGACGAGGATGAGCGCGACGCCGGTGGCGGTGCCCTCGAGCGTGACGAGGCCGCTGACGTCCACGCCCTCCGCCTGGAGCGCGGAGCGGGCCTCGATGCCGAACGGGTCGTCGCCGACCGCCCCGACGAACAGGACCGGTCGACCGAGCCGGGCGGAGGCCACCGCCTGGTTGCCGCCCTTGCCGCCGTGGTGCCGCTCGAACGCCCCGCCGGCGACGGTCTCGCCGTGGGTCGGCAGCCGCTCGCCCCGGATCACGAGGTCGACGTTGACCGATCCGACGACGATGACCCGGCCGCTCATCGTCTCAAGAGCCGCTGCCCGGTCCGTTCGTCCCGCCCAGGGCGATCGTGGCGCCGACCGCGCCGACGACGGCCCAGAACACCGCGATCTGCGGAGCCACGAGCACGCCCAGGATGCTACCGAGGAGGATCACGACGCCACGGACCACCAGCGCCTGGTCGATCTGCGAGCCCATCCCTATGAGCCCGTCACGAACTCGCCGCCGTCGACGCCGATGACCTCGCCGTTGATGAAGCCGGTGCCCTCGCCCGACAGGGCGACGATCGCGTTCGCCACGTCCTGCGGAGTGGTCATCCGGCCGGTCGGGTTGCGCTTCGTGGCCGCCTCGATGATCGAGTCGTGCTCGGGGATCTTCATCAGCGCGGGGGTCATCGTCACGCCGGCCCGGATCGTGTTCGCCGTGACGCCCGTGCCGTGCCGCGCCAGCTCCATCGCCAGCTGCCGGACGTGCGACTCGAGCGCCGCCTTCGCCGACGAGACGACCCCGTACGAGGGCACGACCCGGCTCGAGCCCTCGGAGGTCATCGCGTAGATCTTCGAGCCATCCTCGAGGAAGCCGCCCCGCCAGAGATCCTGGACCCAGTAGACGAGGCTGTTCGCCATCACGTCCTGGGTCATCTCCATCTTCTTGCGGTCGACCCCGGCCCTGGGATCCTCGGTCAGGAACGGGACCAGCGAGCCGAAGGCGAGCGAGTGCATCACGACCCGGACGTACGGGTGGCGACCCTGGGCCCGGCTCCGCTCGAAGCGCTCGCCGAGCGCCCCGAGCGCGGTTGCTCGCTTCTCGTCGTCGGCCGCGTTCATGTTGAGGTAGAGGGCCTCGGAGCCGGCCGCGGCGATCGCGGCCTTGACCTCCTCGACGTGAGCGGCCGCCGCCCGGAAGTCGAGGTGGATCCCGCAGATCCGGTAGCCGGCCCGAGCCAGCGCCCGTGCGGTCGCCTCGCCCATCCCAGAGGAGCCGCCGAGGATGAGGGCCCAGCGCTCGCGGTCGTCGGTCATCGGTGGTCGCCTCCGGGGCGTGCGGCCGTCTCAAGCCGGGAGTCGTGGCCGGTCTCGGGTTCAAGGCCGACCTGACCCGTGGGGGTCGTCGTCCGAGTCTAGCGCGCCGCGTCCGCGCCCGACTCCGGATGCCTGCACCGATGCATCGACCGCCGGCGGCCCCGGCGGCGCCGTCCGGTCCTTGACCGTGCCCACCGGACCTTGACGCGGCCGGCGGCGAGACGCTATTTTGTCGAACACCGAAACAACTTCATGGACCGACCGTGAATCGCGTCTACCGAGCCCTGAGCGATCCCACCCGGCGACGGATCCTGGCCCTCCTGCGCGAGCGTGACATGACCGCCGGCGAGGTGGCCGCCCAGTTCGAGCTCAGCTGGCCGACGATCTCCGGCCACCTCTCCATCCTCAAGGAGGCGGATCTGCTCCAGGCCGACCGAGTCGGCTCGACGATCACCTACCGGCTCAACGTCTCCGTCCTCGAGGAGGCCCTGATGGCCCTGATGCATGCCTTCAAGCTCACGCCAGGGGGTGCCCCGGGATGAACCTTCGACCATTCGTCCTTGCCGCCGCCGTCCTCATGGGCGGACTGGTCGCCGTCCTCGTCGTTGCGGTCGTCTACTCGTACCGGGTCTGGCGCGACGACCCGGACAAGCAGCCGATCGGGCGCCAGCCGGCGGCCTGACGGCACGATGGACTTCCTGACCCGGCTCGATCCGGGCGTGCTCCTGCTCCTCGGCGTGCTCGCGTTGATCGAGCTCGGGCTGGTCGTCGCGGCCCTCTGGGACCTGACCAGACCCGGCCGGCGGGTGCGGGGCGACAGCCGCCTGATGTGGGCGCTGATCATCCTCTTCGTCTCGACGTTCGGACCGATCGTCTACTTCCTGGTCGGCCGCGAGGAGGCAGGACCAACGGAGGACACCGAGCGCCGGGCCTGGCCGACGGCTGCGTCGGAGGCGGGCGGGTCGGTCGCGGCGGCCGCTGGAGTGCCCACGTCCGCGCCCGCGGTGCCGCCTGCGCCACCGGTCGTGTCGCCCGCGCCACGCACGGCGCTTCCGACGACGACCGCTCCCGCCGCTGCAGCCCCCGCGGCAGTCGTCGCCCGCGGCCTCACGAAGCTCTACCCCGGCGAGATCCTCGCGCTCGATCGACTCGACCTCGAGGTGCCCGGCGGCTCCGTCTTCGGCCTCCTCGGGCCGAACGGGGCGGGCAAGACCACGACGCTCCGGATCCTCGCCGGGCTGGCCCATGCGACGGCGGGCGTCGCGACCGTCGCCGGCATCCCCGTGGCGGGTGGCGGGTCGGAGCTGACCCGCCGGATCGGCTACCTCGACCAGGACCCGCGCTACTACGGCTGGGCGACCGGGCGCGAGATCGTCGGGCTCGTCGGTCGGCTCCACGGCCTGCGCGGGTCGGAGCTGGCGTCGCGGGCCGGGGAGGTGCTGGGACGGGTCGGGCTCGCCGACGCCGCGGATCGCCGGCTCGCGACCTACTCGGGCGGGATGCGCCAGCGGCTCGGCATCGCCCAGGCGCTGGTGAACCGGCCGGCCGTCCTGATCCTGGACGAGCCGGTCAGCTCGCTCGACCCCGAGGGGCGGCGCGACCTCCTCACGCTCATCGCCGAGCTCCGCGGGAGCGCCACGGTCCTCTTCTCGACCCACGTCCTGGCCGACGTCGAGCGGATCTGCGACCGGGTCGCGATCCTCGACCGCGGTCGGCTCGTGACCGAGGGCCCGCTGGGCGCCCTCCTCGACCGCTACGCCCTGCCGATCTACCGGATCGAGCCCGAGCCCGGGCAGGCCGCGGCGGTCGCGCGCCTGGCGGCGACCCTTCGGGCGACCGCCTGGACGACCGACGTCACGGTCGAGCCCGATCGGCTCCGCGTGACGGTGTCGGATCCCGTCCGCGCGGCGGCGGGACTGCTGCCCGCGGTCGTGGCGGCCGGGGTGACCGTGGCGTCGTTCGAGCGCGCCCGGCCGACCCTCGAGGATGTCTTCCTCCAGCTCGTCGGCCGCGATGCGAACGGCGCGACCGGCGCGGCGGGCGCGGCGGGCGCGACCGGCCCGGGGGCGGTCGAATGACCGGGTTCGGGACCCTCCTGCGCAAGGAGCTCCTCGAGGCCTGGCGGACGCGCCGGATCCCGGTCGTCACGGCGCTCTTCGTCGTGCTCGGGATCCTCTCGGCCGTCACGGCCCGCTTCCTGCCGGAGATCCTCACGGCCGCACTGGGCGACCAGCTCCCGATCCCGATCCCCGCTCCGATCGCGGCCGACTCGGTCGACCAGCTCCAGAAGAACCTCGGCCAGCTCGGGGCGATCGTCGCGGTCGTCCTGGCGATGGGGGCGATGGCGAACGAGCGCGAACGCGGGACGGCCGCCTTCATCCTCACGAAGCCGGCCAGCCGGGCGGCGTTCGTCGGGGCGAAGGTGGTCGCCCTGGGCCTGACCCTGGCGATCGCGACCGCGGCGGCGGCGGTCGTCGGCTGGCTCTCCACCTGGATCCTGTTCGGGCTGCCGTCGGTCGCCGGCTGGGCCGCGCTCGCGGCCCTGAGCTGGCTGGCGCTGGCGGCCTGGGCAGCGATCACGTTCCTCGCCTCGACCGTGACCGGGTCGGCGATGGCGGCGGCCGGAGCCGGGGTC
>JBGPFS010000005.1:0-32135 GCA_041483455.1 Candidatus Limnocylindria bacterium | reverse complement strand
CTCCGATCCGATCGCCGACATGCTGACCCGGGTGCGCAACGCGTCGCGGGCACGCCACACCGAGGTAATCGTCCCGGCGTCCCGGACGAAGCGCGAGATCGCCCGGATCCTCAAGGACGAGGGCTTCATCGCCGACTGGACGGAGGAGCGCCAGGGCCCCGCGATCCTCCTCCGCCTGACCCTCAAATACGTCGACGGGAAGGCGCCGGTCGTGTCCGGGCTGAAGCGGATCAGCAAGCCCGGGCTGCGGGTCTATGCCCGCAAGACCGACATCCCGCGCGTGCTCGGCGGCCTGGGCATCGTCATCGTCAGCACGAGCCAGGGGATCATGACCGGCGCGCAGGCCCGCAAGGCCGAGCTCGGCGGCGAAGTCCTCGCCTACGTCTGGTAGGGGAGGGAACGCATGTCGCGCATCGGTCGCCTCCCCATCGCCGTCCCGGCGGGCGTGAACGTCACGCTCGACGGTCGGTCGATCACGGTCACCGGCCCGCGGGGGACCCTCAGTCGCGAGCTCAACCCGGCGATGACCGTCGTCCAGGAGGACGAGAGCCTGCGGGTCGAGCGGCCGAGCGACTCCAAGACCCATCGCTCGCTCCACGGGCTCACCCGGACGCTCGTCGCCAACATGGTCGAGGGGGTCACGAACGGATATCGCAAGGGCCTCGAGATCACGGGGGTCGGCTATCGGGCCGTGAAGGTCGGCGAGAAGCTCCAGCTCAGCCTGGGCTACAGCCACCAGATCGAGATCGATCCGCCGAAGGGCATCAGCTTCGAGCTCGAGAATCCGACCCGGCTGGCCGTGGTCGGGATCGATAAGGAACTCGTCGGCCAGGTCGCCGCCAAGGTGCGCTCGACCCGGAAGCCGGAGCCCTACAAGGGCAAGGGCGTCCGCTACGCCGGCGAGGTGATCCGGCGCAAGGCCGGCAAGGCCGGCAAGATCGGCGCGAAGAAGTAAGCCACCGATGAAGGAACGATCACGATGACGCAGCTCGCCAGCCGGAGCGCGGCGCGCCAGAAGCGCCACGAGCGGATCCGCCTCCGCCTCGCGGGCACGGACGCGCGCCCGCGCCTCGCGGTCTTCCGCAGCCTCCACCACATCTACGCCCAGGTCATCGACGACGCGTCCGGCCGGACGCTCGCCGCCGCCTCGACGGTCGAGAAGGAGTTCAAGGACTCCAAGTCGACCAAGACCGAGGAGGCGAAGGTCGTCGGGCGCCTGGTCGCCGAACGCGCTCGTACCGCCGGCATCGAGCGCGTCGTCTTCGATCGAGCCGGGTTCCGGTACCACGGACGGATCAAGTCGCTCGCCGACGCCGCCCGCGAAGCCGGTCTCGACTTCTGATCGCGAGGAGCAACCAGTGGCCCGAATCGATCCCAGCAAGCTGACGCTCGAAGAGCGCGTCGTCCAGATCAATCGCGTCGCGAAGGTCGTCAAGGGCGGCCGTCGCTTCAGCTTCAGCGCGGTCGTCGTCGTCGGAGACGGGGGCGGTCACGTGGGCGTCGGGCTCGGCAAGGCCGGGGAAGTCCCGGAGTCGATCCGCAAGGGCGTCGAGGACGCGAAGAAGCACCTCATCCGGGTCCCGATGGTCGGGACGACCATCCCCCACGAGGTTCGCGAGGAGTACGCCGCCGCCCGGGTGATGCTCAAGCCGGCCTCGCAGGGGACCGGGGTCATCGCGGGCGGCGCCGTCCGGGCGGTCATCGAGGCCGCCGGGATCCGGGACATCCTCTCGAAGGTCCACGGCTCCACCAACCCGGTCAACGTGACGCGGGCCACCCTCAATGCCCTAGCCTCGCTCCACTCGGCGGCGGAGATCTCCGCCCGACGGGGCGTCCCGGTCCGGGCCTTCATCAGCGGCCAGCCGAACGCGGAGGTGACCGATGGTCGCTAGGCTCCGGGTCACCCAGGTCAAGTCGACGATCAGCCACATCGAGCGGAACCGGGCCACCGTCCGGGCCCTCGGCCTGCACCGGATCGGTGAGACGGTCGAGATCCCGGACAATCCGGCGACCCGCGGGATGGTCCGCCAGGTCCGCTTCCTCGTCCACGTCGAGGAGCTCCCCGGGACCGGCGCCGAGGAGAAGGCATGAAGCTCCACGACCTGCGCCCCGCCGAGGGCTCCCGTCGGCCCGCCAGGCGGGTGGGCCGGGGGATCGCCGCCGGCCAGGGCAAGACCGCCGGTCGCGGCACGAAGGGCCAGAAGGCCCGAGCCGGCGGCTCGATCCCGCCCTGGTTCGAGGGCGGCCAGACGCCGCTCCACATGCGGATCCCGAAGTTGCGCGGCTTCAAGAACCGGTTCAAGGTCGAGTACGAGGTCGTGAACCTGGGCCGGATCGCGGAGCTCGTCGAGCTCGGCGCGTTCGCCTCCGGCGAGCCCACCGGCAAGGCCTCGGCTCGGGCCAAGGCCGCGCCGATCACCATCAACCAGGAGCTCCTGCGCGCGGTGGGCGCCGTTCGGACGCTCGACAAGCCGCTCAAGGTCCTCGGCCACGGCGACGTGACCGTCGCGCTCTTCGTCGTCGCCGACGCGTTCAGCAAGAGCGCGGCTGCGAAGATCGTGGCCGCCGGCGGGACCGTCCAGGTCCTCGAGATCCCGGCGACACCGCTGGCGGCCCTGGGTGTGATCCCAGAGGTCCCGGCCGAGCCCGCGGCTCTGGCGGAGCCCGAGACCGAGGCGCCGAAGGCCCCGAAGGCGCGCACCCGCAAGGCGGCCCCCGAGGCCGCCGCCCCAGAGGCCGCCGTTGCCCCAGAGGTCCCGGCCGAGCCCGCGGCTCTGGCGGAGCCCGAGACCGAGGCGCCGAAGGCCCCGAAGGCGCGCACCCGCAAGGCCGCGCCCGAGGCCGCCGCCGGCGGCGTGGCCGAGACCGAGGCGTCAAAGGCCCCGAAGGCGCGCACCCGCAAGGTCGCGCCCGAGGCCGCCGCCCCTGGCCTCCCGGCCGGGTCCGCCGCCGATGGCGGGGCCGACGCCGACGCCTCCGCCGCCGACGCGTCGTCCGGCGCGGATGCCTAGGCCGTGATCGAGTCGCTTCTCAACGCGTTCCGGGCGCCGGATATCCGGCGCCGCCTGCTGTTCGTGGCCGGGATGCTGGTCATCTTCCGGTTCCTGGCCCATGTCCCGGTGCCCGGGGCGGATCCCCAGCGGCTCGACCAGTTCTTCCAGGGCAACGCGCTCCTGGGGCTGCTCGATCTCTTCTCGGGCGGTGGGCTGTCGCGCTTCTCGATCGTCGGTCTGGGCGTGAACCCGTACATCAACGCCTCGATCATCATGCAGTTGATGACGGGCGTGGTCCCGCGTCTCCAGGCCCTCCAGCGCGAGGGCGAGTACGGGCGCAACAAGATCAACTCGTACACCCGGTATCTGGCGGTGCCGCTGGCGCTCCTCCAGTCGTACGGCTTCCTGGCCCTCCTCCATTCGTCGTCTGTCGCGGTCCTGACCGGCCCGTTCGGCCTCGACGACCTCACCACGGTGACCCAGATGGTCGCCCTGACGAGCGGCTCGATCCTCCTGATGTGGATCGGCGAGCTCATCACCGAGAAGGGCATCGGGAACGGGATCAGCTTCATCATCTTCGCCGGCATCGTGAGCCGGGCCCCCACCGCCCTCGTGTCGTTCGCGAACTCGCCGGACATCCTCGCCTTCCTGGTCTTCGGCGTCGTGGCGATCGCCGCGGTGGCCGTGATCGTCTACATCCAGGAGGGCCAGCGGCGGATCCCGATCCAGTACGCCAGCCGGGTCCGCGGCCGGAGGATGTACCAGGGCGGCTCGACGTTCCTGCCACTCCGGGTCAACCAGGCGGGCGTCATCCCGATCATCTTCGCGGTCAGCATCCTCCTCTTCCCGACCCAGATCGCCTCCTACTTCACGACCTCGTCGTTCTCGGCGGTGGCCGACATCTCGAAGTGGATCGTCGAGGTGATGAACCCCCAGAGGCTCCTGTACCCGGTCCTCTACTTCCTCCTGACCGTCGCCTTCACGTACTTCTATACGGCCTTCACGTTCAAGCCCGACGACACGGCTGAGCAGCTCCGCAAGAACGGCGGATTCATCCCGGGGATCCGGCCCGGCCGACCGACCGAGGAGTACCTCGCCCGGGTCGTCTTCCGGATCACGATCGCCGGCGCGTTCTTCCTGGGCGTCGTGGCCGTCTCGCCGCTCATCGTCGGGGCGATCTTCAAGAGTCTCGGCGGGCTGACCCTGGGCGGCACGAGCCTGCTCATCGTCGTCAGCGTCGTCGTCGAGACGATGAAGCAGATCGAGGCCCAGCTCCTGATGCGCAATTACGAGGGCTTCATCCGGTGAGGTTCCTGGTCCTTCTCGGCGCCCCGGGCGCCGGCAAGGGCACCCAGGCCGCGATCCTCTCGGAGCGGCTCGGCCTCCCGCACGTCGCGACCGGCGAGCTCTTCCGAGCCGCGGTCCGCGAGGGATCGCCGATCGGGCTCGAGGCCCGCCGCTACATGGAGCGCGGCCAGCTCGTCCCCGACGGGATCACGGTCCAGATGCTCCTCACCCGCCTCGCACAGCCTGACGCGGCGGGCGGCGTCATCCTCGACGGCTTCCCCCGGACCCCGGCCCAGGCCAAGGCGCTCGAGGTCGCCCTCGGCGAGCACGATGCCCGGGTCGATGCCGCGCTCGAGATCGAGGTGCCGGCCGAGGACCTCGTCCGGCGCCTGTCCGGTCGCTGGATCTGCAAGGCCAACGGTCATCCGTACCACGAGCAGAGTCATCCTCCGCGCCAGGCCGGCCAGTGCGACCTCGACGGCTCGCCGCTCATCCAGCGGGACGACGACCGGGCCGAGACGGTCCGGGCGCGGCTCGCCAACCAGCTGGGCGCCCTGGGCGAGGTCGTCGCGTTCTACCGCGACCACGGCCTGCTGCGGTCGATCGACGGGACGCGCTCGGTCGAGGCTGTCACCGACGCCCTCCTCGCCGCCGTCGAACCGGCGGTCCGGAGCCGGAGCTGATGGCGGTCATCCTGAAGTCGACGGCCGAGATCGAGAAGATGCGGGCGGCGGGGCGGATCGTGGCGGAGGTCCTGGCGCTCATCGAATCCGAGCTCCGACCGGGCGTCTCGACCGGCCAGCTCGATGCCCTGGCCGAGGCCCACATCAGGCGGTCCCGGGCGATCCCGAGCTTCAAGGGCTACCCGGGGGTGAATCCCAAGCGGCCGTTCCCGGCCTCGGTCTGCATCTCGATCGACGCCGAGATCGTCCACGGGATCCCGGGCGACCGGACGATCCGCGAGGGCCAGGTCGTCTCGATCGACGCCGGAGCGATCCTCGACGGCTGGCATGGCGATGCCGCCCGCACGTTCTACATCGGGACCCCGCCCGAGCCGGTCCGGACGCTCATCGAGATGACCCGCCTGGCGATGATCGCCGGGATCGGGGCGGCCGTGCCGGGCAATCACATCGAGGACATCTCGGCAGCGGTCGAGGACGTGGCGCGCCCGCACGGCTTCGGGGTCATCCGCCAGTTCGTCGGTCACGGGATCGGGCGCGCGATGCACGAGGAGCCCCAGGTTCCGAACTATCGCCTGGGGCGGCCGGGCCGCCGCCTGGAGCCCGGCCTCTGCCTCGCCATCGAGCCGATGTTCACCCTTGGTACCCATGAGGCGGCGATCCTCCAGGACGACTGGACGATCGTCACCCGGGACGGCTCGCTGGCCGCCCACTTCGAGCACACGATCGCGATCACGGAGCGCGGTCCGGAGATCCTCACCACCGTCTGACCGGCAGCCAGGTTGCCGGAACGGCGATCCTTTGGTATCCTCATCGTTCGTGTGTCGGCCCCACGAGGGCCGGCACTCCGTGCGAGAAAGGGAACGACGCACAGCCCGTGGCCAAGAAGGACGCGATCGAGGTCGAGGGGACGGTCATCGAGCCGCTTCCGAACACCATGTTCGCCGTCGAGCTGGAGAACGGCCACCGGGTCCTGGCCCACATCAGCGGCAAGCTCCGGATGAACTTCATCCGGATCCTGCCCGGCGACCGGGTCCGCGTCGAGCTCTCGCCATACGACCTCTCACGGGGTCGGATCACCTACCGACTCAAGTAGCCGACCGCAAGACCGATCGAGGATCCGTTGAAAGTCAGAGCCTCCGTCAAGGCGCGCTGCGACAACTGCAAGATCATCCGACGCCACGGCACCGTGATGGTCATCTGCACGAATCCCAAGCACAAGCAGCGGCAGGGGTAACCGATGGCACGCATCGCCGGCGTCGACATCCCGCGCGAGAAGCGCGTCGAGGTCGCTCTCACCTACGTCTACGGCCTCGGGTTGCCGACCAGCCAGAAGATCCTCGCCCAGGCGAACGTCAACCCGGATACCCGGGTCCGCGATCTGACCGAGGATCAGGTGGGTCGACTCCGGGAGATCATCGACCGGCGCTACAAGGTCGAAGGCGACCTTCGGCGCGAGGTGGCGCTCAACATCAAGCGCCTGATCGAGATCGGCAGCTATCGCGGCCTCCGCCACCGGCGGAACCTGCCGGTCCGCGGGCAGCGGACCAAGACGAACGCGCGCCAGCGTCGCGGACCGAAGAAGACGGTCGGCGTCCGGCGGAAGAAGTAAGAGGGACCCCGCCGAGCCATGGCTGAACGCAAGCGCGCCGTCAAGCAGCGCCGCCGCGAACGCAAGAACGTTCCCCAGGGGCACGTCCACGTTCAGGCGACGTTCAACAACACCATCATCACGATCACTGACCTCACCGGGGCCGTGATCAGCTGGGGCTCGGCCGGCATCGTCGGCTTCAAGGGCTCCCGCAAGAGCACGCCGTATGCCGCCGCGCTGTCGGCCGAGAGTGCCGCCCGCAAGGCGATGGAGCACGGCATGCGCCAGGTCGAGGTCTACGTCAAGGGGCCGGGCGCCGGCCGCGAGCAGGCGATCCGCTCGCTCCAGTCCGCCGGGCTCGAGGTGACCGCGATCACCGACGTCACGCCCATCCCGCACAACGGCTGCCGCGCTCCCAAGCGGCGTCGCGTCTAGTCCAGGCAGGAGCGAATGGCCCGTTACACCGAATCCGTCTGCCGCCTCTGCCGCCGCGAGGGGGCCAAGCTCTTCCTGAAGGGCGCGCGGTGCTACTCGAAGAAGTGCGCCTTCGAGCGCCGACCGACGCCTCCGGGCCAGCACGGCGTTCGTCGCCGCAAGGTCGGCGACTACGGGATGCAGCTCCGCGAGAAGCAGAAGATCCGCCGCGTCTACTCGGTCCTCGAGCGCCAGTTCCGGAACTACTTCGACGCCGCCGAGTCGCGACCTGGGGTCACCGGCGAGAACCTTCTCCGGTTGCTCGAGTTCCGGCTCGACAACGTCGTCTTCCGGATGGGCTTCGCGACATCGCGGGCGGCCGCTCGCCAACTCGTGACCCACGGCCACTTCGCGGTCAACGGTCGGGCGACCGACATCGCCTCGTACCAGGTCAAGCCGGGCGACCGGATCGCCGTCCGCGAGTCACGCGTCAGCCGCGAGCCGTTCAAGGTAGCCAAGGAGACGCTCCGGTCCTACCAGGCTCCGGAGTGGCTGAGCGTCGAGCCAGCCAAGCTCGCCGGCTCCATCCTCGTCCAGCCCCGCCGCGACCAGATGCCGCTCGACGTCAACGAGCAGCTCGTGGTCGAGTATTACTCGAGGTAACCCGCCGATCATGATCGAACTCGAGAGCCCGCAGATCGCGCCCGTCGAGGAGCTCGGGACCTACGCCAAGTACGAGGCGGGTCCGCTCCCGGCCGGCTATGGCGTGACCCTCGGCAATGCCCTTCGGCGTGTCCTCCTGTCCTCGCTCGAAGGAGCCGCCGTCACCTCGATCCAGATCCGCGACGTCTACCAGGAATTCTCGACGATCCCGGGCGTCAAGGAAGACGTCACCCAGATCGTCCTGAACGTCAAGAAGCTCCGCCTCAAGAGCTTCGCCTCGCACCCGGTCCAGCTCCGGCTCTCGAAGAGCGGCGCCGGCGCCGTCACCGCCGCGGACATCGCCGAATCGGCCGACGTCGAGATCGTCAACCCCGAGCAGGTCCTGATGACCCTCGACACGGACGATGTGACGATCGAGCTCGACCTGACGGTCGAGCGCGGGGTCGGCTATCTCGCGGCCGAGCGGTCGGAGGCGCTGCCGATCGGGGTCATCGCGGTCGACGCCATCTTCACGCCGGTGCGGAAGGTCAACTACTGGGTCGAGCCGACGCGGGTCGGTCAGATCACGAACTACGACAAGTTGACCCTCGAGATCGAGACCGACGGGACCGTCACGCCCGAAGAGGCGCTCGCCCGCTCCGCCGACATCCTCGTCCGGCAGTTCTCGCTGTTCGCCAACATCGGGATGATCGCGGCGCCGAGCGCGGTGGCCGGAGGCATCCCGCAGCTCCCCCCGAACATGCTCGACATGCCGATCGAGGAGCTGGACCTGCCGATGCGGGCCTACAACTCGCTCAAGCGCAACAATATCGTCAAGGTCGGGCAGCTGCTCCAGCTCTCGGACGACGACCTGCTCCGGATGCGCAACTTCGGGCGCAAGTCGCTCGACGAGATGAAGGAGCGGCTCCGGATGCGCGGCTTCGTCGTGCCGGAGACCGAGGTCCCCGAGGGTTCGGACGAGCCGCTCGCCGACGACGCGACCGAGGAGTCCTGAACGATGTCCTCTCATCGCGTCGACGGTCGCAAGCTCTCCCGGAAGCAGGGGCCACGGCTCGCGCTCTACAAGAACATGACCGTCTCCGTCTTCCGCTACGAGAAGATCCAGACGACCGAGGCGAAGGCCAAGGAGATCCGCGGCCGGGTCGAGAAGATGATCACGCTCGCGAAGCGGGGCGACCTGTCGGCACGCCGGGCGATCATCGCCCAGTTCCCCAACGAGCCCCTCGTGGTCAACAAGCTGATCGATGAGATCGCCCCCAAGTACGCCGACCGGGCCTCGGGCTACACCCGGATCGTCCGGATCGGCCAGCGTCTCGGTGACCGGGCGGAGATCGTCCAGCTCGAGCTCATCTAGGACGGGCTCGGCCAGCGGCGCTCGAGAGGGCGCACCCGTGCGCTACCGCGCCCGGGTCGAATATGACGGCACGGACTTCGCCGGCTTCCAGGTGCAGCCTGGCTGCCGGACGGTCCAGGGAGAACTCGAGACCGCGCTGACCCGCCTGAGCGATGGACGCTCGGATCGGATCGTCGCGGCGGGCCGGACCGACGCCGGGGTCCACGCCAGCGGACAGGTGATCGCATTCACCTACGCCGGGCGGCTCTCGGGGCCGGAGCTCGAGCGGGCATTCGCCGCGCTCGTGCCGGCGGACATCGCGATCCGCGAGGTCCGCCACGTGCCGGACGGGTTCCACCCACGCCATGCGGCGCGGTATCGGGAATACCGCTACACCGTCTGGAACGGGCCGCGCAGCCCGCTCCGCGAGCGTTACGCGCTCGGGGTGCGGGACCCGCTCGATGCCGCCGCGATGGGGCGAGCCGGGTCGGTCCTGGTGGGCCGGCACGACTTCTCGGCCTTCGGGGCAACGGACCGCCAGCCGGTCCGGACCGTCATCTCGGTCCGGGTGGCGCGGAGGGGCCGGGTCGTGACGATCGACGTCCGAGCCGATGCGTTCCTCCGCGGGATGGTCCGCCGGATCGTGGCCGTCCTCCTCGAGGTGGGCCACGGGAAGATGGAAGAAACAGAGGTCGCCGCGGCGCTCGCCGCGGGTCGACCGGCCCTCGACGGGGCGAGTGCCCCGGCGCGGGGCCTGTGCCTGCGACGGGTCGCCCTCGGGCGGTCGGCGCGGGATCGGATGAAGGACACGGAGAACGGATGAACGCCAAGACGTATACGCCTCGCGAGAGCGAGATCGAGCGCCGCTGGTACGTCGTTGACGCGACGGACGAGACGCTCGGCCGCCTCGCTTCGCGGGTGGCCCGTGTCCTGGTGGGCAAGCACAAGCCAACCTACGCCCCGAACCTCGATTCAGGCGATCACGTGATCATCCTGAACGCGGCCAAGGTCGCGGTCAGCAGCGACAAGCTCGAATCGAAGGTCTATCCCCGCCACTCCGGTCATCCTCAGGGCTACAAGGAGGAGAGGCTCGGCAAGCTTCTCCAGCGCCGCCCCGAGGAGGTCCTCCGGCGGGCGATCAAGGGGATGCTCCCGCACAATCGCCTCGGCGCCCAGCAGCTCCGCAAGCTGAAGGTCTACGCCGGGTCGGATCACCCGCATCAGGCCCAGCGGCCTGAGCCGCTCGCCTGACGGAGGAACCAGCGCCGATGTCGACCCCCGCCTTCTACTATGGGACCGGCCGCCGCAAGACCGCGGTCGCCCGCGTCCGGCTCCTGCCGGGCGAGGGCGAGATCGTCGTCAATGGCCGGACGCTCGACCAGCACTTCGGGAATGCCGTGAACGAGTCGGACGTGCGGATGCCGTTCCGAGTCACCGGCACCGAAGGTCGTTTCAACGCGCTGATCAAGGTCGAGGGCGGCGGGGTGACCGGCCAGGCCGGCGCCATCCGCCACGGGATCGCCCGGGCGCTCCTCCAGCTCGACCCCGAGAGCCTGCGGCTGCCGCTTCGACAGGCCGGTCTGCTCACCCGCGACCCGCGGATGAAGGAGCGCAAGAAGTACGGCCTCAAGCGAGCCCGCAAGGCGCCGCAGTACACCAAGCGCTAGGCGCGATCCGCGGCGTCGGGTCCGGCCGACCCGGCCCGGCGCGTCCCGGCCGCCCATGCCGACCTCCGGCTCGCTCCACGGTCGGGACCTGCTGAGTGCCGCCGACCTGACGCGGTCGGAGGCAACAACGTCTTCCACTCGCTGGCCCTCGCGGGGGCGGCGGCCGGCCTCGAAGTCCGGCTCGCCCATCCGGACGGATCCGGGCCGGACCCGGCGATCGTCGAGCGGGCGGTGGCCCTCGGCGCCCCGGTCAACGGCCGGGTGATCGTCGGCGGCGAGCCCGCGGCGGCCGTCCGGGGCGCCGACGTCGTGTACGCCGACGCGTGGACCTCGATGGGCCAGGAGGACCAGGCGGAGCGGCGGCGCACCGCCTTCTCCGGTTTCGCGGTCGATGGACGGCTGCCCCTGGCCGCTCGACCGGATACCCTCGTGATGCACTGCCTGCCCGCCCATCGCGGCGAGGAGATCAGGGCCGCGGTCATCGACGGACCGCGCAGCCTCGTCCTCGAGCAGGCCGAGAACCGCCTCCACGTCCAGAAGGCATTCCTGGTCGAGAGTCTCGGCTGACCCGACGCACGAGCGCCGAACCCGACCGACCGATCGACCACCGACGCACCGACCGATCCATCGCCGACCATCGCCCAGGACCATCACGATGACCGATACCCCGTACGAGCGCTACAAGGAATCCCTCCGGACCGGCCACGTCGCAGCCGGCCAGGGTCGGCATGCGGACGCCCTCGCCGCCTACGCGGAAGCGTCCGAGATCGCCCCCGAGCGGCCGCTCCCGCACGCGAGCCGTGGCACGGTCCTGCTCAAGCTGGATCGGGTCGCCGAGGCGCTCGATGCCTACGGCGCGGCCCTTGCCTGTGCGCCGCGCGACGAGGCAGCGCTGGCCGGCCGGGCGGAGGCCCTCATCCGGGCCGGCCGTCCGGCCGAGGCGGCCGGTGCGCTCGACCTGCTGGCCGAGACGTGGGACCGGACCGGCCGGCTCGTCGATGCGTGCTCCACGACGTGCGATGCGCTCGAGCTCGCCGAATCGAGAGCCCGGCGGCGTCACCTCGAAGACCTCGTCGGTCGGCTCCGGTCGCTCGGGCAGCCTGACGCCCCGACGGCCGGCTTGCCGGCGACGCCCGCCGCGATCGAGGAGCTCCTGGCCCGGGCGACCGCGATCCTCGAAGCCCCGGCTCACCGCGCGGCCGAGGCGCGGGCGCAGAGCGCCGCGGCCCCCGCGGAACCGGGCGGACCAGGGTCGGGCGGGCTCGGTACGGGCGCCCTGCCGGAGATCGACCCGGTCGCCCTCGCCGCCGCCGTCGACGATGCGATCGTCGCCCAGGACCGCCGGGCGCTCAGGCGGGCGGTCCTCGCTGCGGTCGCGGGGTTCGGCCGGACGGAGCGCTTCGACGCCGCCCTCGACGCCTGCGCGACGGCTCTCGCCTTCAGCCCGGCCGACCCCGAGGTCCATCTCGCGCTGGCCGAGCTCTACGTCCAGCACGGCTGGCGCGGCTTCGCGATCGAGAAGCTCCTGCTCCTCGATCGTTTCGTCGACCTGACCGACGATCGACCGGCGCGCGTGCGGCTGCGCGAGTCCGTCGACCGGTTGCTCCCGGACGAACCCCGGCTCGCCGGCATCCGGTCCTGATCCGGGCGGGAGCCCGCCGACCCGACGCTATACTCGACCGCACGATGCCCCAGCTCCTCCAGTCGTTCGTCGAGCAGATCCGGCTCAGCACGCTGGTCGACATCGGGATCACCGCCTTCCTGATCTACGGGCTGTTCAGCCTCATCCGCGGGACGCGGGCCGTGCGGCTCGTCATCGGGGTGACCGTGGTCATCGCCGCCTACGCAGCGGCTCGGCTGTTCGACCTGCGGCTCCTCCGCCAGATCCTCGAGACCGGGGCGCTTGTCGGCGTGTTCGCCTTCGTCGTCGTCTTCCAGCCCGAGCTCCGCCGAGCGCTCGATCGGATCGGCCGGGTCGGCTCGTTCGGCTGGATCCTGGCCGGGACCGACGCCGGCACGGCGGCCCGGGTCGCGGGCGAGGTCGCGACGGCGGCGAGCCGGCTCTCGGAGGACGGGGCCGGGGCGCTGATCGTCATCGAGCGGGAGACCGGCCTCGAGGAGATCTCCGAGACGGGCGTCCTGCTCCACGCGGACATCTCGGCCGACCTCCTGCGCTCGATCTTCCTGCCCCGTTCACCGCTCCATGACGGCGCGGTGATCATCCGCGGTGCCTCGATCGTGGCCGCCGGAGCGGTCCTCCCGCTGGCCGAGACGACCGTGGGACTGGAGCGCTTCGGGACCCGCCATCGGGCCGCCCTGGGGATCACCGAGCAGACCGACGCGATCGTCGTCGTCGTCTCCGAGGAGAGTGGCCAGACGAGCCTCGTCGAGCGGGCCCGGATCGTCCGGAACCTGAACGGAACGCAGCTTGCCCGAGCCCTCGTCGAGCTCATCCACCCGGATGGCGGGGGGCGCTCGCTCCTCGGCCGGGCGACGGGCGGCGGGGCCGGAGCGGCCGGCTCGCGCCGACTCGGCCAGCTTCGGCGGTTCGTCGAACGGCGGGTCACGCCCCCGCCGACCGACCCGGAGACGCCCCGCCGAGGGTCCTCCGGGTGAGGCGTCTGGCGAGTCTCGTCGCTCGGAATTGGCCCCTGAAGCTCGCCTCGATCGGGCTCGCCTTCGTCCTGTACGCCGGGCTCGTGCTGTCCCAGAACGCGCGGGTCTGGCCCGGCCGGATCCCGATCGTCCCGGTCCGCCAGCCGGCGTCGGCCGTCCTGCTCTCGAATCTCGGCGACGTCACGAACATCCGGTTCTTCGCCCCGGCCGAGGTGGCCGATCGGCTGTCAAGCTCGAGCTTCACCGCCACGGTCGACCTCAGCCAGGTCGACCGGCAGTCCGGTTCGCCGTTCGCCACGGTCAAGGTCGACGTCCAGGCCGCGGACGATCGGGTCCAGATCCTCGACTATGAGCCGCAGGTGATCCGGGTGCAGCTCGACCCGCTGGTCAACGCGAGTGTGCCCGTAACGGTCGAGACCGGCCCGATCCCGTCCGGCGTCCAGACCCAGCCGGCCCAGCTCACGGTCACGAGCGTGACCGTCTCCGGCCCGGAATCCGTCGTCCGCCTGGTCACGGCGGCCCGGGCGCAGGTCGTGATCCAGCCGTCGGGGATCGACGTGGACCAGGACGTGCCGCTCGTCGCGGTCGACGCCCTCGGCAACGTCCTCGGGCCGGTCGACCTTCGACCGTCGTCGGTCCATGTCCGGATCACCGTCAGCAGCCAGCTCGAGAGTCGGACCCTGCCGGTCGAGCCGGTGGTGGTCGGGGTTCCCGCCCCCGGCTACGAGGTGGCGTCCGTCGCGGTGGCCCCGGCGGCGGTCACCGTCGAGGGCGACGCGGACGCTCTCGCCCAGCTGGACCGGGCCTCGACGGCCCCGGTCACCCTGACCGGCGCGACCGCCGACATCACGACCACCGTCGCCCTGGCGCTGCCGCAGGGGATCACCGCGCTCGGCAGCAAGAGCGTGCTCGTCACGGTCAAGCTTCGAGCGGTCGTCTCGACCCGGACGTTCTCGGCGGGGGTGGTCCTCTCGGGCGCCCGGGGCGACCTGGCCTACTCCCTCTCGACGGATCGGATCCTCGTGACGCTGGGCGGACCGGCAGCCGCCCTCGATGCGCTCGACGGCCGATCGTTCACCGTCACCCTCGACGTCGACGGCCTGCTGACGGGCGCCCACCAGGTAGCCCCGCGGGTGACGGTGCCCGCCGACGTCACGGTCGTCACGCTCAGTCCGTCACCGGTCACGGTGACCGTGGCGGCGGCCGCCAGCCCGACTCCCCAGCCCAGCCCAAGCCCGCCGGGTCCGTAGCGGAGAGGCACGTGACCAGGCTCTTCGGGACCGACGGCATCCGTGGCGTGGCCAACGTCGATCTCAAGCCGACCCTCGCCTACGCCCTCGGCCGGGCGACCGCCCACGAGCTGCTCGGCCAGGGTGCCGCTCTGGTCGTCGGCCAGGACACGCGTCGGTCGGGCGCGATGTTCGTCAGCGCGATCGCCGCGGGCGCGACCAGCCTGGGCGCCGACGTCCACCTCGCCGGCGTCCTCCCGACCCCGGCCCTCGCCTTCCTCGCCGGGAGTGACGCCTTCGGGGCCGGGATCATGGTCTCGGCCTCGCACAACCCGGCCGACGACAACGGCCTCAAGGTCCTCGACAGCCGGGGCCTCAAGCTCGACGACGATCGCGAGGACGCGCTCGAGCAGCTCATCTGGCGCTCAGATGAGCTCGGGGGGCCACGCAATGCCGGGATCGGCCGGGTGATCGATGGAGCCAGCCTCGTCGAACGCTATCGCGCCGACCGGATCCAGCTCGCGTCGGCGATCCGGACCGATCTCCGGATCGTCCTCGACTGCGCTCATGGAGCCGGCGGGATCGCGGCGCCCGAGATCCTCGCCGCGACCGGGGCGACCGTCGAGGTCATCCATAACGAGCCCGACGGGGTCAACATCAACGTCGCCGCGGGCGCCACGGCACCGGCCGCGCTGGCCGAGGCGGTCCGGGCTCGCGGCGCCGACCTCGGTTTCGCGCTCGACGGGGATGCCGATCGATGCGTCGCGGTCGACGCGGGCGGGAACGTCGTCGACGGGGATCAGCTCATCGGGCTGTGCGCGCTCGATCGGCTCGGGCGGGGGGCTCTGGCCCACGGGATCCTGGTGGTGACCGTGCTCTCGAACGGCGGCCTCGAGGCGGCGGTCGGGGCCGCCGGCGGACAGGTCGTCCGGACCCCGGTCGGCGACAAGTACATCCTCGAGGGGATGATGGTCAACGACGCCAATCTCGGCGGCGAGAAGAGCGGTCATGTCATCGTCCTCGATCACGCCTCATCGGGCGACGGGGTCGTCACGGCGCTCGAGGTCCTGGGCGTCCTGACCCGGACCGGCCGCCCGATCGACGAGCTCGCCGCCCGGATCCCGCTTCTGCCGCAGCAACAGCGGGCGGTGCTCGCCCGTCACCGAGACCAGTGGGAGGGCGACCCGGTGCTCCGCCGGACGATCGCCGAGGCCGAGGCTCGTCTCGGCGGAGTCGGTCGGATCCTCGTCCGCCCGTCGGGCACCGAGCCCAAGCTCCGGGTCATGGTCGAGGGACCCGACCCGGACCTGGTGGAGTCGCTGGCCGACATGATCGCGACCGTCGCGGGGGAGCGACTAAACTAGCCCGGCCGGGCCACGCGCTGCCGGGCGACGAGGGAGAACGACCACGGCATGTGCGGCATCGTCGGCTACACGGGGCCCCGCGACGCAGGCCCGATCCTCATCGAGGGCCTCAAGCGCCTTGAGTACCGGGGCTACGATTCGGCGGGCATCGCGCTCGTCGACGAGGCGGGCGACCTGTTCATCGAGAAGCGGGCCGGCAAGCTCGCGAACCTCCAGACGGCGCTGGCCGACCGGACCCCCCACGCCGCGATCGGCCTGGCCCACACCCGCTGGGCGACGCATGGCCGGCCGAACGACCTGAACGCCCATCCCCACGTCGACTGCACGGGCCAGATCACCGTCATCCATAACGGGATCATCGAGAACTTCCACGAGCTCCGGGACGGGCTCGCGGCGCGCGGCCACGTGCTCAGCTCGGAGACCGACACCGAGGCCCTGGCCCACCTGATCGAGGAGGCCTACGCAGGCGATCTCGCCGACGCCGTCCGGGCCGCGCTGCGGCGGGTCGAGGGCGCCTTCGCGATCGCGGTGATGCACCGGGGCGAGAACGATCGGCTCGTCGGAGCTCGCCAGAACGTGCCGCTCGTCGTCGGCCTGGGCGAGGGCGAGTCGTTCCTGGCCAGCGATGTGGCCGCCATCCTCGCCCATACCGACCAGGTCATCTTCCTCGAGGACGGAGACGTCGCCGACCTGCGGCCGTGGGGGGTCACGATCACCGACGTCGCGGCCGTGCCGCTCGTCCGGGAGGTCGCGACCATCACCTGGTCGGCCGAGGCCGCGGAGAAGGGCGGCTACGAGCACTTCATGCTCAAGGAGATCCACGAGCAGCCCGAGGCGCTTCTCCAGTCGATCACGGGCCGCGTGACCCGGGACGACCGGATCCAGGTCGAGGAGATCGAGGGCCTCGAGGACGTCCTCCGCCGCGTCCGGCGGGTCGAGCTGGTGGCCTGCGGGACGGCCTACTACGCCTCGCTCGTCGGTGCTGCGGCGCTCCAGGACTGGACCGGCCTGCCCGCCCGGGCCACCGTCGGCTCCGAGTTCCGCTACGGCCCGCCGCCGCTCGACCCCGACACGCTGGTGATCGCGGTCACCCAGTCCGGGGAGACCGCGGACACGATCGCGCCGACCCGCCTCGCACGCCAACGCGGCTGCCCCGTGATCGCGGTGACCAACACGGTCGGCTCGGCGATCACCCGCGAGGCGGATGCGGTCCTCTTCCTGCAGGCCGGCCCGGAGATCGCGGTCGCGGCGAGCAAGACGTTCGTCACCCAGCTCACGACGCTGGTCATCCTGGCGGCCGCGATCGCGAAGGCGCGTGGCTCGCTCGAGGTGGCGAGCGAGACGGCGCTCGGGCGGAGCCTGCGGGCGCTCCCGGCCGCCGCTCAACGGGCCCTCGACGCCGCCGCCGACAGCCCTGCCCTCGCCCGGCGCTATGTCAACTCGCGTGGCTTCATGTTCGTTGGCCGCGGCTACGGCCTGCCGGCGGCCCTCGAAGGCGCGCTCAAGCTCAAGGAAGTCAGCTACATCCACGCCGAGGGCTACGCCGCGGGCGAGCTCAAGCACGGCCCCATCTCGCTCCTCGACGCGGAGTGTCCGCTGGTCGCCATCGCGACCCGCTCCTCCGTCTACGACAAGGTCATCAGCAACGTGATGGAGGGACGCGCCCGGGACGCCCGGGTGATCGCGGTCGCGACCGAAGGCGACACCCAGATCGAGCGCTCCGCCGACGAGGTCTGCTGGGTGCCCGACACGCACGAAGCCCTGAGCCCGGTCCTGGCCGTCATCCCACTCCAGCTCTTCGCCTACCACACCGCGGTGGCCCGGGGGACCGACGTCGACCAGCCGCGCAACCTCGCCAAGTCGGTGACGGTCGAGTAGCGATGACGGCCACCGCGGGCAGCCGACCCGCCGGCCCCGGTGCCCCGACGGGGACGTCCGAGCTCGGGATCGACATCATCAAGGTCGACCGGATCCGGGCCGCGCTCGAGCGATTCGGGACTCGCTTCGGGGAGCGCGTCCTGACGCCGGCCGAACGGCGCTACGTGCGCGATCGGCCGGAGACGTTCGCCGGCCGGTGGGCGGCGAAGGAAGCGGTCAGCAAGGTCCTCGGCCTCGGGGTCCGCGGGATCGGCTGGCGCGAGATCGAGGTCGAGCGGCTGCCCACCGGCAGCCTGCCGTCCGCCTGCACGGTCGGGCGGCGGCGCGGGCGGAGCAGCTCGGGATGGAGCGGATCGCCCTGTCGATCAGCCACGAGTCCGACTACGCGGTGGCGATCGCCTTCGGGATCCGATCGACGAGTGGGCGCTACCTCTTCCCACCCGACATCGAGGATCGGCTCGACGAGCGCGAGCGGCGCGTCCTGGCCCGGATCGAGCGCCTGCGGGCGCCTCACGAGGCGAGCGGCCGTGGGTGATCGGGCCCTGCCGCCGGCGTCGGCGGCCGACGATCCCGGGCTCGAGCAGCTGACCGACGGGGTCGCCGCGGCGCTCCTGCCGATCCGCGACCCGCGGGGACACAAGGGCACGTTCGGGAAGCTCCTCGTGCTGGCCGGTTCGCTCGATTACGCGGGCGCCGCGCTGCTGGTCTGCCGGGCCGCCGGCCGGGCGGGAGCGGGGCTCGTGACGCTCGCGGTCCCGGAGTCGCTCCAGCCGCTCTTCGCCGCCAAGGTCGTCGAGGCGACCACGATGGCCCTGCCCGAGGACGACGTGGAGGAGGTCGAGCCCGAGGACGCCCTGGCCCGGATCCTCGACCACGAGCACGACGCCCTCGTCATCGGTCCCGGGCTTCGGCCGGGGCTCGCCACGATGGCGCTCATCCGGGGTCTCCTGGCGGTCGATGAGGGGCCGACTGCAGCGCCGGCCGTCCTCGACGCGGAGGCCCTCCGCTCGCTCGCGGCGGTCGACGGCTGGTGGGAGGCGGTGGGGCGACCGTGCGTCCTCACCCCGCACCCGGGCGAGTTCGCCCGGCTCCGCGCCTCCAGTGGCGTCGAGCCGGACGCCGACGGCGACCTTGCGGCCGACGATGGCGCCCGGGCGACCGCCGTGCGAGACGCCGCAGCCCGGTGGCGGCAGGTCGTCGTCCTCAAGGGAGCCCGGACGGTGATCGCCGCGCCCGACGGGCGGCTGACCCGGGCGCCGTTCGAGAACCCGGGTCTCGCGTCGGGCGGGACCGGAGATGTCCTCGCCGGAACGATCGGCGCCCTCCTGGCCCAGGGACTCGCCCCGTTCGATGCGGCCCGGCTCGGCGTCCACCTTCACGGGACCGCCGGCGACGTCCTCCGCGACCGACTCGGCGATGCCGGCATCCTGGCCTCGGACCTGCCGCTCGAGATCACCCTCGTCCGCAAGCGACTGGCGGCGATCGCGACCCGGCAGAACGGGGGACGACGGCTCGGGTTCCACGACTCGTGAGCGACCCGGTGGGTCCGCTGGACGCGGCGCTCGCCGCTGCCGGTCTGCCCCCCCTCGCCCGGACGGCCTGGATCTCGGTCGATCTCGACCGGTTCCGAGCGAACCTGGTGGCGATCCGGCGCGCCCTGCCGGCCGGTTGTCGGGTCGACGTCGTCCTCAAGGCGGACGGCTACGGCCACGGCGCTCTCCCGCTCGCCCGGGCCCTGGAGACCGGGCCGGAACGCGGTCTGGCCACCGGTCCCGCGGCCACCGGTCCCGCGGCCACGGCGGCCCGGCCGGGACCGGCCGAGACCGGCGCGGCCGATGGCGCGGCCGCGCCGCTCGCGGACGGGATCGCGGTCGCCACGTTCGACGAGGCGCGCGAGCTGCGCGACGGAGGGATCCGGCTGCCGATCCTCGTCCTCTTCCCGATCCCGCCGACGCTCGCCCCGGAGGCGGCCCGGCGACGGATCGCGATCACCGCCAGCGATCCGGTCATCCTGGAGCGGACCCTTGCGGCAGTCGCCGGGGCTGCGGCCGGTGGCACTCGCGGCCCGGCGCTCCAGGTCCACCTGGAGGTCGAGACCGGGCTCGGCCGGGCGGGCATCGCCGTCGAGCGTGTCCGCGAGACCGCGGCCCGGATCGCGGCGGCGCGCGCGGTCCGCCTCGTGGCGATCTGGTCGCACCTCCAGTCGGCGGTCGACCACGCTCGCTCGGGCGGCCAGGACGAGCGGTTCGTCGAGGCGGCCCGACTCCTCGCCGACGGCGGCTTCCGGGTCGACCTCCGCCACCTCGCGGCGAGCGGCGGCGTCCTGACCGGGAGTGTCCCGGCGTACGAGGGCGTTCGGATCGGGCTGGCCGCCTACGGCCTCCTGCCAGACGGCCTGTCCGCCGCGGAAGCGCGACGTCTCCCCGCCCGGAGCCTCCGCCCGATCCTCTCGCTCCGGGCACGACCGATCCGCGTCGCGGACCTGCCGGCCGGAGCCGGCATCAGCTACGGGCCGAGCTTCGTGACCGGACGTCCCAGTCGGATCGCGACGCTGCCCCTCGGCTACGGGGATGGCATCCCCCGCTCGATCTCGAACCGGGCCGAGGCGCTCGTCCGGGGCCGGCGAGTCCCGCTGGTGGGGACCGTGGCGATGGATGCCCTGATGGCCGACGTGACCGACGTCCCCGGACCGCCGGTCGGCGTCGACGACGATTTCGTCCTGATCGGCGCCCAGGGTTCCGAGGAGATCACCGTCGCCGACCTGGCGCGGCTCCGCACCACGATCCCGTGGGAGGTCGTGACGGACCTGTCCCGGCGCCTCTCCCGGGTGTACCATGCCGGCTCGGTCATCGCGGGCGTCAGATCGCTCGCCTCGAGGTGAGATCGGTGGCGCGCATCCAACTCTGGCACGGCGATATCTGTGAGCTCGAGGTCGACGCGATCGTCAACCCGGCGAACCCGAGCCTGTGGATGGCGACCGGGGTCGGCGGGGCGCTCAAGCGGACCGGTGGCGACGAGATCGAGTTCGCAGCCGTCCGCCAGGCGCCCGTCTCGGTCGGCGACGCGATCGTGACCCCGGCCGGGCAGCTGGCCGCCCGGCTCGTCATCCATGCGGTCTCGCTCGACCGCGACCGACGCACGAGCGGCCCGGCGATCGAGCGCGCGGTCCGGAGCGCCATGGCCCGGGCCCGCGAGCAGGCCGTCACCAGCCTCGCCCTCCCGGCCCTCGGGACCGGTGTCGGCGGGTTCCCTCTGGACGAGGCTGCCCGGCTGACCGTCGCGGCGGTCCGGGATGAGCTCGAGCGGTCGCCGGGGATCGAGACCGTGATCTTCGCGCTGCGCGGCTCGGCTGCCTTCGCTGCCTTCGCCGAAGCCCTCGCGGCCTCCGCGCCCGGAGCGCCCGGGGCTCCGGCGCTCGTCGCTCGCGGGGCCAACCGATGACCTTCCCGCCCGAACGGACCGAGGAGCAGCGCGACGACCTCGTCGAGCAGGTGGCCCGGGAGATCCATCTACGGGGCCTGGCCGGGCCGGCGGTCCACTTCCTCCACGCCAGCCGCCCGTACCGACCCCTCGGGAGCGCGGCGATGCTGTTCTTCGACCCGACGCTCCACCGGCTCTTCGGGGGCGACGTCAGCTCGGCCACCGAGCTCCTGACCGATGACGAGGGGATCGAGCAGCTGATCGAGCGGCTCGAGGATCTCGACGAAGAGGACGGCGAGTTCGACGCCTGACCCGGGCGCGGCAGCGGCCGATCGGCGGCGAGGGCGCCGACGCCGCGAGGAGCCCGGGACGCTGGCCGATCCCATCGGGACTCCACGCCGGGTAGCATGACCGGGTGACGATCGACCGGTCCGGAGCCGCCTTCGCCGTCGACCGGGGGACCGCCACGTTCGCGGCCGCGATCGTCGGTCCCGTCGGGCGGACGCGCCGGCTGCTCGCTGCGACACAGGCCCCGGCGTCGGCGGACCCGGAGGCGGTCCTGGCCCTCCTGATCGAGCGGCTCCGGACGGCGGACGTCGAGCTTGCGGCGCGACTCGGGGCGGACGATGGCGCGCTGGCGCGCTGGCCTCGACTCGAAACCGGGTCCCGTCCCGAGCCGACGCTCGCCGTGCTGGCGACGACCGAGCGCGAGCGCGCGGCGGTCGGGGCGCTGGCCGGACGGGCGGGCTGGCGGACCCTCGGCGCGAGCCTCGAGGCGGACGACGCCATCGGCCTCACCCGGGCCGGTCTCGATCGAGCGGTCGTCGTCATCGCGGTCGCCGCCCCGGAGCCGGCATCCTCGGAGGACCGGGCGACGATCGCCCGGCTGGCGCTCGTGGCGGGTGCGATCGCCGAACGGGATCCGGGCGTCCCGATCGTCCTGCTCGGCCCCCTCGGCGACCTGGCCGGGGACTTCCGGACTCCCGACGGCGAAGGCCCGCTCATCGCGCCCGGTCCGAACGCCGGAGAGCCACCGGGATCGGGGCTCCGGCGCGTGCTCGACGCGCTCCATCCGGGCGCCGACGACGGGCGTCACGCGATCGTCCGCGCGGCGATCGACCTGGCGGCCGTCCTCGATCGGCGGGTCGAGGTCGTCGAGATCGGCTTCGACGGGGGCCTCCGGGTCCTCGCCGGCCCGGACGGATCCGAGGGAGAGCCCGCGATCGTCGGCGAGGCCGGCCTCGTGCCGGCGGAGCTGGACGATGCGCTCGTCGACGGGGTCCTCGCCTGGTCCTCGATCCCGCTCGATCGCTACCGGATGCGCGACCGGCTGCGCGAGCTCCGGATCGCGCCCTGGGGCGAGGCTCACGGCGCCGGAGCCCTGATCCGGCATGCGGCGGCCCGGGCCGCGCTCGAACGGCTCGTCGCGGCCACGCCGGCCATCTCGGCCCGCCCGGCGCCCGATCTGATCGTCCTGGTCGGGGGCGCCTGGGCGGTGGCGCCCGGTCCCGCGCTCGCCCTGGCCGTGGCGGACACCGTTCGGCGACCGGGTGTCAGCCAGCTCGCCTGGGATCATGCCCGCCTCCTCGGGCCGATCGGGGCCGTGTCCGACGACGGGGAGCGGCGAGCCCTCCTCGCGGAGCTCGGCGACGACCTGCTGGCGCCGCTCGGCAGCGTCGTCGTGCCGCGGGGCCTGCGGGCCGGCCGGAATGCGGGTCGGCTGAGCGTCCGGGGCGACGCCGGGACGAGCGAGCTCGACCTCGTCCCCGGCGGACTCCAGCTCGTCGACCTGCCCCCCGGCCAGCTCGCGACCGCCGAGCTCCGCTTCCGCGATCAGGTCGATCTCGGGATCCGCGGTCGTCAGTTCCGGCTGGAGGTCGGTGGGGGCCTCGGCGGGCTGCTGGTCGACCTGCGCGACGTCCCCCTTCGCCTCCCCGAGCGCGCCGACCGCCGGCGGGCCCTCCTGGCGGCCTGGCAGGGGGCCCTGTGGGCCGGGATCGAGTCGTGAGCGCCGCGCAGCCGGGCCCCGGGTTCGGGCTCGTCCCCGCTCGCCGGTTCGTCGTCGGCTCGCCCGTGGCAGCCTTCGATATCGGGCCCGGCGATCGGATCCTCGTCGGCTCCGGCGAGGTCGTGACCGCGGGCGTGCTGCTCGCAGAGCGCCGGCGCGACCCACGCCTCGACGTCGGGCCGCCGATCGCCCTGGCCGCCCCGGGGGAAGGATCTGAGCTGCGCTCCCTGCGGCCGGGCGACTGGTGGGCCGGCGACGGTCACGAGGTCGGGTCGACGGTCCTGCGCCGTCGTCGCCCGCGAGCCCCGGCCGGCGAGCTGCTCCACGCGGAGCGGGGCCGCTGGCGGATCGTGACCGGCGAGCACCTCGAGCCGCTCGAGGTGCCGGCCGACGGGATCGTCCGCGAGGTCGTGGCCGGGCGGACGATCGGGGTGGCCTTCGAGGGCCACGGCCTGGAGGGGGCGTTCGTGGCCGGCGGTCCGACGCGCGGCCGGCTCGAGATCCTGCCGAGCGAGGCGGGCCTTCGGGGAGCGCTCGACGTCAGTCGGACCGGGACGATCCTCGTCGCGTCGGGGCGGATCGATTCCGAGGCGATCAGCCGGGCTCGGGCGATGGGCGTCCGCGGCATCGTCGTGCCGGGTCTGGCAGGCAAGGACATGCGCGACCTGCTGGCCTCGGAGGACCGCCAGCGGGCCAGCCTCCAGCCGCGGGTGCCGTTCGCCGTCCTCGTCCTCGACGGGACCCTCCGGCGCCCGGTCCCGACGCCGATCTCGGCTCTCCTCGCCTGCCTGGCCGGCCAGCAGGTCGGGATCGTCACCGACCCTCCGCTCCTCCTGTTCGAGCCGCCCGCCGATCCCCCGGTCCCGCCGGTGGGCTGGATCCGTGTCCGCCACGGAGAGCGGATCGGTCGCGAGGGTCGCTGGCTCGAAGCGGTCGGTCAGCGCCGGTTCGCGGCGGGCGTCCACCTGGAGGCGGCCCGCGTCGAGCTCGACGACCACGACCAGGTCGTCCTCCCGATCGCCGACCTCGAGCGCCTCGTCTGACCACCCGGCGGTCAGCGGTCCCACGACCGGGCTGCCGGTCTGCCGCGGAGCGCTGGCGGAGCGGCCGCCCGGTCGAGTCCTCTGCCTTCGGGTACCCTCCGGTCATGTCCCCCGAGCTCGTCGTGACGACCCACGACCCCGATGCGACCCGTGCGCTGGCGGCCCGTCTGGCGGCCGTCGCGCGACCCGGCGACGTCGTGACGCTGCTGGGCGAGCTGGGCGCTGGCAAGACGGTCTTCGCGAAGGGATTCGCGGCGGGCCTCGGCATCCGCGCGACCGTCAACTCGCCGAGCTTCGTGCTGATGGCCGAGTACGACGGGCGCCTGCCGCTCTTCCACCTCGACCTCTACCGGCTCGCCGACGCGGCGGATGTCGTGGGCGGTGGCCTCCTCGACGAGCGCCAGGCGGCGGGGGTGACCCTGATCGAGTGGGCCGACCGACTCGGCGAGGCGACTCCGGCGGACCGGCTCCAGGTGGCGATCGCGGGCAGGGGCGACGATCCCCGGCGACTCACCGTCCGGGCCACCGGGCCGCGTCATCGGAGATACCTCGGGGTCCTGGCCGAGGCGGGGGACGTGGCAGCCGCCGCCCGCCCATCGGCCACCGCTGACGCGACCCGATGATGACCCGCGGGAGGATCCTGGCGCTCGACACCGCCACCGCCACGGCCGTCATCGCGCTCGGCGAGCCGGACGGACGGCTGGTCGCCTCGGCGAGCTGGCAGGCAGGCTTCCGGCACGGCGAGGAGCTCCTGACCCGCCTGGACGCGCTGCTGGCGGCCGAACACGTCGCCCTCGCTTCGCTCGGCGCGATCGTGGTGGGGATCGGGCCGGGCGCCTTCACCGGTCTCCGGGTCGGGCTCGCAACGGCGAAAGGCCTCGCCCACGGGCTCGGCCGGCCCATCGTCGGGATCCCGACGTCGACCGCGCTCCTCGCCGCGGTCGGCTCACCGCCGGCCGACCGGGCGCTTCTCCTGCCGGCCGGGCGCGCGGATCGGGTCTTCGTCCATGCCGGGACGACCCGGATCCTGCCCGACGGGTCGGAGCCGGAGCTGGGAGCGGCCGTGGGGATCGTCGCGGTCGACCTGGCGGGCAGGGTGCCGACGGCGGCCCTCGAGGCGGGTGCGGCGGCAGTGGCGGGGCTGGGCGCGGCCCTCCTCACACTCGGCGCGGCCCGGCTCGCGGCTGGAGACATGGACGACCTCGCCCGGCTCGTGCCGGCGTACGTCACCCTCCCGCGCGGCCTGCGGGAGGAGACCGGAGAGATGGAATGGTCGCGCGACCCCCGGTGAGGGTGGTCATCGCGCCGATGACCCTGGCCGACCTGCCGACCGTCCAGCTCATCGAGCGGGCGAGCTTCAGCACCCCCTGGCCGCCGAATGCCTACCGGACGGAGCTCGAGACGAACCGGCTCGCCCACTACGTGGTGGTCCGGGCCGGGGCGGAGGTCGTCGGGTTCGCCGGCATCTGGCTGATGGTCGACGAGGCCCATGTCACCACGTTCGCGATCCACCCCGCCTGGCGCCACCGGCGACTCGGCGAGCGACTCCTCCTGGCGCTGCTCGACCTGGCCGAGGAGCGGCGGGCCTCCGAGGCGACGCTCGAAGTCCGGCTCTCGAACCTCGGGGCTCGCCGGCTCTATGAGAAGTATGGTTTCCGGCCGGTGGGCATCCGGCCCCGCTACTACTCCGACAACGACGAGGATGCCCTGATCATGACCACGCTGCCCCTCGGCACGACCGAGATGAGCGCACGCATCGCCCGCCTGCGGGCCGCCCTCGAGGCGCTCCCGGAGATCGAGCCGCCGACGGCCGAGGAGCGCCTCCGCGCCCTGGCCGAGGCGGACAGGGCGCTCGGCGGCGCGGGCTCGCGGAAGGCGCCGTGAGCGACGAGGGCTCGCTCATCCTGGCGATCGAGTCGTCGTGCGACGAGACGGGGATCGCGCTCGTGGCGGGCGGCCGACGGATCCGCTCGAACGTCGTCGCGAGCCAGGTGGCGCTGCACGCGGCGTCGGGCGGGATCGTCCCCGAGGTCGCCGCCCGGGCGCACCTGCGCTGGATCGTGCCGGTCCTCGACGCCGCCTGGGCCGATGCGGGTGTCGCCTGGTCGGACGTCGACGGGATCGCGGTCACCCGCGGGCCCGGCCTGGCGGGCTCGCTCCTCGTCGGGGTCAACTTCGCCAAGACGCTCGCCTACGTGCATGGCAAGCCGCTCGTCGGGGTCAACCACCTCGAGGGCCACGTCTACGCCGGCTGGCTCCTGGATCCGGGCGAGGATCCGGAGGCCCGCCCGGAGCCGCGCTTCCCGCTCGTCGCCCTCGTGGTCTCGGGTGGGCACACGTTCCTGGTGGAGATGCGCGACCACCTCACGTACCGCCTGCTCGGTCAGACCGTCGACGATGCCGCGGGCGAGGCGTTCGACAAGGTGGGGCGGCTCCTTGGGCTCGGCTACCCGGGTGGACCCGCGATCATGCGGGCGGCCGAGGGCGCGACCGGGCGCGACGTGGCCTTCCCGCGGGCCTGGCTGGGCGACTCGTTCGACTTCAGCTTCAGCGGTCTGAAGACGGCGGCCCAGCGGATCGTCCGGGCGGCCCGGGCCGACCACGGTCTGCCTGCGGACGATCCGGCGACGCGACTGCCCGAGGCCGTCGTCGCAGAGCTGGCTCACGGCTTCCAGGAGAGCGTCGTCGACGTCCTCGTGACGAAGACGATCCGGGCGGCCCGCACGGTCGGGGCTCGCTCGATCGTGGTCGGCGGGGGGGTCGCCGCGAACGGCGTCCTGGCCGCCCGGATGGCCGATGAGGCGGAGGCGCTCGGCGTCCCGCTCGTCGTGCCGCGGCCCGGCCTGTGCACCGACAACGGGGCGATGATCGGGGCCGCGGGGGCTCGCCGCCTGGCCGCGGGCGAGCGGTCCGGCCTCGATCTCGACGCCCGACCAGCGCTCCCGTTGGCCGAACGATGACGACCGCCCGACTCGACCCGGCCGACGTCCGGCAGGCCCTGCGCGAGGCGGGTCTTCGCGCCCGACATTCGCTGAGCCAGAACTTCCTGGCCGACCTCGAGGTCCTCGAGGCGATCCTCGGCGCGGCGGCGCCGGTCCCCGGCCGGCGGGTCCTCGAGATCGGTCCGGGCCTCGGGATCCTGACCGGCGGCCTGCTCGCCGCCGGGGCCGCGGTCACGGCGGTCGAGCTCGACCGGGGCCTGGCGAACCGGCTCCGGGAACGGTTCGTCGAGCCTCTGGAAGCCGGCGCGGCCGACCCTGACGCGCCCGGCTCGCTCGTCCTCATCGAGGGCGACGCGCTCGACCAGCCGTTGACCCGGCTCTGCCCGCCGCCCTACGACGTCGTGGCGAACCTGCCGTACCACATCACCAGCCCGATCCTCCACCGACTGCTCGGCCTGCCCCCGCGCCCGGAGCGGCTCGTGCTGATGGTCCAGCGCGAGGTCGCCGAGCGCATCGCGGCGCCGCCCGGGAAGCTCAGCTACGTGTCGGTCTTCGTCCAGTACCACGCTGCGGCGCGGATCGCCCGGATCGTTCCGCGGACGGCGTTCGAACCGGCGCCCGAGGTCGAGTCCGCCGTCCTGGTCCTCGAGCCCTTCGCGGCGGACGACCGGCTCGAGCCCGACGCCGAGGAACGGCTCTGGCGGCTCGTCCAGGCCGGCTTCCGCGAGCGGCGCAAGATGCTCCACAACGTCCTGGCGCGACAGCTCCCCCTCCCGGCCGAGCTGGTCACGGCGGCCCTGACCCGGGCCGGGATCGACCCGGACCGGCGGCCCCAGACCGTCGAGGTGGGGGAGTGGCTCCGGCTCCTCGAAGAGCTCGAGGAGCTCGGCCCGATCGGGCCGGACGAGCGCGGTCGGCGCCGCACGTGAGCTCCGCTCCCGTCGGTCCCCTCGGGCCCGTCGTCCGCCTCGCTCCGGCGAAGCTCAACCTGACGCTCGCGGTCGTCGGTCGCCGGCCCGACGGCTACCACCTGCTCCACTCCGTGATGGTCCCGCTCGCCCTCGCCGACCGGATCAGCCTGGCGATCCTGCCGGGGGAGCGCGCCGACCGCCTCCACGTCACCGGCTTCGCCGCCGGTCCGGACCGCGACAACCTCGTGGTCCGGGCGATCGCCGAGGCTCGTGCCGCGGCCGGAGGGGCTGCCGAGACCCCGGCCCTGGCGGTCCGCCTGGAGAAGCGGATCCCCGTCGCGGCCGGGCTCGCCGGCGGCAGCAGCGACGCCGCGGCGGCCCTCGATGGGGCGCTCGAGGCCTGGGGCCTGGCTGCCGGCACGCCCGGCGATCCGGGTCTGGCGGTCCGCGCCGAGGCCGCCGCCCGGCTCGGCTCCGACGTTCCGTTCTTCCTCGCGGGCGGCCCGGCCTGCGTCGAGGGCCGGGGCGAGCGGGTCACGCCGCTCCCGGCGGTCCGCGGGACCCCGCCCGGCATCCTGCTCGTCACGCCGCGCTTGGTCGTGCCGACGGCCGACGTCTTCGCGGTCCATGCCGCTTCGGGGGTCCCGCCGAACGGCGCGACCCGCCTGACGTCGGAGCATCTCGCGGCCGAGCTCCGGGACGGCCTCGACTCTCGACGCCTGGCGGACCGGGCGGGCATCCTCGCCGCGGCGAACGACCTCCTGGGCGCGACGGCGATCCTGGTGCCCGGCCTCGTCGCCTTCCGGCGGGCGCTGACCCGACTGCTCGGCCGTCCGATCGGCCAGTCCGGCTCGGGGCCGACCCTGTGGGTCCTCTATCCTTCGCACGGGGACGCGGAGGCCGCGGCCCGGACGGTGACGAGCGCGCTCGCCGCGGGCACGCTGGTCGGCCCGGGGGACGGCGAGCCGTTCGTGGCCGCGACGTCGATCACGGGCGAACTCCCCGGCCCGTCGGTCGGGAACGACACGAGGAGCGAGCGATGAGCGATCGGAAGGCGATCTCGACGACCGGAGCACCCGGCGCGATCGGGCCGTACAGCCAGGCGATCGGGGCCGGCCGACTCGTGTTCTGCTCCGGGCAGATCCCCCTCGACCCTGCGACGGGCCAGGTGGTGGAGGGCGACATCGCTGCCCAGACCGAGCGGGTCATGCGCAATCTCGGCGCGGTCCTCGAGGCGGCCGGGCTCTCGTTCGCCGACGCCGTCAAGACGACGGTCTTCCTGGCCGACTTCGCCGACTTCGCCGCGATGAACGCCGTCTACGGGCGGTTCTTCCCGGAGCCGGCACCCGCCCGCTCGACCGTCGGGGTGGCGGCCCTGCCGCGAGGCGTCCGGCTCGAGATCGAGCTCGTCGCCGTCCGGCCCGCCTGAGGTGGCCGTTGACACCCCGGCCGACTCACCCCTACCCTCGGTGACCGAATGACCGCTCCACCGCGGCGGACCGTCGCGATCGTCCTGGCCGCCGGCCTCGGCACCCGGATGAAGTCGCGGACGCCCAAGGTCCTCCATGCCCTGTTCGGCCGCCCGATGCTCGCCTACGTCCTCGACGCCGCCGAGACGGCGACCGGGTCGCGCCCCCTCGTCGTCTACAGCCCGCAGACGGCTGCGGTCCGGGAGACCTTCGCCGGGCGCGCCGAGTTCGCCCTCCAGGACGAGCCGCGGGGGACCGGCGACGCGCTCCGGGCGGCCCTGGTCGAGGTGCCGCCGGAGGCGACCGAGATCCTGGTCCTGTCGGGCGACGTGCCGCTCGTCGCCGTCGACCTCCTCGATTCGCTGCTGGTGGCGCGACGCGAGGCCGGGGCGGCCCTGGCCCTGGTCAGCGTCATGACGGTCGACCCGGGCCGGCTCGGGCGGGTGGTCCGGGACGACGACGGCGAGATCGAGCGGATCGTCGAGGCGAAGGACGCGACCGAGGACGAGCTCGAGATCGACGAGGTCAATGCCGGGATCTACGCCTGCGACCTGACCTGGCTGCGCGGCCGGATCGGAGACCTCCGGCCCTCGCCGGCGACGGGCGAGCTGTACCTGACCGAGCTCGTCGGACTCGCCCGGACCGACGGCCGGCCGATCGAGTCGGTCGAGGTGGGCGACGACGGTTCGCTGGCCGGGATCAACGACCGGGCCGAGCTTGCCGAGGCGACCCTGGCGCTCCAGGCGCGGATCAACGAGGCGCACCTCGTGGCGGGCGTGACCATGCACGATCCCTCGACCGCCTACATCGAGCCGTCGGTCGAGCTCGCGCCGGACGTGACGCTCGAGCCGAACGTGATCCTCGGGGGCCGGACCAGGGTCGGGGCCGGCAGCGTCATCCGGGCCGGCTGCCAGATCGTCGACACGACGATCGGTCGCGACTGCGAGATCTGGGCGAGCGTGCTCGAGGGCTCCGAGGTCGATGACGACGTCCGGATCGGACCGTTCGCCCACCTCCGGCCGGGCAGCTCGATCGGGCGGGGCGCGCGGCTCGGCAACTACGCCGAGGTCAAGAACAGCCGGCTCGGGCCAGGCGTCCAGCAGCACCACATGAGCTACCTCGGCGACGCCGACGTGGGCGCCCGGACGAACGTCGGGGCCGGCACGATCACCGCCAACTACGACGGCCGGCGCAAGCACCGGACCACGATCGGCGAGGGAGTATTCCTGGGCGTCGACACGATGCTCCGGGCCCCGATCGTCGTCGGCGACGGCGCCCAGACCGGAGCGGGAGCGGTCGTGACGAGGGACGTCCCGGCCGGCAAGCTGGCCGTGGGCGTCCCTGCCCGGATCCGCGAACGTCGGCCGCCGGCCGACGAGACGCCCGAGCGATGATCGCGGTGCGCGCCCGATGAGCTCGCCGATCCCCGAGCTGCTGGTCATCCTCCTGCTGACGCTGCTCGAAGGCTTCTTCGTGGCGGCCGAGATCGCCCTGGTCTCGATCCGGCGGAGCCGGGTCGAGCAGCTCGTGGAGGACGGCGATCCCGGCGCCCGGCGCGTCCGGCGGCTGGTCAACGACCCGGGGCGCTTCCTGGCGGTCTCGCAGCTCGGTCTCACGTTCCTGGGGTTCTTCGCCTCGGCCTACGCGGCGGTCAGCCTGACCGCGGGCCTGACCGCGCTCATCGAGCGGATCGAGCCCCTGCACGAGAGCGCGGCGGGGATCTCGCTGATCATCGTCACGCTCCTCCTCGCGCTGTTCACGATCGTCTTCGGCGAGCTCGTGCCCAAGACCCTCGCGCTCGCCAATCCCGAGCGATTCGCCCTCACCCTCGCCGGGCCGGTCGAGGTGCTGGCCGGGTTGCTCGGGCCGATCGTCGGCCTGTTGACCGGCGTCACGAGGGCGATCACCCGGGCTCTCGGCGCCGACGTCACGAACGAGGCCCGGATCACGGCCGAGGAGCTCAAGCTGATCATCGAGCGCGGCGGCGAGCAGGGGGTCCTCGAGGCCGAGGAGGAGCAGATGATCAACGCCGTCATCGAGCTCGGCGATCGACGCCTCCACGAGGTCCTCGTCCCGCGGATCGACATCGTGGCCCTGGCCGCGACCGCGAGCCTGGAGGAGGCGATCGACGTCGTCGTCGAGGCCGGCCACAGCCGGGTCCCGGTCTACGACGGCTCGATCGACGAGATCCTGGGGATCCTGTACGCCAAGGACCTCCTGCCCTACCTCAAGACGGCCTCGGGGCCGCGGCCCACGGTGCGGGCGATCCTTCGGGCGCCCCTCTTCGTGCCCGAATCGATGACCATCGACGACCTCCTCCACGAGTTCCAGCGGCGGAAGGTCCACATCGCGATCGTGCTCGACGAGTACGGCGGCACGGCCGGCCTGGTCACGATCGAGGACCTCCTCGAGGAGATCGTCGGCGAGATCCAGGACGAGTACGACGAGGAAGAGCCGATGGTCGTCCGGCTCGGCGAGGACGAGTACCGGATCGACGGTCGGGTCGCTGTCGACGAGATGCTCGAGACGTTCGACCTCGAGATCGAGCTCGAGGACGAGGCTGAGTACGACACCGTCGGGGGCCTCGTCTTCCACCGGATCGGCGGCGTTCCCCAGCCCGGCGATCG
>JBGPFS010000004.1:0-37335 GCA_041483455.1 Candidatus Limnocylindria bacterium | reverse complement strand
GACCGGGGCGTCAGGCACTGGAAGACGGAGATCGTCGCCAACCACGTCGAGATGCTCTCCGGCCGCAAGAAGAAGGACTACGAGGCGCAGGCCGCGGCCGACGCGCTCGAGACCCAGGCGGAGTCGCTCGACGACGCGCCGCCGGGGCATGATACCGCGGGCCTCCGGCGCGGTCCCGACGGGACCGTCCCCGAACCGCTCCGGGCCGTGCATCATGGGCGGATGACGTCGAGCGGGAGCCAGGGCGCGACCGGGGCTACGGCAGGGGCTGCAGCCGAGGCGGCGGCTGCGAGCGCCGCCGTGGCGCTGGTCGACCTGGGCGACGGGCGACGCCTGGAGCGCTTCGGGCCGTACCTCCTCGACCGACCGTGCCCACCGGCCGCCGGCGTTCGCGTCGGCGATCCGAAGGCGTGGCTCGAAGCCGACGCCGTCTTCGAGGCCCGGGCACTGGGCGAGATCCGACACGCGACCTGGACGACCCGCGACGGGCGGCCGATCGAGCCGTGGGTCGTCGAGGCCGACGGGCTGCGCTGGGAGCTGCGCCTGACCGCCTCGGGGCAGGTGGGATTCTTCGCCGAGCAATCGGAGCAGCGAACCTGGCTGAGCCGCTGGGCGACGGCGCGCCCCAGCGGTGGGCCGGGCGTCCTGAACCTGTTCGGCTACACGGGCGGGAGCACCCTTCCGGTGGTCGGGGCAGGCCATCCCGCGACCCATGTCGACGCGAGCCGCGGGGCGGTGGCCTGGGCTCGAAGGAACGCCGAGCTGAACGACCTCGGCTCGTCGCCGGTCCGCTGGATCGCCGACGACGCCCTGGCCTTCGTCCGGCGTGAAGTCCGGAGAGGCCGCCGGTACGCGGGGATCGTGCTGGACCCACCGAGCTACGGCCACGGCGCACCGGGCCGCCGGGCAGGCATCCGCGATTGGCGGATCGAGCGCGACCTGCCGGCCCTGCTCGACGACTGCGCGGCGCTGCTGGCCGACGAGCCGGGGGCCTTCATCCTGCTCACCGCCCATTCCGTGGGCCTCGGTCCCGAGCGCCTGGGTGGGGCGCTGGCCAGGGCATCGGATCGTGGGGGCGACCTCGTGACCGGCGAGCTCGGCTTGCTGGCCCGTCCGGGGGCGCGGCTGCCGCTCGGAGTGTTCGCCCGGTGGACGCGATGAGCGATCGGGACGGGCCCGGGCGGATCGAAAGCCCCACCAACCCGCGGATCCGGGCCGTCGTCCGACTCCGCGAGCGCCGGGAGCGCGACGCGACCGGCCTGACGATCGTGGACGGTGCCCGGGAGATCGCCCGGGCCGTCGCGGCCGGCGCCCGCTTCGTCGAGGCCTACGTCTGCCCTCCCCTCCTCCGCTCGGGCGATGCGCAGGCTGCCGACGTGGCGCTCCGTTCCGCGGGCGTGCCGAGGATCGAGGTGCCCGAGGCCGTGCTCGCGAAGCTCGCCTTCGGGGATCGGGCGGAGGGGCTGGTCGCGGTCGTCCGCTTCCCTGGGTCGGCATTGGCGGACCTCCGCCTGCCCGCGGATCCGCTGGTCGCGGTGGTGGAAGGTCTCGAGAAGCCCGGGAACCTCGGGGCGATCCTCCGCTCGGTCGACGGGGCCGGGGCGGATGCGCTCGTCGCAGCGGATCCACGGACCGACCTCTTCAACCCCAACGCCATCCGGGCCAGCCTCGGCACGATCTTCCGGGTCCCCCTCGCCGCCGGGACGACCGCGGAGGTCCTGGCCTGGCTTCGCGGGTCCGGGCTGCGGATCGTGGTCGCCCGGGTGGATGCCGAGCGGCTCCACACCGAGACCGACCTCACCGGCCCGCTGGCGCTCGTCCTCGGCAGCGAGGCGCATGGGCTGGCGGATGCCTGGTCCGGCCCCGACCTGGAGGCGGTCCGGCTCCCGATGCACGGGCTGGCCGACAGCCTGAACGTGTCGGTGGCGGCCGCGGTGCTCCTCTACGAGGCCCGCCGACAGCGCGGCGGGCCGCCGCGTCGATCCCCCTGAGCCGCCGCCTCGAGCCGATCGTTCCACCTGCCCCGAGCGTCCCGGAGGAACCATGGACACGTACGACTTCGCGATCATCGGCGCCGGCCCGGCCGGCGAGGCCGCCGTATTCAAGGCCCGCGAGCTGGGCGCCTCGGTCGCGATCGTCGATCGGCGCTGGTTCGGCGGCAGCTGCCCGTACATCGGGTGCGTGCCGTCGAAGGCGCTGCTCCACGCGGCGGAGCGCCACGCGGCGAACCCGGCGACCTACGACTGGCCGCGAGCCTCGGACCGCCGCGACTACATGGTCGATCGTCCGGCGACGGCCGCCGAGCCGGATGACGCGAGCCATGTCGCCCGGCTGGAAGCGGCCGGCGCGGTCGCGATCCGGGGGTCGGGCCGGATCGCCGGCCGGGGTCGGGTCGTCGTCGAGCACGACGAAGCGCGGCACGAGCTGACGGCGCGGAACGTCGTGGTCGCGGTCGGCTCGGTCTCGAAGGCGCCGCCGATCGAGGGGCTCGCGGCCGTGCCGGTCTGGACGAACCGCGAGGCGACCCTCAGCCGCGAGCTCCCGGCGAGCCTCCTCGTCCTCGGTGGCGGACCGACCGGCTGCGAGCTGGCGCAGGTGTACGCCCGGTTCGGCGTCCCGACGACGATCGTCCAGTCGGGGTCGCGCCTGATGCCGACCGATCACCCGCGGAACGCGGCGGCGATCACGGCTGCGCTCGTCGCCGACGGGGTTGCCGTCCGGACCGGGGTCCGGGCCATGCGGGCGCAGGCCGGAGCGGGGGCCGCAGGCGCCCATGTCGTCGAGCTCGACGACGGATCATCGGTCGAAGGCCATGCTGTGCTCCTGGCCGCCGGGCGCGCCTTCCCGTTCGATGGGCTCGGCCTCGAGCACTACGGCCTCGGCGGGCGGGGCGAGAGAGACGCGCGGTCCGGCGGGCTCCCGTTCCCGCGCGACGGACGGCTCCGGATCGCCGACGGGCTGTGGGCGATCGGCGATCCCGCGGGCCCAGAACTCCACACGCACCAGGCCCACTACCAGGGCGAGCTCGCGGTCCGGATGGCGCTGGGTGAGCCGGTCGTTCCCGACTACCGCGCCCTGCCACGAGCGACCTACACCGCGCCCGAAGCCGCCTCGGTCGGGCTCACCCTCGACGAGGCGATCGCCGCGGGTGACGACGCCTTCGAGCGGGTCGCGGAGTTCGCGACCTCGGCCAAGGGCTACAGCGTGGAGGCGACGGCCGGCCACGTGACGATCGTCGTCGACCGGGCGACGCGCCGGCTCCTCGGCGCCGCGATGGCGACCGACGACGCCTCGGCGGCGATCCACGAATGCGTGCTGGCGATCAAGGCGGACCTGACGATCGACCTGCTGGCCGAAACGATCCACGCCTTCCCGTCGACCTCGCGGATCCTCAACGGCCTCTTCGCCGAGGCGCTCCGGGAGCTCGACCGGCCGGCCTAGGCCTCGTGGGCGACCTGGCCGTCGACGAGGACGAGCCGGGGGCGGACGCGGCCGAGCGGCCCGTCGAAGGCGACCGGCTCGGCGAGCGCGTCCGCCGGGACGACGGCCAGGTCCGCCCGCTGGCCGGGCACGAGCCGGCCGCGATCGGCTTCCCCCGCCGTCGTCGGGCCGCCGATGCAGGCGAGCCGGAGCGCCGTCGCCAGGTCGAGCGCCTCGGTCGGCCCGAAGGCTGGCATGCCCGGTTCCCAGTCCGGACTCCGCCGGGTCACCGCCATCGCCAGCCCGGGCCACGGGTCGATCGGCTCGACCGGGGCGTCGGTGCCGAAGGCGATCGTCGCGCCGGCATCGAGGAGGCTCCGCCAGGCGTAGCCGGAGCGCTCGGCACGTGGGCCCCAGAGTCGACGGGCCTGCCCTGCGTCGGATCGGACGTGGACGGGCTGGACCGACGCTGCCACGCCGAGCGCCGCGAAACGGGGCAGGTCGGCCGGATCGACGAGCTGGCTGTGCTCGACCCGGGGCTGGAGCGCCGTCCGTCCGACGGTCGGACCGAGGGCGTCGAGCGCGGCCCGGACCGCCGCATCGCCGATCGCGTGGATCTGCGAGGCGATCCCGAGCCGGGCGGCATCCTCGGCCAGCGAGCCCAGCCGGTCCGGCGGCATGATCCAGATGCCGTGGTTCGGCGGGTCCCCGGCCCGAGAGCCGGGCTCCGGCTCGAAGGGCTCGAGGAGCGCCGCGGTCCGCGAGCCGAGGGTCCCGTCGGCGAAGAGCTTGAGCCAGCCGACCCGAACGCGGCCGTCGACCGGCCCCAGCGAGTCTCCGCTCCGGAGCCCGAGCTCGGCGGCGGTCGGGAGCGACTCCGAGCGAAGGCAGGCGTGGACCCGGAGCGGCAGGTCCGTTTCCGAGAGCCGGGCATAGGCCCCGTGGGCCCCGACGAGCCCCGGGTCGGCGGCGAGCCCACCCGGATCGTGGACGGCCACGACGCCGAGCCGGACGAGCTCGCGGGCGAGCGCCGGGATGGCCTCGGCGTAGCGATCGGCGGTCGGCGCCGGGATCCGGGCCGTCACCAGCGCGCTCGCCGACTCGTGAAGGACGCCCGCCGGCAAGCCCTGGTCTCCCCGGCGGATCGAGCCCCCGGCCGGGTCCGGGGTCCCCGGTCCGATCCCGGCGACCTGCAGGGCGGTCGCGCTGACCCAGAGCGCGTGGTGGTCGTGAGCCCAGAATGCCGCCCGGCGACCCGGCGCGTTCGCCTCGAGCGCCGCGGCCGATGGCCAGCCGCCCCACCGGTCGCGGTCCCAGCCGTGACCAAGGAGCCAGGCCTCCGGATCGGGTTCGGCGGCGTGCGCGGCCGCGATCCGGCGCAAGCCCGCCGCGGCTGTCAGGGCCGACCCCAGATCGACGCTCCGAGCGGCGAGGGCTGCGTCCGCGAGGTGCAGGTGGGCGTCGGTCAGGCCGGGGATCGCGACCTCGCCGGGCGCCAGCTCGATCCGACGCGTCTGCCGGCCCGCGGTCGCCTCGACCTCGGCGCGCGAGCCGGCCGCGACGACCCGCCCCCCGCGGATGGCGATCGCCTCGGCCCAACCGAATCCCCGGTCACCGGCGAGCGTGGCGACCGCCCCCGTCAGCACGAGCTGGGCAGGGCCGTCGTCCAGGAGGCTCAGCGCGATCCCCCGCCAGCCGCAGCCCCGGCGGCGTCCGCCGGGTCCACGCGGACCGCCGGGCCGCTGGCGCCCGGTCCGGCGAGGAGCGTCGAGAGCCCGCCGCGGGCCAGGCCCGCTCCGAGGCCGAGCGCGAGGGCGATCCGGGCCTTCGGGCCGGTCAGCGTCCCCGCCAGCATCGCCCCGGCGCGGACCCACGAGGCGCCACCACCCGGGAAGCCGTAGGCGGTCCCGGCTGCGCCGCCCGGACAGCGGGTCGTGAGGACCACGGGGATGCCGGCCGTCATCGCGCGGGTCGCCGCATCGAGGAGTCCCGGCGCCGTGTTTCCGGCACCGGTCGCCTCGACGACGATGCCCGCGGGGCCGAGCGCAGTGACCGCGTCGAGGATGGACGGGTCCATCGCCACGGTGGCGATCACGATCGGGATCGGCTCGGCCGCCCGCTCGAGGGCCAGGGGACCGCGCCGCGGACCCGGCTCTCGCTCGAAGATCACCCGACCGTCTTCCACGCGACCGAGTCGGCCGGCATTCAAGCTCCGGAAGGTGTCGAGGGCGCTCGCGTGAGTCTTCGTCACGTCGTCGGCCGGCTCGATCGTCCCCGCGAGGACGACCATCACGCCCCGCCCGGCGGCCTCCGCCGAGGCGGCCACGCGGGCGGCTGCCCGGAGGTTCGCGGGACCGTCCCAGCCCGCCTCGCCGGCGTTCCGCATCGCCCCGGTGACGACCACCGGCTTGGCTGAGCGCTGGAGCAGGTCGAACAGGAACGCGGTCTCCTCGATCGTGTCGGTCCCCTGGACGACGACGACGCCGTCGATCGTCGGGTCGGCGCACCGATCACGGATCGCGGCGGCGATCTCCAGCAGGCCGGCGAAGGTGAAGGCGCTGGCTGGGGTCCGAGCGAGATCGACGGGCACCACCTCGGCGATCCGATCGAGTCCCGGGGTGCGAGCCAGGATCGCGGCGCCGTCAAGGGCCGGCACGGCCCCGCCGGCCGCTGGGTCGACGAGCATGCTGATCGTGCCGCCGGTGAAGATCGTCGCGATCCGCGGCCGGGTCATCCGCCCATCCCTCCGACGTGGTCCATCTTCTCGTAGCCGACCGCCCCGCGCCGGGTCGCCAGCCGCCAGAGTCCGCCTGGCAACGCCGCGAGCCAGATCCCGTTGAACAGGCCGGCCCGGATCGCCCGCCCGGCCCGCTCCGCCGGGGCGAGCGCGGCGCCGTCCCGGCGCGACTCCCAGCGCAGCCCGTCCCAGGCGAGCGCGGTCCCGGCTCCGAGATAGGCCCCCACGATCAGTGCCGCCGGCCCTCGGCTCCCCCCGGTCAGGGCTCCGCCGACCGCCCCGAGGATCGTCGGCGGGACGATCAGCTGTCCGGCATACGCCGCGAAGTCGAGCCGGGCCGCGAGCGGGAGCGCGGGGCTCGTGACCTGGCGCCGGCCGTGCTCGAAGGTCCGGCGCAGGGCGCCCTCGGCCCACCGGAGACGCTGGCGCCAGAGTGCGCTCCAGCTGCCGACCGGCTGCTCCCAGACCTCGGCGTCGAGGACCCAACCCACCCGAACGCCGCGGGCGATCGCGATCCGCGAAGCGAGATCGAGGTCCTCGGTCAGCGCCGCGGCCCGCCAGCCACCTACGGCCGCGAGGAGGTCCCGCCGGATGACGATCCCGTTGCCCCGGAACTCGGAGCAGCCCCCGAGCGCCCAGCGGCCACGCTGGAGGACGCCGTCCAGGGTCTGCTCGTCGGCCTGCGCCCGGGCCAGCGCGGAGCCATCCCCGGGCAGGACCCGTCGACGCGCCGTGAGGGCCTCCGCCCCGGCGGCGAAACAGCCCCCGAGCGTACGCAGGAAGGCCGGGCCGATCCGCGCGTCGGCGTCGAGGACGACGATGACGTCGCCCGCGCAGCCTTCCGGCGGCGCGGCCGTCAGCGCCGCGCCCTTGCCGTCGGCGAGGAGGGCGCCTTCGCGCCGGATCACCCGGGTCACGGCCCGGATCCCGTGCCGATCGGCCGCCGCGGCGACCGCGTCCCCCGTGCCGTCGATGCTCCGATCGTCCACGACCACGAGCTCGAAGCAGGGCTCACCGTCGGGCCCGCGGAGATCCTGGGCGGCGACGTCGGCGATGAGCTGCGGCAGGACGGCGGCTTCGTCCCGGCCGGCCACGAGGACGGTGAAGGTCGGCCGGGGCGCCGGCCCGCCGGGGGGTTCGTCGGGCCCCCGCCGGCACCGAGCCGCGTCGCTCTCGCCCGTGTCCGCCGGCGGTTCGAGCGGGGGCCGGCGCGAGGCGAGCGCCAGCGGCACGACCGAACCGAGCGCCAGCGCGGCGATCAGCTCGACGATCCGGCGAGCGGGCCTCCAGCGGCCGGCCGCCACGCCGAGCGAGGCGCCGCCGCCGAGAAACGCCAGGGCCAGGATCCGCCAGGCGAGAGGCGTGCCCGTCGGATCTTCGGCTCGGGCGTCGCTCGGGTCCGCCGGCGAAGGTCCGGTCGGAGCCCGGTCGGTCATCGGCCGGCTGCGGCGATGGGCAGGCGGCGACCGCGAGCGATCGCGGAGGTGAGCCCGGAGACGCCGATCGCGACCGCGACGATCAGCACGACCGGGCCCGTTCCCAGGAGATCCGCGATCGGGCCGACGATGATGATCGGCAGGAAGCTGGCGGTGGAGATCAGCATGTTCAGGACCCCGAACACCCGCCCACGGACGTCCTCCGGCAGGTCCTCCTGGAGCTGGGTCTGCGCTGGGATCGCCACGCAGCTGTAGGCGATGCCGGCCAGGAAGGCGAGACTCACGACGACCGAGACGAGCGAGACGACCGACGAGACGTCGATCGGCGAGGCGGCGTCCGCCACGCGGAGGATGAACCGGGTGACGGGGCCGGCGCTGGCGATCAACCCGAGCAGGACGCCCAACGAGATGAGGCCGCCCTCGATGATCCGCCGCCGCCGGAAGTAGCGGCCGTAGCTGTTGAGGATCAGGATCCCCATCACGATCCCCAGCCCGAGCGGCAGGACGACGACGACGAAGTCCTTCGGGGCGAGCCCCAGCGCCTGCTTGGCGAACTTCGCGCCGACGACCCCGAGGACCCCGATGAGCGAGGCGGTGATCCCGAGGTAGACGAGCGACCAGGCGATGTTCCGATGGGCCCGGATGTAGCCGACGCCCTCGCGCAGCTGGCCGATCGTCGAGCCGACGGCGCGCTCAGTACCTGCGACGACCTCGCCGGCCGACAGTCGACCCTTGCCCGAGGGCGCCGCCGGAAGCGTGATCGTGAAGACGGTCGCCACGAGGTAGCAGGCCGCCACGACGAGGAGCAGCGCCTGGGGGCTCGCGACCTGGAGGACGAGCGGACCGAACAGCGCGAACCCCACGGCGAACGCGGCGTTCATCGTGATCGTGAAGACGCCGTTCGCGGCGAGCAGCTGGCCGCGCGGGACCAGGAACGGGATCATCGCGGCCTCGGCCGGTCCGAAGAACGTGGTCACGATCGAGATCAGGATGTTGAGCCCGAGGATCGCCGGCACGTTCCCACCGACCAGGAACACGAGGAAGAAGAGGACCGCCCGGAGCAGGTTGGAGCCGATGAGGATGAGCCGACGGTCGAGCCGGTCGACATAGACCCCGGCGACCGCCGACAGGAGCACCGCCGGCACGAGGAAGGTGAGGATCAGGAGGCTGACCGCCGAGGCGCTCCCGGTCAGCGAGAAGATCATGACCGTCAGGCCATACAGGACCATGTTGCCGCCGATCTGGGTCGCCGCCTGGGCGAGCCAGAGGAGGAGGAACGGCCGATTCTGGAAGACGGCCAGCGCCCCGGCGGTCGCCTCGTCGGGTTCGGCGACCGTGGATCCGTGAGCCACCAGCCCGACCGGTGGAGTCGCCTCGTCCAGCGGCCGCGGGTCCGGGACCGTCATCGGGCGGCGTCCCGTGGAACGGGCGCGAGGGCCGCGCTCATGGCGGCGTCGCCCCGCTCGACGAACCCGGCCAGCCGGCGCTCGAGGGTCGGCCGATCGAGCAGGACGTGTCGCCCGCAGCTCGAGCAGCGCAGCCCGATGTCGGCCCCGAGCCGGTCGATCCGCCAGGTCTCGCCACCGCACGGATGCGGGCGGCGGAGCCGGACGAGGTCGCCGATGAAGAAGGCGACGGGAGCCCGGCCGACCGAGGGCGCGGCTTCGACCGGGCGTTCGCCCGCTGGCTGCGGCGCCTTTCGCTGTCGCTCCATCCGCCCGGGAGGGTATCAGAGCTGGGGGGTCGCGTCCCTCGGGACGAGCGACCGCTTCGTGGCCGGGAGACGCAGGAGGTCGACCGGGACCACGGTCAACTGGGCTGCGGGAAACGTCGCGGCAAGCTGGGCGACGATCCCGCCCGCCCGGGTCAATGAGCCGGTCAGGGTCGCCGGGTTGCCGATCGCGGAGACCTCGAACGGGTCCGGGAGCACCGAGCCCTCGATCGACATCCCGCCAGGTGCTCCCGAGACGACGCTGCCGACCACGACCCGCACGCCCTCGACCGCGAGCGCGTCGGCCCCCGCGTTGTGGAGCTCGTTGAGGAGGTCCTGCACGGCATCGCCGGAGATCGGCCCGCTGATCGTGACGCGGATGCCGCTCCCACTGACCGCATCGAGGCCGGTCCAGGCTCGCACGCGGGCGAGGTCGCTCCGGACCTGGTCGGCAGAGGAACGGCCCGTCGTCTGGCCGGATGCGAGCTTGGCCAGCTCGACCTCGAGCGAGGTGATCTCCCCGCGGAGCTGGTCGTTCCGGGTGTTGAGGTTGGCGACCAGGACGGTCAGGTCCGTGGCGGAGAGGGTCCCCAGGCCGGCCTGCTGGTCCTGGCTCCGAAGCTGGCCGACGAGGAGCAGGCCGAGGACGAACGCGACCAGGGCGAGCGTGAGGTGGTTGACCGACTGTCTCACGGCGACGGCTCGGGCCGCGCATAGCGCAGGTTGACCGCTCCGGCATAGGCCGGCAGGTCGACCTGTGCCGGCGTGGCGAACTCGATCTGGATCCCGAACGCCTCGGCCCTGGCCTTGACGAACTCGCGGAAGCCGGCCGCGGAGCTGAGCCGGTCGAACAGGTCGGCCGGCCCGATCGCCGACACCTGGTAGGGCGGGGCGAGGTAGGCGGAGTTGACCAGGATCGAGCCCCCGATGTCGAGCACGGCCGTGCCGGCGGTGATCCGCTCACCGTTCACGGCGGCCGCGTCCGCCCCGGCCAGCCAGAGCTCCTCGAGGACGGTCCGGACGTCGTGGGCGGTCACCAGGTAGTCGCTCGGGTTGTCGCCGGGCTGGACCGTCCGCCCGGAATCGCGCAGCTGGAGGACGACGCCCGACCCGCGCAGGGCGATGAGACCGGCCGCGATCCTGGCGTCGCGCAGCTGGGCGTTCAGCGTGGCGACGAGGGCCGACGTCCCCTGGCCCTGCGTTTCGATCTTCTGGATCTGGTCTCGCAGGTCGAGGATCCGCGCCTTCAGGCCGTCCTGCTGGGCCTGGAGACCGACGACGGTCTCGACGAGCGGGCCGCGCTCATTGCTCGCGTAGCGGACCCGTGGCCCCTCCGACCGGAGCTGGGCGGCGACGAGGAAGCCCAGGACGAGGAGGGCAGCCCCCAGCGCGACTTGCCAGGAGGAGAGTCCGCGCAGGCGGGCCACGAGCGCCTTCATCCGGGGGGCTCCACCCGCCGCCGGCGCCGACCGCGGACGACCAGGTAGACCGCCCCGCCGGCGATGAGGAGGCCGAGGACGCCGAGGGTAGCCAGGTCGTCTCCGCTGAGGCCCCCGGACGAGGCTGGACCGCCGGCCGGCGCCGCGCTCGCGCCAGGACCGGATCCGGAGGGCGATGCGCCCGGGACGCTCTCCCAGCCCGCCGGGAGGGGCCCTGGCGGTCCGACCCGCGGGCCGTACGAGGCCGGGACCGCGGCGCCCAGGTCGGCCATCCACGCGCTCGCGAAGGTGGCAACGTCCTGGCCGAGAGCCGTCCGGAACGCCTCGTCGTCGGAGACGCCGGTGGCGTAGGAGCGGATGAGCCGGGCGAGGGCGCCCTGCCCATCGGTCCGGACGAGGTAGTCGACCGCCGAGACCGACTCGCCGTAGGACAGGTACCAAGGGTCGTTGACCGACTGGTCCTTGCTCGGCGGGAACCGCCCGGCGATCCCGTCGAGCGGGATCAGCCGCCGGTCGGCGACCGCCGCCTCGACCCGGGCCCGCCAGTCCGGCGTATAGCCCTCCGAGAGGTAGACCGCCAGCCCCTCGTTGAGCCAGAGCGGCGGGCTGTGGTACGGGTTACGGACCGCGGTCTCGAAGACGAGGTGGGTCAGCTCATGAGGTACGTCGACCGCCAGCGTGCCCCCGGCGGCCTCGGAAGGAGGGACCCAGGCGAACAGGGTCCGGATGTCGGCTACCGCCTGTCCGCCGACGTTCTCTCCGGTCCCCGGACCCAGGGCCGCCCGGAGTGAGGCCTCGTCGGGGTAGACGAAGAAATCGATCGGCTCGGTCTCGGTGACCCCGAGCAGGGCGGAGGCCCTGGCGACCGCGTCCTCGCCGATCTTGAGCGCCCGGGCACCGAAGGCGGCGTCACCCTGCACCCAGTGGACGTGGACGATCGGGCCCTTGGCCGTGCGCCACGCGAACGTCGTGTCCGAATAGGTCACGCCGACCTCCGGCCCGAGCCACGTGGCTCCGGTCCGGTCCCGGAGGCGCCAGCGGGCCGTCAGCGGGGTGTTCGGCACGATGTGGAGATCGGTCTCGAGGATCACGTAACGCAAGGTCCGCGCCCCGCAGCAGGCCGGCGCCGGGAGCTCCGTGACGTCGGGACCGAGCGACCCGGGGGTCGTCAGGAGGATCTCCGCACGGTCGAGCGCCGAACCGACCTCCACCGGTTGCTCGAACCGGACCGCCTGGCCGTAGACCGCCGACGCCGACGGTGTCCCGAACGCGATCCCGCTGGCCGGGCCCGGCGAAGCGCCGAGCGCGAGGGCCGGCGAGGCGCCGAGCGCGAGGATCGCCGCGGCGGCCGTGACGAGCGCACCGGCCCGGGCAGACCGGCGCGGGGTCCGCCCGCCGCTCAGGGCGCCCATGCCAGGCTCGCGAAGCGGAGGATCCCGAGACCGTTGTCGGTCGCGCCGAGGAGGCCCGTGCGAGCGAGCGCCGATCCCGCGCTGTAGGCGACCGGGATGACCGGAGCCTCGCGCTGGACGATCGTCTCGGCCTCGTCGTAGGCGGCCCGCGCTTCGGCCTCGGTCGGGGCTGCTCCGGCCCGGGCGATCGCCGAATCGAACGAGGCGTCGCTCCAGCGGCCGTAGTCGTTCGTGCTCCCGGTCCCGAGCAGCAGGCCGAGGAAGTCATTCGGGCCGGGGTAGTCGGCGATCCAGCCGAGCGACCAGAAGGCGGGCGGGTCCGTGCTCAACCGATCGAGGTAGGACGATGAGAGAGTCTCGTAGCGGAGGCTGATCCCGAGGGTTCGCTGGAGGTCCGCGACGACGGCCTCGTCGTAGCGCGATCCGCTGGTCACGAGCGTCACGGTCGGGAAGCCGGCCCCGCCCGGGAAGCCCGCCGCCGCCAGGTCAGCCTGGGCGGCCGCCGGATCGTGGCGCGGGCCGAAATCGCGCTCGCTCCGGAGCGGGATGCCCGGCGGGACCATGCTCGTCGCGGGCGTCGCGGTGTCGGGGGTCGCCAGGCGCACGATCCGTCCCCAATCGACCGCCTCGGCGAAGGCACGCCGGACCCGGGCGTCATCGAACGGGGCCCGGCTCGTGTCGAAGCCGTAGTAGGTGACGTCGAGGGCCGGGACGTCGCGGAGGGCCGGCCCGAGGGTCGCGTCGTAGCGGATCCACGCGGCGTCGATCGAGCTGATGGGCGTGTAGTCGACCTCGCCGGCGGCGAAGGCGTCTACCGGGCCTCCGGTGCCGAACGACGTCCGCAGGTGGATCGTCCGGAGCGGCGGTGGGCCGGCCCAATACCGGGGGTTGGCAGTCAGGGTGAGCTCGGTCGTCGTCACGGCCGAGAGGACGTAGGCGCCGCTCCCGACGAACGTGCCCGGCGCGGTCGCCGCCGGCTCGTCGATCGTCGTCGGGACAACGGCGAACGTCGGTCCGGCAGCGATCGCCAGGAAGGCCGAGGCCGCCGGTCGGTCGAACCGGACCTCGACCGTGCCGTCGCCGGCCGTCACGCCGACCGAGCCGGGGTCCTTCGAAGTGCCGTGCAGATAGGCGACGGCGCCGCTCACGTCGGCGAACAGCGAGGCGAGCGGCGAGGGGTGAGCCGGAGCGATCACCCGCAGCCAACTCCGGACCACGTCCGTCGGACCGAGCGGCGAGCCGTCGGAGAACCCAAGCCCGGAGCGGAGGTGGAACACGAGACGTCGCCCCCCGTCCAGGATCTCCCACGAGGCGGCGAGGGCCGGGCGGATCTGGCGCGCCGGATCGAATGCCGTCAGCGACTCGTACAGCTGGGCGACGACCGCGGCGCTGTCGATGTCGCCGGCCTGGGCCGGGTCGACGCTGGCCGGCGCGGATCCGACGATCGTGGCGCTGTCCCGCGTCGCTGCGGTCGCGGCGCCGCCCGGAAGGCCGACCAGCGAGAGCCCCACGACGAGGGCCGGCAGGAGACGGCGCAGCCGCCAGGTCGGCGAACGATCGGCGCGCGCTTCACGGCTCACGGCCCGAGTGTACCCGGGGTCCGCGGTGAGCTCGCGGAGCCAGCGTCGGGCAGGAAACGAGGCCTCGCTTTAATCACACCGCCGGGGGAACGATGTCGTCGCCGCGAGGCCTCTGTCGGGACAACGATGAGTCCGCCGGTCCGTTACGGGCGGTCCGCGGGATCGCTCGGTTCGGAGCGGCCCTCGGAGGTGCTGACCCGAACGAGGAGGTCGGGTCGCGCACCGAATCGTTCGAGGAGGCGGTACCGGTCGCGCCGCTCCTGCCGGTCCCGGTCGGCCTCGCGGCCGGCGGCGCTGCCCGCTTCCTCGCGACCGGCGAGCGGCAGGGTGGCGAGCGGCAGGCTGGCGAGCCGGATGGCTCGCCGGGGCGGCCTCCCCTCCCCCGCATCCCTGAGCACGAGGCTCCACCAGGCGGCGAGCGCCGGCTCGGACCGGAACCGTTCGTCGAGCGGCCCCCGCTCGACGTAGTCGGCCCGACGGAAGGCGACGCAGCCCGGGTCGAGCGCGTCGACGTCGCCCGGCGGCGCCACCTCGGGGTGGAGCAGGTCGAGCGAGGAGGTGCCGGTCGCACCCGCCAGCGCGACCGTCGGGTCGGCCAGGCACCCGACGAGCGGCGTCACGAGATCGCCGGTCGGCTCGAGGCTCGACGAAAGGAGGATCACGACCGGGCCGGCCGCGCGGCGGATCCCACAGTCGGCGGCCCCGCCACCGCCCAGCCGCTGGCTCGTCCAGACGACCTCGGGATGGGCGCCGCCGATCGCCCCGTCGAGCGGTCCGGCCGGGTCGAGCAGGGACGCCTCCTGCTCGGGCGAGGGGCCGTCCGCGACGACCACGACCTGGGTCCCGGCCGGGGCGGTCGCCCGGAGCGCGACCAGGGTCCGGGCCAGGTCCCCGGGTCGATCCGTGGCGATCAGGACGACCGTCGCGGTCGCGGCCGGAGGCTCGTCAAGCCGGGAAGGCACGCTCGCGCTCGTACCATGGAGCGTCCGGCCGTCCCGATCGACGTCCGGGGGATGCAGCGGCCGGAGCTGCCAGCCCGTACCGTGATCGACGACCCGCCAGCCGGCCGCCTCGATCTCGCCGCGGAGTCGATCGGCCTCCGGCCAGGCGCGGGCGATCCTCGCCGCTGCGCGCGCGGCCGCGAGGGCCCGGACCTCGGCGGGCGCGGGATGATCGGCGGACACGATGCGGTCGGGACCTCGGCACGAACGGTCGGTGGACGGTGTGGTGCCCCTGGAGGGAATCGAACCCCCGACGCAGGCCTTAGGACGGCCTCGCTCTATCCGCTGAGCTACAGGGGCGTGCCAAGCGCATGGTACCGCGTCACCCCGCGGCTCCCTCGGAGGCGCTTGCCGGCCCTCGACTAGAATCCGCGCATGGACCACGCACTCGGCCTCCCGGTCCCGGCGCCGCCGGTGATCACCCTCTTCGGCCGGCCCGGGTGCGGCCTCTGCCGGGAGGCGCGCCAGGTGCTCGATGCGCTCCTCGGCGAGCGGGCCGCGGCCGGCCTGCCCGTCCCGCCGATCGTCGAGCGCGACATCACGACCGATCCGAACCTCGAGCGGGCGTTCCTCGTCGAGATCCCGGTCGTCGAGGTGGGCGGCCACCGGCTCCTCCTCGCGACGAATCCGGCCCGGATCCGGCGCCTCCTCGTCGAGGCGCTCGACGGGTGAGCGGCAACGAGCTGACGATCTTGGTGGCGCTGGCCGCGGGCCTCCTGAGCTTCCTCTCGCCGTGCGTCCTGCCGCTCGTGCCGGCCTATCTCGGCCAGCTGACCCGGGTGGCGGTCGCGGCCTCGGCCGCCGGGACCCCGCCGTCACGCTGGACCGCCTTCCGCCATGCGGCCGCCTACGTGGCCGGTTTCGGCCTCGTCTTCACCCTGCTCGGGGTCACCGCCACGTTCGCCGGCGGCGCCCTGGGCGCCTACCTGCCGGATCTCCGTCGGATCGGGGGGGTCGTTCTGATCGTGATGGGCCTGAACCTCGCCGGATTCCTCACGATCGCCCGGCTCCAGCGGACCTGGCGACCGCTCGAGCGCGGCGCCCAGCGGGCCCTGGCCACGCCGGGCGACGGGACCCTCGTCCTCGCCGAGCCCGGGCGGAGCGTGGGGGCACCCGGGGGCCTGGGCGAGCGGGTCGGCGGCCGCCTGGCCGGCAGCGGCTTCGGGTGGCTCGCGTCGTTCGGGCTCGGGGTCGTCTTCGCCATCGGCTGGACGCCCTGCATCGGGACGATCCTCGGTGGGATCCTGACCCTGGCCGCCACCTCCGGGACGGCGACCCAGGGCGCAGTCCTGCTGATCGGCTACACCCTGGGCCTCGGGATCCCGTTCCTCGTCCTGGGCGCGCTGTACGACCGGGCGCCCAGCCTCCTGCGCCCGCTCGTGCGACACGGCCAGGCGGTCTCGGTCGTCGGTGGGCTGCTCGTGTCGGCGATCGGGGTCGCGATGCTCCTCGGGCTGCTGACCCTGTTGCCCCAGTGGTTCACCTTCAATACGGCCATCTGATGGCCGATCCCGCCCGCCCGACCGTGCCGGTGCCCGCCGTCCACCGCGACGACGCGCCCGAAGCCGCCCCGCCGGCCGGTCGTGGACGGCGCCGGCTCGTCGGTCCGTTCAGCGGCCGGCAGCTGGCCGCCGTCGGCGTGGCGCTGCTCCTGACGGCAGGCGTCGCCGCCCTCGCCACCCTGCCGCTCGGCCGGCTCGATCCGGGCGGCCCCGCGGATCCCCGCCCGACGGCGTTCCTCGTCGGGTCGCCCTCGGTCGGGCTGACGCCCGGCAGCGTCGCGCCCGAGCTGGCCGGGACGCGCTCCGACGGCACCGCCTGGCAGCTCCTCGACGTGACCGGGCAGCCCGTCCGCCTGGCCGACCACCGCGGGCACGGCGTCTGGCTCAACTTCTGGGCGAGCTGGTGTCCGCCCTGCCAGGCCGAGACGCCGGTCCTCCGCCAGCTCGACGCGGAGTACCGCGCGCGCGGCCTCGATCTGATCGGGATCAGCGTCCAGGAGTCGAACGTCGACGACGTACGAGCCTACGCCGAGCGCTACGGGCTGGGCTACACGATCGCCGCCGACCTCTCGGCGGACGTCTTCCACACCTATCGGATCTTCGCGCTGCCGACCCAGGTGTTCATCGATCCGGAGGGGATCGTGCGGGCCGTCATCCAGGGCCCGCTCGGACGGGTCCAGGGGGCAGCCCGGATCGCCGAGATCCTCCCGGTGACCGTCCCCTCGGGGGCCGCCTCCCCGGCGCCGAGCGCCCGGCCGTCAGGCTAGGGCGCCGGGGCGGTCGGGTCAGACGAGCGGCTCGAAGACGTACCGGTCGCGCTCGGGAACGAGGCGACCGACCGGTCGTCGGGGCTCGTGCGAGAGGACGACGGTCCATTCCTCCTCGGCCGCCCTGCGGAACAGCTCGCCCTTGGCCGCGACCGAATCGAGCGGGAAGTCGTCGAACGAGGTCACCCAGCGCGGGTTCGCGCTCCACGGGCGCATCGCGAGGTCGCCGAAGAAGGCGACCGTCCGTCCGCCGGCGCCGGTCCCGCGGACCAGCACCGCCTGGTGGCCGGCCGAATGGCCACCCGTCGGCACGATGCTGACCCCGGGCAGGACCTCCCGCTCGCCGGTCGCCCAGCTCGCCTCGCCCCAGGCCCGAACCAGCCGGAGTTCCGGCTGGTCGTAGCTCGCGACGAGCCGGCTGTTCGTGCCCAGCGCGATCTCCCACTCCGCCCGCTGGGCGACGACGACGGCGCGTGGGAAGGCTCGCTCCCCGGCCGCGTCGAGCAGGCCCCCGGCATGGTCGAAGTGGAGGTGGCTGAGCGCCACGATGTCGACGCTCGCGGGGTCGAAGCCGGCCCGCCGCAGGCTCGGCAGGATCGGCTCGCCGCCCGCCACCCGCATCGCCCGGGACTTCTCGTCGAGCCGCTCCCCCAGACCGGTCTCGACCAGCACCCGGCCGCTCGACGTCTCGATCAGGAGGCAGTTGAGCGCCTGGACGATCCGATGGTCGGCGGTGATCTCCGCGGCCACCAGCCGGTCCCAGAGGAGCCGCGGGACCGGCCCGAAGGCCGCCCCGGCATCGGTCTGGAAGGTGCCCGCCTGGACGAGCGCGACCGTCGTGCCGCCGCCGAGGGCCGCCGACCAGGCGACGGCCTCGTTGAGGCTCATCCCTTCGGGGGACGACCGGCCGCGAAATCGCGGTGGGACGCCGACGCGGTCGGCTCCGACTGGCCCTGGTACTTCGAGCCGAGCTCGGGCGAGCCGTACGGCCGGTCGACCGGGCTCGACATCCGGAAGAAGCTGATCTGCCCGATCTTCATCCCGAAGTAGAGGGCGATCGGCAGGTTCGCCACGTTCGACAGCTCGAGGGTCAGGTTGCCCTGCCACCCGGGATCGACGTAGCCCGCGGTCGAATGGATGAGCAGCCCCAGCCGGCCGAGCGAGCTCTTGCCCTCGAGCCGGGCCACCAGGTCGTTCGGGAGCTCGACCCACTCGAGCGTCTGGCCGAGCACGAACTCGCCCGGGTGGAGGACGAACGGCTCGTCGTCCTCGATCCGCAGCAGCTCCGTCAGGTCCGGCTGCGGCGCGCGGACGTCGATGAAGGCGTAGCGGTTGTTGCGGAAGACCCGGAAGCTCCGGTCGAGGTGAAGGTCGATCGACGACGGCTGGAGGTCGGCCGGATCGTACGGGTCGACCCGCACGTGGCGCGCCTCGAGCGCGGCCCGGATGTCGCGGTCGGACAGGACGCTCATGCCGTCGGCCCGTCGTCGCCGCGCGTGGCGTAGAGCGTGTCGACCTCGCGCTTGAGGTCCTCGAGATCCTCGAAGCTCTGGTAGACGCTGGCGAACCGGATATAGGCGATCTGGTCGATCGCCCGGAGGCGTTCCATCGCGAGCGCCCCGATCCGCGACGAGGGGACCTCGGATACGCCTTCGGCCCGGAGTGTCGCCTCGATCCCGTCGGCGGCCTCGTCTGCGGCCCCCTCCGGCACCGGTCGGCGGGTGAGGGCCTTCCGGAGGCCGGCGGCGAGCTTGTCGCGGTCGAACTCCTGGCGAGCGCCGTCGCGCTTCACGACGACCAGCCGGGCGGCCTCGATCCGTTCGTAGGTCGTGAAGCGGGTGGCACACGCCGCGCACTCGCGGCGGCGCCGGATCGTCACCGTGTCGTCGAGGTCGCGCGAGTCGACGACCCGGGTCTCGCGTTCCCCGCACTGCGGACAGCGCATCGGTCTCCTGTCGATCGGCCACTACCGGTGGTGGTGTGCGCCGAGGATACCACTACATGCAGGGGTGTTTGGTGCAGCGACCGACGTCAGGAGGGCGACCGGCGAGAGAGCCAGTGGCGCTGGTCCGTCGACCGCCCGGCGGCCAGGTCGTCGGCATGGCGGCCGAGCGCCTCGCGGGCGTGGAGCGCGTTCAGATAGCCCCGCTTGATCGCCGTCTGGGCCTCCAGCTCTCGACTTCCCCCCCGCACGACGGCCAGAAGCTCGCAGCCGTGGTGGACCATCTCCAGGGCGCGACCGGCCCGTGCGAGCTCCTCGACCAGGCTGTCCCGGATCTCGGCGACGTGGGCCGGACCGGCCAGGGCGGCCGCTTCGGCCAGGTACTCGGCCATCGCGGCCGAGGCGGAGGTCAGCTCGTCGGTCACCGCCTCGGCGGGGACGAGATGGCGGCGGACCTGGTCGACCTGGACGACGACCCGCCCGAGCGTGGCGTCGATCCGCGCGGCCAGGTCACCGACCGCCCGCCGGAATCGCTCGTCGTCGCGGGTCTCGGCAACGACCTGGCTTGCCCGCCGGAGGATGGCCGCGAAGGCGACCCCGAGCGCGAGGAACGCGACGAGTGATGCGCCGACGAGCAGCCAGTCGGGCATGCCGTGCTGCCGTCAGGTCCCGCGCGACCGCAGGGCGGCGACCAGCGCGGGGACCACCTCGAACAGGTCGCCGACGACGAACAGGTCGGCGAACTCGGCGATCGGCGCATCGGGATCGCGGTTGACCGCCACGATCGTCTCCGCGGTCTGCATCCCGACCTTGTGCTGGATCGCCCCCGAGATCCCGAGGGCCAGGTAGAGCGCGGGCTTGACGGTCTTGCCGGTCTGGCCGATCTGGGTGGCATACGGGATCCAGCCGGCGTCCACGGCCGCCCGGGTCGCCCCGACCGCGCCGCCGAGGGCGACGGCGAGGCTGCGCACGGTCGCGAAGCCCTCGGGGCCGCCGACCCCGCGGCCGCCGGCCACGATGATCCGGGCCTCCTCGATCGGGGCTTCCGCGCTGGCCTCCGCCACCCGGTCGACGAGCGCCACCGGCCGAAGGACAGGCGAATCCGACGCCGCGACCGATTGGACGACGCCGTGGCCGGCCGCCGGCTCGGCGGTCACCGACTGGGGGCGGATCGTGACGATCCCGTGCGAGCCCGTGAACGTGCTGGTCGTGATCAGGCGGCCACCGAACGTGCTCATCTCGACCACGGGTCCGCCGACCGTCACGTCCCAGGTGACGGCGCTCGCGTTGACCAGCACGCCCCAGCCCAGCAGGGCGGAGAGCATCCCGGCGACGTCGCGGCCGTCCGGGGTCGCCCCGAGCAGGAGGAGCGTGGGGCCCGGCTCACCGGCCGCGGCGATGAGGTCGGCGACCGCCATCGCCGTGGTGGCGGCCGCGGTCCGCCCGTCGGCGCCCGCGACGGAGACGGCTCGCACGGCCGGGAGGTAGTCCGCCAGCTCGCCCGCCGCCGCGCCCGGCGCCTCGCCGACGACCACGCCGGAGGCCGTGCCGCCGCTCGCCGCGGCGAGATCGCGGGCCAGCGTCGCGATCTCCGTCGAGATCCGGACGAGACCACCGTCGGCCATCTCGCCGACGACCCAGATCGCGCCGCTCATCAGATGATCTTCCGGGTCTGGAGGAACTCGACGATCCGCGCCGCGGCGACCGGCGCCGGTTCGCGCACGATCTCGGTGGCCGCTCGGACGACGGGCGGTCGGACCTCCAGCACCCTGGTGGTGGCGACCGCCCCGCCGACCGCCCCGCCGACCGCCTCGACCGACACGTCGAGGTCGGCGAGTGAGAGCGTGGCGATCTCCTTCGAGCGCGCCCCCATGATCCCCTTGAGCGACGGGTAGCGGGGCTCGCCGAGCGCCTGGGTCGCGACCACGAGCGCCGGCAGGGGCGCCTCGATGACGTCGTAGCCGACCGGGCTGAGCCGATGGACGCGGACTCGCCCGCCGCTCGGCTCGATCCGACCGGCGTACGAGAGGTAGGGCAGCCCGAGCAGTGCCGCGACCCCGGCCGGGACGACCCCGCCAGTCCCGTCGGACGTGTCGGCCCCGGCCAGGACGAGATCGAACTCGAGGGTCCGCAGGGCCGCGGCCAGGACCCGGGCCGTGGATAGCGTGCACGATCCGGCGAGCGCGGGATCGGTGACCAGGACGCCCCGGTGGGCGCCCATGGCCAGCGCCTTGCGGAGCGTCTCCGGCGCGCTCGCCGGCGCCATCGAGAGGAGCACGACCTCGCCCTCGCCGGCCGCCTCGACCAGCTTGAGTGCCGCTTCGAGGGCGTACTCGTCGTTCGCGTTCACGACCGCCGGGCTGGCCGTCCGATCGACCCGCAGGTCGGGGCCGAGCCGCTCCGCCCCGGTCGTGTCGGGTACCGGCTTCGTGAGGACGACGATCCGCACTGCGCAACCTCCTGTGGACGATGGATCCGCGACAGCCCGGTCCGCCCTGGGCCAGCTGGAGCCTGGCTCAGCCCCGGGCGAGCCGGGACCGGGCGATGACGAGACGCTGGATCTGCTGGGTCCCTTCGTAGAGCTGGGTGATCTTCGCGTCGCGCATCATCCGCTCGACGGGGAACTCCTCGACGTATCCGTAGCCGCCCAGGACCTGGACGGCATCGGTGGTGACGCGCATGGCCGCGTCACCGGCGACGAGTTTACACAGGGCCGCCCAGCGCGCGGGATCCCCGTCGCCCGCGTCGATCGCAGCGCAGGCGGTGTACAGGAGCGCCCGGGCAGCCTCGGTCGCGGCATCCATGTCCGCCAGCAGCCCCTGGACCAGCTGGAACTCGCCGATCGGACGGCCGAACTGGACACGCTCGCGGGCATACTGGGTGGCGACGTCGAGCGCTCCCTGGGCGATCCCGACCGCCTGGGCGGCGATCCCGGGCCGCGACCGGTCGAACGTCCGCATGGCGATCGAGAAGCCCTCGCCCTCCTCGCCGATCCGGTCGGCTGCCGGGACCCGGACCCCGTCGAACTGGAGCTCGGCGGTCGGGGAGCCCCGGATCCCCATCTTGTGCTCGAGCCGGCCGATCGAGAACCCCGCTGAGCCGCGCTCGACGACGAAGCACGACAGGTTGCGGTGGCGCGCGGCCTTCGGGTCGGTCAACGCGAAGACCACGACGAGGTCCGCGATCGAGCCATGGGTGATGAACCGCTTCGAGCCGTCGAGGACGTACTCGTCGCCATCGCGGACCGCCCGCGTCGCGATCGCGCCCGCGTCCGAGCCGGCGCCGGCCTCGGTCAGCGCGAACGCAACGAGTCGACGGCCGGAGGCCAGGTCCGGGAGCCAGCGCGCCTGCTGCTCGTCGGACCCGGCCAGCAGGATCGGCAGCGCCCCCAGCTCGTGAGCAGCCAGGATCAGCCCGGTCGTCGCGCACGCCGCGCTCAGCTCCTCGATCGCCAGGCAGACGGTCAGGAGATCGGCCCCGATCCCGCCGTGCGCCTCCGGGAACGGGAGGGCCAGGATGTCCTGCGTCGCCAGGAGCTGGCGCAGGTCCTCGGGGAATGTCGCCGTCCGGTCGGTCTCCGCGGCCCGCGGCGCGACCCGCGCTCGAGCCAGTTCCCGGACGGCGTCCCGCAGGGCGAGCTGGTCCGGCGTCAGGCGATACGCGGCGGAGCGATGGTCGGGCGTCACCGTGGGGCATCGTAGCACCGGGAACGACCCGCTCGACCCCGCTCCGGGCTGGTCGGGCCGCCGCCGGAGGGGTACCCTCTTCGTGGTTCGCGCCCGGCATCCGTCGGCGCGTTCGTGCTCACCGGGGGCCGCGCATGGATCTCACTCTCGCGGGGGCGGCATTCGTCGGTGCGGCGATCATCGGGCTCATCGCCCTCCTCCTCATCCTGGGACGGATGCGCCGGGACCGGGAGGACCTGACCCGCGAAAGCCAGTACGGCGTCTCCACCGAAGGCGAGACGCTCTGCCCGAAGTGCGGCATGGGCAATCAGTGGACGGACGCGACCTGCGTCAGCTGTGGGGCCAAGCTGCCCGACTGAACCGGCGGGGGCATCGCCCCGCGGTTCGGGCGTCGACTACGGGAGGACCGGCAGCTCCCGCCCGGCCCGCCCACGCGGACCGGGCACGGCCACCTCGGCGAGCAGCTCGCTGATATCGAGGGTGGTGACGTGGCCGTCGGCGTTCTCCTCGGCCGCCGCCAGGCCGTCCTTGAGCATCGTCATGCAGAACGGGCAGTTCGTCGCGACCGTGCCGGCGCCCGTCTCGAGCGCCTGCCGAGTCCGCTCGGCGTTGATCCGCGTCCCGCGCGTCTCCTCCATCCACATCCGGCCGCCGCCGGCTCCGCAGCAGAAGCCGTTCGTCCCCGATCGATCCATCTCCCGCAGCTCGAGGCCCGGCACGCTGCGCAGGACCTGGCGCGGCTGGGCCACCACGCCGTTGTAGCGGGCGAGGTAGCAGCTGTCGTGGAGAGTGACCGTCCGACGACCACCGGGCCCGTCGGCGTCGACCGTGCGGAGGCGGCCTGAGGCAAGGAGCCGCTCGAGATAGACCGAGTGGTGGACGACCTCGAACGATCCCCCCAGCTGCCCGTACTCGTTGCCGATCGTGTTGAAGCAGTGCGGACAGGCGGTCACGATCGTCCGGCGCTCCAGCCCGTAGCGCTTGAGCGTCTCGACGTTGCCCCCGGCCAGGATCTGGAAGACGTACTCGTTGCCCATCCGGCGGGCCGGGTCGCCGGTGCAGGACTCCTCCTGGCCGAGGATCGCGAACCGGACACCCGCCGCATCGAGACAGGTCGCGAAGGCCCGGGCGACCTTGCGATTGCGCTCGTCGAAGGCCGCGGCACAGCCGACCCAGTAGAGGACCTCGAGCTCCTCGAGGCGCCCTTCGGCGGCCAGCTCCGCGACGGTGGGCACCCCGAACGGGAGGCCCTTCGTCCAGTCGGTCCGGGTCGCCTTGGGCTGGCCCCACGGGTTCCCCGCCCGTTCCATGTTCGTGAACGCCGCGGTCAGCTCCTGGGGGAACCGCGAATCCTCGAGCACCAGGTTCCGGCGCAGCCCGACGATCTTGTCGACGTGCTCGATCAGGACCGGGCAGGCCTCGACGCAGGCGCCGCAGGTGACGCAATCCCAGACCGCGTCGTACGGGATCGCGGCATCGACGATGGGCCGGGCCAGGAGCTTCGGGTCGGGCCGGGTGTCCCGGAGCCCGTACGCCTCGCGGACGAGCGGCGAATTCGGGATGAGGTCGAGCCCGTGCTCCGCCTCGACCGCCATCTCGCGCAAGCCCATGATCAGCGCCTTGGGGTCGAGCGGCTTGCCCGTCGCGTTCGCCGGGCAGGCGGCCTGGCAGCGGCCGCACTCGGTGCAGGTGAACCCGTCGAGGAGATCCTTCCAGCCCAGGTCCTGGAGGGTCCGCAACCCGAACGTGACGTCCTCGCGCTCGAGGTCCATGGCCGGGAGCTGGCCGCGGGGCGCGAGCTTGCGCAGGTAGACGTTCACGAAGCTCGTCACGATGTGGAGGTGCTTGCTGAACGGCAGGTAGACCAGGAAGGTCGACACGAGGCCGATGTGGACCCACCAGAGGACGGCGAAGGCGCCCGCCAGCAGCGCCGGGTCGAACCCGCGGAGCGGGGCTCCCAGCGTGTTCGCGACGAGCGCCCCCTCGACATCGCCGTAGCGGGCCGCCTCGAAGGCCTGGGCCAGCAGCTCGCTCGCGACCACGCCGCCGATCAGGCCGAGGACGACCAGGGCGGACCTGCTGAACGTCAGGCGCGCGGGTCGGGTGATCAATCGTCGGACGTAGGCATAGCCGATGGCCGCCAGCACGAGGATCGCCATGACGTTGCCGAGCGCGGTGATCGCGACCCACAGCCGGCCGTCGAAGGGCGCGGCCAGGATCGCCTGGACGAGCCCGCCGGTCACGATGTTCGCGGTCCCGACGGTCAGAAAGACGAACCCGCCGTAGATCGCCACGTGCATGGCGCCGGCGCGCCGGTCCTTGAACATCTTCGCCTGGAGGAATGCGTAGCGGATGAGGCCGCCGAGCCGACGCGGGACGTCGGCGAAGGCATCGGGGCCGTCGGCTCGGGCCGCGACGAAGACGCGCAGGTGACGGGCGATCACGAGGCCGAAGATCGCGACCGAGCCCCAGAAGAGCGGGAACACGAGCGGATAGGCCGGGACCGTGGCGAACGGCTCGAACATCAGCTGGGCGCCTCCGCGATCGGCGATCCGGGCGTCGGATCGACCGGATGATCGTACGGCCCCGCGAGGGTCTCGAGAGCGTGGTCCAGCGTCGGGACGAGGACCTCGAGCGACTCGGCGGCGCCAGTCGGGCTGCCGGGCAGGTTGACGATGAGCGTTCGCCCCCGGAACCCGACGATCCCCCGGGAGAGGTCCGCGAACGGGGTCGTCGCACGCCCGGCGGCCCGCATCGCCTCGGCGAGTCCCGGCACCTCCTCGTCGACGACGGCGCGCGTCGCCTGGGGGGTGACGTCGCGAGGCGTCAGACCCGTGCCGCCGGTCGAGACGACCAGGGCGTGGCGTCCGGCGCCCGCGACGAGAGCGGCCTCGATGGTCGGGCGATCGTCGGGGACCACCTGGCGCTCGACGGCGAAGCCCAGGGCGGCGAGCCGGGCCGCGACGACCGTCCCGGAGCGGTCCTCGCGCAACCCGGCCGCGCTCCGATCGCTGACGGTGAGCACGAGCGCCGTGCGCGGGGGCACGGGAGCGGGCCTCCGAGCGGGTGGAGGAGCCGGATCGCTCATGCGCCGGCCTTCTTCGGCCCTGCGATCCGGCCGGCCGTCCGGTCGACCGGTCCGCGACGGGGCGCCGGGCCCGCCGCCTCGGCTCCGCTGGTTCGTTGCCAGTCGCCGCTCGACCCACCGCTCTTCGAGACGAGCCGGACCGACCGGATCTCGACTCCCCGCTCGACGCCCTTGACCATGTCGTAGATCGTCAGGGCGGCGACGGAGGCGGCCGTGAGCGCCTCCATCTCGACCCCGGTCGGCCCGATCGTCGCCGCTTCCGCCCGGACCCGGAGCCCGCCGGCCGCCCGATCGGGCACGACCTGGACGAGGAGGTCGGTCAGGGCGATCGGGTGGCAGAGCGGGATGAGCTCCCCGGTCCGCTTGCCGCCCATCACCCCGGCCAGCTCGGCGACCGTCAGGACGTCGCCCTTCGTGGTCCGACCGTCGATGACCAGGCTGAGCGTCTCCTGGCTCATCGCCACGAGCGCCTCGGCGACCGCTCGGCGAGCCGTCGCGGGTTTGGCACTCACGTCGACCATCCGCGGTCGACCGCTCCGATCGACGTGGGTCAGGCGGCGCCGGTCGGCGCGGGTGGCGGGCTGGCGGTCCATGCGCTGCTCCTCGGGGCTTCGGCCGATGATCGGATCGTGGTTCAGGGACGGTCGAGCCAGGTCAGCTCGACCTCCGTGCCGGGCGGGACGTCGGTGAGTGGCTCCGGGACGGCGGCCAGGGCCTCGGCGGCCAGCAGCGCCGTCAGCACGTGACTCCCCTGGCCCCCTGCCAGGCGGACCAGGATGCGCCCGGCGGCATCGCGCCGCGGGCGGCCGTCGGGCTCACGCTCGGCGACGGCGCGAAGGTAGGCGCGCCTGCCGGCGCTCTTCGTCGTCGCCCCGGTCAGGACACCCCGCTCGATCGGGCGCAGGAGGTCGGATCGGCCGGCCAGCAGACGGATCGCGGGCCGGACGAAGAGCTCGAACGTGACGAACGCGGAGACCGGGTTGCCCGGCAGACCGAAGAGGAGGGCGGGCCGCCCACCGCCGGGTCGATCCGCGTGCCCGAACGCGAAGGGCTTGCCGGGCTGGATGGCGACGCGCCAGAGGTCGACCCGACCGAGGGCGTCGAAGGCAAGCCTGACGACGTCGCGGGGGCCCACCGAGACGCCGCCGCTCACCACGATCGCATCGGCGTCGGCGATCCCCCGCCGGAGCCGAGCCTCGACGTCCTCGAGACGGTCCCGGCCGACACCGAGGTCGAGGACATCGGCACCCGCCGCGCTGACCTGCGCCCGGAGCGCCGGCCCGTTCGAATCGGGGACCCCGGCCGGACCGAGCGGCTCGTCCGGGCCACGCAGCTCGTCGCCGGTCGCAAGGACCCCGATGAGCGGCCGGCGGCGGACCCGGACGTGGCCCGCCCGGGCGGCGGCGGCGAGCGCGACGCCGGCGGGCCCGAGCACGGCCCCCGCCGGCAGCACCACCTCGCCGGCGATGATGTCGCTGCCGCGAGCCCGGACGGCGGTGCCGGGAGCGATGGCCCCGTGGACCGCGACGGAGGATGGCAGCGGGCCGCCGGCATCGCGGCTGCGGGGACCGGACGGCTTTCCATCGGCGCCGAGCGGCGTGGTGGCCTCGACCTGCACGACCGCGTCGGCACCGGCCGGGAGCGGCGCGCCCGTCGCGATCCGGACCGCGGTCCCCGGCTCCACCGGGCGATCCCAGGTGGTTCCGGCGGCCGCCTCCCCGACGACCCGGAGCGCGACCGGATCCCGCTCCGTGGCCCCTGCCACATCGAGCGCCCGGATCGCGTAGCCGTCCATCGCGCTGTTGTCCCAGCCCGGGAGGTCGTTCGCCGCCACGACCGGCTCTGCGAGGATCCGGCCGAGCGCCTCCTCCGGGGCCAGCCGCTCCTCTCCGCGGACCGGCTCCAGGCCGGCCAGGATGCGGGCACGGGCCTCTTCGACCCGCAGCAGTCGGTCGCTCATCGGGACTGCTCCGCCCGTCCGGCCGACCGGAAGGCGACGGCCGCCACGACCGCTCCGAGGATGCCGATGACGACGCCGAGGGCGATTGTCGTCTCGAACCAGAATGCGTCCGGGAAGAGGCGGACGAGGCGCTCTGTCGCGGGGTCGAAGGTGTACGAGCCCGGCGGGAAGAAGATCCGGTGGAAGAGCTCGAAGAGCGGATCGAACGCCACCACGGCGACCGCCCCGAGCGCGACGACCGCCCCGACCAGCACTGTCCCACCCACCCCGACGGACCGCAGGAACCAGCGCCTGCGTCGCCAGCGCAGCGCCGCGACGAGCACCACGATGGCCGCCCCCAGCGCGACGATCGCGAACCCACCGAAGACGCCCCTGACATCGCGCATGTGGGCGCGCTCGCGCTCGACCAGCACCGGCGCGCCGTCGACCTCGACCGCGAAGTCGGGAGGCCCGAGGATCAGGTCGTGGAGGATGGCGTTCGTCGCCGAGGCGAGCTGCCCCGGGTCGTACCCGTTGAGCGCGGCCGCTCCTGATCGGCCCTGCTCGAACCCGATCCAGGCCGGGTTGAGGAAGACCGGGATCGCGAGCCCCACGAGCGCCGCCACCGTGGCTGCCGCGATGAGCGCGCCCACGAGGGAGCGGAGCGGCCCGGTCACCGGACCGTCCCCCCCGTCCGGGCGACGGGAGCCCGCCGGCTCATTCGTCCTCGAGGGTCTTCGCCTGCTCCCACCAGCCTTCGACCCGCAGGGCGTCGACCGGTTCCGCGCCGAGCTCGGCGGTCGCCTTGGCGACCCGCGCGCGGAACGCCGCCAGGTCGAGGTCGAGGATGTCCCGGAGGCCGTCGATCCGGCCCTGGACCATCAGCAGGTGCTCCCCCGAGCCGAAGGCAGCCAGGTTGAGCATCAGGGCCTCATCGCGCCAGGCTGCCACGTCGTTGATCGTGGCACCGACGTGATCGGCCAGGGTCTGGCGCCGGGCGGCGGTCTCGGAGACCTCGAGCAGGACCCCGGTGGTGAAGATCCCCTGGTTCTCGAGGCGGCCCAGGTGGACGGGCTCGATCCGGGTCAGCTCGGTGATCGGCGGCACGGGCGGCAGGCTCCTCGGGGCTGGTCGGTCAGCGATCGCCCGCAGTATGGCCGATTCGGCGGCCGGGCCGCGAACCCGCGGGGAGACCGCCATCCGGATCCGGGGTCGGGTCCCTTAGGCTTCCGGCTTGTCGCCGAAGATCGAGTAGTGCCAGCCCTTCTCGGCCTCCCCGGTCAGCTCGATCATCACGTGCTTGACCTGGGTGTACTCCTCGAACGAGTAGCTCGACATGTCCTTGCCGAAGCCGCTCTGCTTGAAACCCCCGTGGGGCATCTCCGAGGCGACCATCAGGTGGTCGTTGACCTGGACGTGGCCGAAGTTCAGGACGCGGGCCGCCTCCATCGCCCGAAAGACGTCGCGGGTCCAGATCGAGGCGGCCAGGCCGTACTTCGTGTCATTGGCGAGCTCCAGGGCCTCGGCGTCGGTGTCGAACGGGAGGATGACGAGGACCGGCCCGAAGATCTCCTGCTGGACGACCTCGGCGTCCTGGCTCACGTCGGTGATGATGGTCGGCCGGTAGAACGCGCCGTTCGGGAGACCGGGGACGTCCGGTCGGAAGCCGCCGGTCACGATCGTCGCGCCAGCGGCCTTCGCCCGCTGGACGAAGCCGTCGACCCGGTCGACCTGGGCCGCGCTGATGAGGGTGCCGAGGTCGGTCGCGGGGTCGAACGGGTCGCCGACACGGACGCGCTCGAAGAGCTGACGCGTCCGCTCGACGAAGGCGCCGTAGACGCTCCGCTGGACATAAGCCCGGGTCGCCGCGGTGCAGTCCTGGCCGCCGTTGATGAGGGCGCCGGCCGTCGCCCCGCGGGCCGCGGCCTCCAGGTCCGCGTCGGCGTGGACGATGAACGGAGCCTTGCCGCCCAGCTCCAGGTGGACCCGCTTGAGATTCGAGGTGGCGAGCGCCTGGATCCGGCGGCCCGTCTCCGAGTCGCCGGTGAGCGAGATGAGATCGACGTCGAGGTGGGCCGCGAGCGCCGCGCCAACCAGGTCGCCGCGGCCGGTGATCACGTTGAAGACGCCGGCCGGGATCCCGGCCTCGGAGGCCAGCTGGGCGAGGCGGACGGTCGTCAGGGGTGTCGCGCTGGCCGGCTTGAGCACGACCGAGTTTCCTGCCGCGAGGGCCGGCCCGATCTTCCAGATCGCCATCCAGAACGGGTAGTTCCAGGGCGCCACCTGGCCGCAGACCCCGATCGGTTCGCGCCGGATCATCGAGGTGTGGCTGCCGCTGTACTCCGCGGCCGCCTTCCCTTCGAGGTGACGGACCTGGCCGGCGAAGAAGCGGAGGTTGTCCGACGCGAAGGCGAAGTCGGAATCGCGGCGCAGCTTGTAGGCCGTCCCGGTCTGGAGCGTCTCGAGCTGGGCGAGCTCGTCCGCGTGCGCGTCGATCACGTCGGCCAGCCGGTTCAGGATCGCTGTCCGCTCCGGCATCGGGAGGTTTCGCCAGCGGCCGTCGCGGAAGGCGGCGCGGGCGGCTGCGACCGCTCGGTCGACATCGGCCTCCGCCCCGGCCGGCACGCGCCCGACGAGCTCGCCCGTGGCGGGGCTCCGGACCTCGAGCCAGCCGCCGCCGGTCGCCTCGCTCGATGCGCCGTCGATGAACATCGGGAAGTCGTGGGCCACCTGGACGCTCATCGCTCGCCTCCTGGGATCGCGGCGCCCGGCGCCGGCTTGCGCTTCGCTGACCCCGAGCGGGAGTCTAGCGCAGCGTCCGGGTCCCTCCGCCAGGCGGTCGCGCGACGGCGACCCGGGTCAGGGCGGCGGCGAGGCGGCAGCGAGCCGCGCCGCCTCGCGGCAGAGCAGCGTCCAGGCGCCCTCGACGTGCCGCGCCTCCGTCCGAAGGTTCCCGACGGCCAGCCGGATCGCGAATCGGTCGTCGAGTCGGGTGTGCGAGAGGAAGACCTCGCCGCTCCGATTGACGGCATCCATCAGGGCGGCGTTCAGCTCGTCGAGCCAGGCGCGGACCGGCCGCTCGTCCTCGCGCCCGGCAAGTGCGCGCGGCCGGAGACGGAAGCAGACCGTCGAGAACGGGACGGGCGCCAGCCGCTGCCAGTCCGGGTCGGCATCGAGGGTCGCGGCGAAGGCCGCCGCGAGCGCGAGGTGGGACTCCAGACGCGCCCGGAGACCGGCCAGCCCGAACGTCCTGAGGATGAACCAGAGCTTGAGCGCCCGGAACCGCCGGCCCAGCTGGGGCTGGTACTCGGTGTAGTCGCGGACCGGGTGGACCCGATCGAGCGTCCGCAGGTACTCGGGCACGACGCTGAAGGCCGCCCGGAGCGTCTCCATCCGACGGGTCAGGAGGAGCGACGCGTCGAGCGGGGTGAAGAACCATTTGTGCGGGTTGACGACGATCGAATCGGCCCGCTCCCAACCGGTGAACGGCGCTCGCCGCTCGGGGATGAGCGCGACGGCCCCGGCGTACGCCGCGTCGACATGGAGCCAGAGGCCCTCGCGGGCCGCGACGTCGGCGACAGCGGCGACGGGATCGACCGAGGTCGAAGAGGTCGTGCCCACGGTCGCCACGATCGCGATCGGTCGGATCCCGGCGGCCCGATCGGCGGAGATCGTCGCCACCAGGTCCGCGACGTCCATCTCGTAGCGTTCGTTCGTCCGGATCCGCCGCAGGCCCGACCGCCCGATCCCGAGGGTCATGCAGGCCTTCTCGATCGACGAGTGCGCCTCGGCCGAGGCGTAGACCCGGAGCCCCGCGCCCAGATCGGCCCGGCCGGCCAGCCCGCGGGCTGCCGCCTCGGTGCCGGCGGCCTCACGGGCCGCGGCGAGCGCGATGAGCGACGAGGTCGAGGCGGTATCGGTCAGGAGCCCCTCGACGCCGTCCGGCAGTCCGAGGGCCTGCCGAAGCCAGTCGACGACCACGCCTTCGAGCTCCGTCCCGATCGGGGAGGTCCGCCACAGCATCGGGTTCTGGCCGAGGGCCGCCGTCAGCATCTCGCCCAGGATCCCGGGCCCCGAGGCGGTCGTGCCGAAGTAGGCGAGGAATCCCGGGTGCTGCCAGTGGGTGGCGTTCGGCTCGACGAGCGTCCGGTAGTCGTCGAGGATGGCCCGCAGGGGCTCGCCGGCTTCCGGGGGACCGGCTGGGAACTGCGGGCCGAGGGTCCCGGGCTCGATCGGTGGGAGAACGGGATAGGCCTCGACGCCCTCGAGGTAGTCGGCGATCAGGTCGGCCACCGCGTGGGCCGCGGCGCGGAAGGTCAACGGGTCAAGGTCGCCCAGCCCGCCGACGCCAGCCTGGGCGAGCGGATCGGGTCGGACGGGCTCGCTGCGATCCACGCGCCCGAGTCTACCGACTCTCCGGCGGGGTCGACGCTCGCCCTCGGCACGTGGGCGGGCCGCGGGGCCGCGGGACCGCCCCGTCGAGCGCGGGTCGATCGCGGGTCGAGCGCGGGTCGAGCGCCCGCGCGTATCCTCGCTCCGTGGTCGGATGGTGGTCGCGGCGGGCGAGTGACCCAGGTCGGGTTTCGGGCGATCTCCGGGCGGCGGTCGCCCTGGCTCTCCTCGGGCCGCTTCTCGTCGGGGGCTGTCTCCTCCCGGGCGGCTCCGGCGGGCCGACGCCGACCGGCCCGTCGACCGGCACGCTCATGTTCGCGCCGGGCTCGGCGAGCCCATCGACCTTGGTGGGATCGCGTCCGGTGGGACCCGGACTGCCGGATCCGGCGCTCACCCCGGGAGCCGTCGACCCGGCCGTCACCCAGGCGAACATCGGCGGCACCATCTGCCGGACCGGCTACACGACCACGGTCCGTCCGCCGGTCGAGTACACGGGCGCCCTGAAGCGGCAACAGATCGTCGAGTATGGCTACACCGACACCGACCCCCGCTCCTACGAGGAGGATCACCTCATCCCGCTGGGCGTGGGCGGTGCGCCGCGCGACCCGGCGAACCTCTGGCCTGAACCGCTCCACCTGGTCCGTGCCGACGGCACGGATGTCGGGGCGTATGCGAAAGACGGGCTCGAGGGCGAGCTCCGCGACCGGATCTGCTCGGGCGCGATGACGCTGGCGGCGGCGCAGGCCGCCTTCGCCCGGGACTGGGTCGCCGCCTGGGAGGCAGCCGGTCGGCCCTGAGCGGACCTGAGCGGGCGAGCTCCGACGGTTACTCGGAGACCGAGCCGGACTCGAGAAGATCCACCTCGGGCAGCCCGGCGATGATCTCCAGGAGACCGTCCGGCCGGAAGCCGGACGGGAGTCGAAGCTCGAGCTCGATCTCGTACCGATTCTTCCCCGTCCGCTGGCTCTGGATGCCGCCCATCTCGATCCGGTGCGCCGCCAGCTCCTTCGTCAGCGCGCCGAGCGCCTCGAGCCGGCCGAGCTGGAGGCGGATCTTCACCGAGCGCTCGCGGCCGGTCCGCAGCCGCTCGACGATCCGGTTCAGGGGCCAGAGCGAGAAGAGCACGATCCCCGTGCCCACCAGGGCGATCACGATGTCGCCGGCGCCCGCGGCCATCCCGATCGCCGAGCTCGCCCAGAGGCTGCCGGCCGTGGTCAGGCCGCGGATCGAGGTGCCGTACTTGAGGATCGCCCCGGCGCCGAGGAAGCCGATCCCGGTCACGATCTGGGCGGCGATCCGGGTCGGATCGGGCGCGGTCCCCTGCCCCGGCTCGAGCGCCCCGACGAAGCCGTAGATCGACAGCACGGTGAACATCGCCGAACCGAACGCGACGAGCAGGTGCGTCCGCATCCCGGCCGGATGGGTGTGGATCTCGCGCTCGAGCCCGATGAGCGCGCCGAGCACGGCCGCCAGCGCGAGTCGGAAGGCCAGGTCGACCTGGAGGCCGAGATCGAGGGTCGTGAGATGCATCCGGGATCGCTCCACGACGGGGTGACGGAAGTCTACGACCCCACGGCATGGCCATGCCGGGTCGCGACGGTCCGTCGCCTCACACGTTCCGGTCCCGCGGCCTCCCGCTCCCTGCTACCAGGGCAAGAGCTTGCCGGAGGCCTTGAAGACCGGCGCGAGGACCCGCTGCCCGTCGGTCGCGACGTCGAGCAGGTTCGGCTGGACAGCCGCGATGAGGATGTGCGGGTTCAGCCGGGCCTGGACGAGCGTCCCGCCACGGAAGGTGAGCTCGAGACTGACCCCCTCCAGGGTCGGCTCGGACCAGCTCTGGTCGAACGTGAAGTTTCCGAGCGCGTACCAGATCGGCTTGCCCTTGTAGACCTCGACGGACTGGACCCAATGCCCGTGGTTGCCGATGACGATGTCGGCGCCGGCGTCGATCATCAGGTGTCCCATCCGCTTCTGGAAGGGGGACGGCCCGAAGGTGTACTCGGTCCCCCAGTGCGGGTAGACGATGACGACCTGGGCCCCGGCCACGCGCGCCGCCGCGATATCGGCCTTGACCGAGGCTTCGGTCAGGGGCGCGCTTCCGATCGTCGTCGCCGTCGCCCCGTAGTACTGCGCGGAGATCGAGTCGTAGCCGAGGATCGCGACCTTCGCGCCCCCGAGCTCGAAGATCGCCGGCTTCCGCGCCTCGGCCAGGTTCCTGCCGCACCCGAAGGCGGCGATCCCGTTCTTCCGGAGGCTGGCGACCGTCTGGAGGATCCCGGCCTTGCCACCGTCACCGATGTGCGTCGTCGCGCAGGACACGACGTCGAACCCGGCCCTCGCCACGCCTGCGAGCAGCGCCGGGTCGCCCGTGAAGACCGTGCCGCTCGGGTGGTAGACGAACTTGTCGGGGGTCGGCTCTTCCATGTTCGCGAGAGCGAGGTCGGCCGATGAGATGAGGTCCCGCATCGCCCCGGCGTGACCGGTCGAGACGATCGTCGGGACCGGCCAGTCGAAGGCCGAACAGCAGACCGTTCCGCTGATCCGGGCGGTCCCGCCGTCGTACGGGTAGTCGACCCCCTTCTTGAGGTCCTTCACCACGTGCGCGACGGTCCGGTCGAAGCCGAGGTCGCCGGCGACGAACATCGTCCAGGTCGTCGCAGGGTCGTACGGGGTGGCCGGCGAGTTCGCTGGGGCGGCGCGCGGCGCGAGCGGGAGCTCCGCTGTCAGCTTCCAGTCCGCGAGCGACTTCAGCCGGTGGATCCCGAACAGCGACACGCCGCCCCAGCCGAGGGCGCGGACGCCGGGACCGACCTCGTCGGCGCGAAGGAAGGCGAGCCGATCCCGATGCGCCGGGAGGTCGGCCATGAGGGTCGCTGCGTCGGGCGCCTCGACCAGCCGGGCTCCCGCCGCGACCCGCGTGAGAGCCAACCCGGCAAGGATGGCGTCCGCCTCGCCGGCGACCAGCTCGAGCCCCTTCCAGCGCCGGCTCGTTCCGGCGAGGACAGCCGCGACATCGGCGACGGCGATGGAGTCGGCGGTCGAGCGGAAATCGGCAACGGGAACGACCGGGATCGCCGCGATCGGGATCGGCGTCGGAGTCGCGGCCGGAGACGGCGACGGGACGATGGTCGGGGTCGCGACGGCACCGGTCGTTGGCGCTGCGGTCGTGGTCGCGGAAGGACCCGGCGACGATGACGGGCGGCCAGCGCCGGTCGCCAGGACGAAGCCCACCCCGACGATCGCCAGGACCGCGACGATCGCGGCGATCCGACCAGCCCGGGGTGCCGGATCGCCCGGCCGGTGGGCCTGGTTGATCGAGCGAGGATCCATGCGCTGCGCCTCCGGTGTCGTACCCCGAATGATGCTCTCTGCGGCCAGCGCGAGTCCGCTCGGGAGCCGAGACCCGGGGCCAGCCTACCGAGCGACGCACGACGACGGCCGCTGGCAGGTCGTGCCGGATGGCACTTCCCCGTCGCCGCGGTGCGCGCCTGAGGATAGCCGCGAAGGGCGGTGGGAAGGCGTTCAGCCGTGCGTCCCGAGAGGAGGTCGGATCATGCGAGTCCTCGTCGTCTATGCGAGCCGCCACGGGGCGACGAAGGGGATCGCCGAGCGCATCGCGGGGTCGCTCGGGCAGCGCGGCCTCGAGGTCACCCTGCGACCCGTCGAGCAGGCCGGCGACCTCGCCGGGTACGACGCCTACGTCATCGGCAGCGCCGCCTACGCCTTCCACTGGCTGAAGGAGGCCGCCGAGTTCGTCCGGCGCAACCGCTCGCCGCTCGCGAGCCGGCCGGCCTGGCTGTTCAGCAGCGGCCCACTCGGCACCGAGCTCACCGACGCGAAGGGTCGAGACGTCCGCGCGGAGGCCGAGCCACGGGAGTTCGCCGAATTCCGCGACGCCATCCATGCCCGCGGTCAGGGCGTCTTCTTCGGGGCTTACGACCCCGACAGCAAGCCGATCGGCTTGATGGAGCGGTTCACCAGGCTGATGCCCGCCGCCCGGGCGGCGATGCCGGCAGGAGACTTCCGGGATTGGGATGAGATCGAAGCCTGGGCTGCGACGATCGCCGACGAACTGGTTCGGTCGCCCGCCTGACGCGTCGGGTGCGCATCCAACGAGCACGGTGGGCTGACGGCGTTCAGGACGGGATCCGTTGGCGTCGGGGATGGGCCGCCACAGGCCGTCGCAGCCCTGATGGACGAGGGCCAGGATCCTGTCCCGCGCGCCCGGGTTCATGGCGCACGGATCCGGCGGATTCTCCCATCGCGGTCCGCGGGGGGACCTTCGGGTGCTGGCAGGCACTGCTCCGAGGTGGGAGTCTCCACTTGAACCTCAACGTCTCCGCTTCGATGAGAACCCCCCTTCCCGGTGACGATTCGAATGCTTGCCGTTCGACGCGGCCTCGCCTGGCGTGCCTCCCGGCCTCGGCGCCCGACACTGGCCGACGCTCCGCAGTGGGCTGGGTCCATCGCCGCCGCCGTCGGGAGCGTCGTCCTCCTCGGCTGGATCCTGGATGTCGAGACGCTCAAGTCGATGCTCCCGGGATCGCCGACCATGAAGGCCAACACGGCGGTCTGCTTCATCCTGATGGGCGCGGGCATGGTTCTCCTGGCTCGGGTGCCCGCGCCCTCCCCGGGTCGGACGGTCGGTCTCGTGATCGTCGCCGCGGGAGTCTCGATCGCGCTGCTCACGGGGGCCCAGTACGTCACGGGCGTCGACTTGGGGATCGATCAGCTGCTCTTCCGCGATCAGGCAGGCCAGGCCGGGACGGTGGTCGCCGGACGGATGGCGCCGCTGACGACCATCTGCCTCACGCTGCTCGGCCTGGCGATGTTCGCGGCTCGGAGGGCACCCCGACTGGTCATCGCTCTCTCTGCGGTCACGCTGGCAGTCTCGATCCTGAACGTGTTCGACTTCCTGTTCGACGCCGCGCCGCCATCGTTCCTCGCCGGCTCCACGCAGATGGCCATCAGCACGGCCGTCGCGGTGACGATCCTGGCCGTGGGAGTCCTTGCATCGCTCGGTCCGGCCAACCCGTTCATCGTGCTCGGTGGCCGATCGTCGACGGCGCTGCTGTGGCGGCAGCTGTTCGCCGCGTCCCTGGTGGTTCCCGTGGTGCTTTCCTCGCTGAGGCTGGAAGGACAGCGACTCGGCCTCTACGACACGAGCTACGGCACGTCGCTCATGCTCGTCGCCATGCTGACGATCGGCGTCGTCGCCATCCTCCGGTCGGCTCGCTGGGCGAAGGAGCTGGAGACGAAGCGCGAGGCGGCAGAGACCGAGCG
>JBGPFS010000003.1:0-38157 GCA_041483455.1 Candidatus Limnocylindria bacterium | reverse complement strand
CGGGCGGTCACGCTCGAGACGAGCCCGCTGACCCGGCTCCTGGCGGAGGTCGTCCTCCGGCCGCCCGACGTCCGCCACCTCGATGCCGCATTCCAGGCGATCGCTGCCGCCCCACGCGAGCAGAGCAGCCTCAAGGTCTCGATCGGCGACCGGTTCAGCAGTCGCTGTGGGACGTGCGGCCGACAGGTCGCCGTTGAGGAGGTGGTCTGGGAGGCGGTCCCTGACGGCGCCCCGCGTCCCGTCCACAAGCACTACCGCTGCCCCGTCTGCCGCGACCAGCAGGGCGGGGGAGACCAGCGCCACGGCTCGATCGACGACGACGACCTGGCCCGGATCGGGTCCACCGACCCGCGGGGCGCCGCCTGGCGCGCCGTCCGGGAGCGTTTCCCGACCCTCGACGGCGACACGGGGCTGGTCGAATCGATCCTCGAGCTCCACACGCCGCGACAGCTCGCCGGGCTCCACGCCATCCTCGGCCGGATCGACGGCGATCTCCGCTCGGCGCCCGTCGAGGCCGCGATGCGCCTGGCCCTCCTGCACGCCCTTCTGCCGTCGACGCGCCTGAACGGGTATCCGGGTCGGATCGCGACCCTCCGGATCTCGGGTGGGCGGGTCCGCCTGCCCGCCGGTGGCCAATGGCGCGAGCGCAATCCCTGGCTCGCCTTCGAGGACGGGTTCAAACTGGTCCGCGGGTTCGTCCAGCGGCTCGAGGGCGCGCCGCTCGGACCGATGACCGTTCGGTTCGGCGAGGACCTCCAGAGCCTGGCCGAGGGTGCGGCGAACGTCGTGGTCCGGCTGGGGACCGCCTCGGCCTATCGGGCGCTGGGCGCCGAGGGCGAAGCGCTCAGCCGGGCGGCTCATCGGCCCCGGGTGCGCCTGGTCATCGGCCAGCCGCCGGCTCGCCCGACCCCGGAGCGGGTCGCCTTCGCCTACTTCGCGACCGGCTGGGTGCTGGGTCGCGAGGCGGCGTCGCTCCTGCCGCTCGAGGCCGTCTTCGGTACGACCGGCCGGGTCCCCTGGAGCTGGCAGGCGAGCGCGCTCCGGCGGGCGCTCGAGTCGACGGCCCCGATCCTGGGCCGCGACAGCCGGGTCGTGCTCGTGCTCGAATCGGGCGGCCCCGAGGGGCTCGTGGCGGCCGCGCTCGGGGGGATCTCCGCGGGCTACCGCCTGATCGCCGCGCGGCTCGCGGAGCCCGGCGAGGAGATCGGCGGCACGGTCGAGTTCGTGCCACCCGGCGCCCCGATCCCGAAGGGCCCGCGGACCCGGGCGAACGTCGGATTGCCGGCCGTCCCGGGCGGCGTGGGCGATCCGGACCTGGTCCCCGGGCGCGGCCTCTTCGCCCCGCCCGAGCGGTTCGACCGCGGCCCGTTCTCGGAGGCGACGGTCGCGCGCTCGGTGACCGAGACCGTGGTGGAGATCCTGCAGGCCCGGGGCGAACCGGCCCGCACCGAGCGCCTGCTCGGCGAGATCCTGGTCGGGCTCGACCGGGCGGGCCAGCTCCGCCGCCTGGTGGCTCCCGAATCCACGGACGGCGAGGCGGCGGCTCCCGGCCCTTCAAGCCTGACGACCGGCGTCGCCGCGGCCCTCGGGGCCGACCCCGGGACCCGCGATGCCGCCGGCCCGGATGCCGCCGGCCCTGATGCCCGGCCCGCCGCGCCCGAGGTCGCCATCCGGGCTGGAGCCCGAGCCGCCCGATCCGCCGCCCCCGACCAGGTCGACCGCTTGCTGTCGATCATCCGCGGAGAGCTCACCCGCCCCGATCACCGCCGGATCCAGGAGATCGAGCCCGGCCGCTGGTGGCTGGCCGGTCGCGAGGACCAGGCGGCCGTCGCCCTCCCCCTGGCGGATCGGGTGGAGTGGGCGGTCTTCAGCCTCCTCTCGACCGCCGGCGCCCACCTGTCCGAGTCGGCCTTCAACGAGCGGATCGCGAGCCTGTTCACCGGCCACGATCTGCCCGACGAAGCGCTCGTCGGCGCCTGCCTGGAGAGCTACCGGAGCCTCGCCAGCACGCCCGACCGGCTCGTGACCTCGGACGACCTCCTGCGCCGATCGCACGAGCACAGCGAGCTCGTCGGCCTGCTCGCGGACCTCGGCCATCGCCTGGGTCTCCGGGTCTGGATCGCGAGTCGGGAGCAGGTGCGCAAGGTCGACGGCCGGATCCTCTCGCTCCGGCTCGACGACGCGGAGTTCCGATCCGGACCGCCTCATGTCGGCCGAGCCCGGGCGGAGGCGATCGACCAGGTCGACGTCACCTGGCACCGGCGCGGCCGGCTGACCTTCCTGTTCGAGGTGGAGTGGACCGCGATGCTGGGCGATCCCCTCATCCGGCGCGGCTCCCTCATCGCCCCGGAACCCGATCTCGTCCGGTTCCTGATCGTGCTCCCCGAGCGGACCGAGCTCGTGCGCTACAAGCTCGAGCGGTCGCCGCTCCTCCGCGCCGCCCTCGAGGAGGGCGACTGGCACATCCTCAAGGCGAACCACCTCCGGACCTGGGCCGCGGGCGAGGACCCGACCCTCGAGGCGCTCGAGCCGTACCTCGGGCTCGACCCGGCGGTCGAGCACCGCGGGGGGCAGCAGACGACGCTCTTCGGTTGACCCGGCGGGGGCGCGCCGCCCGGGGTCCGCTCCGCCGTGTACGCTGACGAGAACCGACGGGCGGGCGGACCGCCCGTGTAGCCGCCGACCCGGGAGATCCAGTGACCGACTACGACCCGTCGTCCCCCGTCAACGTCCTCGCCGACGGGTACTGGGAGGCGACCCTCCGCGAGAGCCCGACGACCGCCACCATCTACGGCGACGAGCGCTACGACGATCGGCTCGAGGACCCGAGCCCGGCCGGACGGGCCCGTCTCCGGGCGATCAACGAGACGGCCCGGGCGGCGGCCGCCGCGCTGGACCCGGCCGACCAGAGCCTCGAGGATCGGATCACCCTCGACATGCTGCGGGTCATCGCGGACCTGGCGATCGAGCAGGACGACCAGCGGACCGACCTGCTCAAGGTGGTCGACCACATGGCCGGCCCGCAGACCCTGATGCCCTCGATCACCGGGTTCCAGCGAGTCGACACGCCCGAGCGGATGGACCGATTCGAGGCCCGCCTGCGGGCGTACGGCGAGTACATGGCCGCCATCCGCGACCTGCTCCGCGAGGGGATCGACACCGGCCTGACCGCGCCCCGCATCGTGACCGAGCGGACGATCGCCCAGCTCAAGCGGCTGCTCGCCACCCCGGCCGAGGCATCCGTGGTGGCCACGATGGCCAAGGTCGCCTCCGAGGCCGACCGGGAGCGGATCGTCGCGCTCGTCCGCGAGGTCATCCGGCCCGCCGACGAGCGGTTCCTGGCCGCGCTGGCCGAGGATGGCTATCTCGAGGCGAGCCGGATCGACCCGGGACTGTGGTCCGCGCCGGACGGCGACGCGCTGTACCGGACCCAGATCCGGGCCTGGACAACGCTCGACCTGTCGGCCGAGGAGATCCACCGGATCGGGCTCGACGAGCTCGCCCGGCTGGAATCCGAGCGGCGGGCCATCGCCAGGTCGCAGGGCTTCGGCGAGGACACGAAGGGGTACCGCGCGTCGCTCGCCGCGGACCCCTCGAACCTCCCGGGGACGAAGGCGGACCTGGTCACCCGCGCGAACGAGGACATCGCGCGGGCGATGGCGGCCGCTCCGGCGGTCTTCGGTCGCCTGCCGATCGCCGGTTGCGAGGTCCGTCCGGTCGAGGAGTACAAGGAGGCGGACAGCCCGTTCGCCTACTACTACCCCCCGGCGACGGACGGCAGCCGCGACGGGATCTACTTCGTGAACGGCTACGACCTCTCGACCGGGCTCTACACCAAGCTCGCGACCACGACCTACCACGAGGCGGTCCCCGGACATCACTTCCAGATCGCCCTCGAGCAGGAGAACGAGGCGCTGTCCCGGTTTCGCCGCCTGGGCGCCCGGGTCGTCGGCGGGGCATACGTCGAAGGATGGGGGCTGTACTCGGAGCGACTGGCCGATGAGCTCGGGCTCTACCGCAGCGAGGGCGAGCGATTCGGCATGCTCGACGGACAGGCCTGGCGGGCAGCGCGGTTGGTGGTGGACACGGGACTCCACGCGCTGCACTGGCCGCGGGAGCGCTCGATCGCGTTCCTCGTCGAGGCCGGCCTCACCGAGATCGAGGCGACGATCGAGACCGACCGCTACATCTGCTGGCCGGGCCAGGCCCTCACCTACATGCTCGGTCGCCGCGAGATCGAGCGACTAAGGGCGGAGATCGCGGCTCGGGACGGCTCGGACTTCGATCTGCGAGCCTTCCACGATGCGGTCCTGGGCCACGGCTCGCTGCCGCTGGCGACGCTCGCCCGCGAGCTGCCGACCTGGGTCGCCGCCCCGGCCTGACCAGCCGGTCGGCGCCCGGACGGGCCGTGAGGCACTTGGCAGTGCTCCGTCCGGCGCCGACCATGGCCCCAGGAGGTGCGCCATGGGCGAGATCCGCCACGTCCGGGTCGTCGACGCCCCGGCCGAGGTCGTGTTCGACCTCGTGACCAGGCCCGCGCGGCTCCCGGATTGGGACCCGCTGTTCGTCGAGGTGCGCGATGAGACGCCGATCCTCGACCGGATCGGCGCGGGGTTCCTGGGCGTCATGCGCTTCGGTGGCCGGCGGGTCGACCTGCGCTGGGAGGTCGACGACATCGTCGCGGGCCGTCTCCTGGTCCTCGCCGGGCGATGTCCGGACGGGACCCGTGCCCGGCGCTCCCTGGTCGTCACGCCGGCCGGGACGCGCAGCTCGGTCGGGATCGTCTTCGAGTCCGAGCTTGCGCTGAAGCTGGCGCCGAGCGATGCCGATCGGGCGCTCGTGGCGGCCGCGATCGATCGGGATGTCCGCCTCGCGCTCGACCACCTCGCCCAGCTCCTGATCGGTGAGGTCCCGCTCGTCGGCGCGAGCTGACCGACCGACCCTCCTCAGCTGTCGAAGCCGATCCCCAGGGCATCGAGGGTCCGCAGGATCAGGCCCCGGCGGCCGTCCTCGCGATCCGCCCGGCCGAGTTCGTGCCGGACGACGTTGACGACCACCGACCGGAACGGCTCCGGCGGGAAGGGCAGCGGGCGGCTGCGGACGAAGCGAAGCCGCAGCAGGTCGGAGTCGGGGCGGAGGATGAAGTCGCGCACGACCCCCGCCGCCCAGCGACTCGCGCCCACCCCCAGCCCGGTGTAGCCGAGGGCGTAGACGACCCGGTCGCCGAGTGCCCGGCCGAAGGTGACGGTGAAGCGGCTCGTCGTGTCGATCGCCCCGCCCCAGCGGAACGGGAAGCCGATCCCGGTGAGCTGCGGGAACGCGGCGAGGAAGTGCGCCTCGAGCTTCTCGAACGTGGCGGGGCGCCGGTCGTAGCGCGGCCCGACCCCGTTCCCGGCGTGGTAGACGACGTCGTAGCCACCCCACAGGATCCGATCGTCCGCGGTCCGCCGAAAGTAGTGGAACTGGTTGTCCGAGTCGGCCATGCCCTGGCGCCGCCGCCAGCCGATCGCCTCGGCCTGGTCGGGCGTCAGCGGGTCGGTCACGAGGACGTAGTCGTAGACCGGGACGAAGAGCCCGCCGAGCCGAGGGTACCAGCCGCTGTAGGCCGAGGTCGCGATCACGACCTGGCCGGCTTCGACCACGCCGGCGTCGGGATCCGCCGGGGTATCCGCTGAGCCGACCGTCTTGGGGCCGGCTGGGCCGGCCGCCGAGCGTCGGCCGCCGAAGGCGCCCGCGAATGCGCCGGCTAACGGGAACGGGGCGTTCATCCCGAGCCGACGCTCGAGCGACATCGGCTCATCGCGATCCGCCGACCAGGCGGTCGTCCGGACGCGCACACCGCCGGCCCGCCGCTCGAGAGCCGTGACCCGGGTCCCCTCGTGGATCCGGATGCCCCGTTCCAGGGCCACCCGCTTGAGGCCCCAGGCGAGCTTCGCCGGATTGAGGTTGACGTTGTGCTCTGGCCCGCGCTCAAGGCCGGCCAGCCAGAGCGGCGAGTGGACCTCGGCCTGGAGCTCGGCCCGGTCGAGGAACCGGCTGGTCGCGCCGCGGGCGCGATCCGCCTCAGCGGTGGCACGGAAGGCCTCGACCTGGCTCGGCCGGCCGGCGACCTCGAGGACACCGGTCTCCTCGAGCTCGCAGTCGATCGCCTGGTCGCGGGTGAAGGCGACGAGCTCGGCCAGGTTCCGGAGCCCCTCCGCCTCGAGAAGGGCCGCCTCGTCAGGGAACTGGCGGACGGCGTTGGCCCAGCCGTGGGTGAGGCTCGCCTCGCAGAAGCCGCCGTTCCGCCCGCTCGCTCCGAACCCGACGTAGGCCTGCTCGAGGACGACCACCCGCAGATCGGGGGCGGTCTCGGTCAGCCGGATCGCCGTCCAGAGGCCGGTGAATCCGCCGCCCACGATCACCACGTCCGCCGCCGCCCGACCCCGGAACGTCGGCTCGCGCCTCGAGTGGCCGGTCGTGTGCCAGTACGAGACCGAGTCGTCGGGGGCGGGGCGCTCCGGCGATCCGTCGTCGTGAGCCATGCCGACATCTTCGCACACGCATCGGCATGGTGAAGGGGACCCTGAAGGTGGTGATTCGTCGCGTTCCGGCCTCCGAGCCCCGAATATCGCATTGACGGCCCAGAACCGGATATGCCAAGATGGCGGCCCCAGCGTCTCGCAGCGCGCAACACGGCGACCTGCGCTCCCCCCAGCCGTCCGGGCGGATCGCCCGTCCGGGTCACCGGGACCAGGGCCCGCCGACCGCCGAACCGGAGGAATCATGACCGCCGAACCCGCCGCCCGACCCGGCCTGACGCTGCGGCGCGACCGCCAGCTCGAGATGTGGACCCGCGCGCTCAAGACCCTGCCCGGGGGCACCGACTCGAACTTCCGGGCCTGGGGCGAGAAGACGATCTACGTCGATCGGGGCAAGGGCGGCCGGGTCTGGGACCTCGATGGGAACGAGTTCGTGGACCTGCGCATGGGTTACGGCCCGGTGATCCTGGGTCACGCCGACGAGCGGGTCGACGACTACGTCAACGAGCGGATGCGCCGGGGGGTCAGCTTCTCGCTGACGAGCGAGGACGAGGTCCAGGCGGGCGAGCTGGTCAAGGCCCTGAACCCGTGGGTCGACAAGGTCCGCCTGACGGTGTCCGGGACCGAGTGCACGATGCACGCGATGCGGATCGCCCGGGCCTACACGAACCGCACGAAGATCGTGAAATTCGAAGGCCAGTACCACGGTGTCCACGACTACGCCCTGATCAGCGTCGCCCCGACCGACATGAGCGAGCTCGGCGACCGCGACAACCCGGTCCGCCTGACCTGGGGCCGGGGCATCCCCAAGCAGATCACCGAGACGGTCATCCCCGTCCCGTTCAACGATCTCGCGACGCTCCGTCGGGTCTTCGAGCGCGACGGCGACGACATCGCCGGGGTGATCATCGAGCCGATCCTGGGCAACGCCCAGGGGATCCTCCCGCGCGAGGGCTTCCACCAGGGCGTCCGGGCGCTCACCAAGGAGTTCGGCGCGCTGCTCATCTTCGACGAGGTGAAGACCGGCTTCCGGCTCGCCCGGGGCGGCGCCGCCGAGTTCTTCGGGATCACCCCGGACCTGGCGACCTATGCCAAGGCGATGGGCAACGGTTATCCGGCCGCGGCGTTCGGCGGGACCGCCGAGGTGATGAGCGTCCTGCCGGACCACGTCAGCCACGGTGGCACCTATGCCGGCAACCGGGTGGCGGCCGCGGCCGCCGTCGCGACGCTGTCGATCCTCCGGGACGGGACGGTGATCGAGGGGATCCGCCAGCGGGGACTGTCGATCCAGCGCGGGATCAGGCAGCTGCTGACCGCGAAGGGCCTGGCCCACGTCTTCACCGGCGTCCCGGCCATGTTCGGGATCATCTTCGCCGAGACCGAGATCCGCGAGTACCGCGACTGGGTGAAGACCGACCACGAGCTGTACGACGCGATCGCCGTCGGCATGCAGGCCCGGGGGGCGATGCCCGAGCCGGATTCCCGCGAGCCGTGGTTCCTGTGCGCCGCCCACGACGCCGCCGACGAGGCGAAGATCCTGGAGGCGTTCTCGGACTCGCTCGACGCCGCCCTCGAGGCGCGCGCGGCCGGCGCGGCCCATTGATCCACGTCGGCCCCGCCGGCGAGACCGTGGCCCTCGACGGGAACGCCGTCCGGTCCGTCGATCGCGCGGCCGCGCTCCTGCTCGCGCTGGGCGATTGCCAGGGCGCGGCCGGGGTCACCGAGCTCGCCCGTCGGCTCGGCCTGCACAAGTCGACGGCGTCGCGCCTCCTGGCGACACTCGAGAAACGGGGCCTCGTCGAACAGGACGAGGAGACGGGCAAGTATCGTCTCGGGCTGATCGTGATCCGGCTGGCCGAGCGTGCCGAGCGCACCCTCGACCTCCGGCGGCTGGCGACGCCCGAGCTTCAGCGGCTCGCCCGGCTCACCCGGGAGACGACGGGGCTGGGCATCCTCGACGGCGCGGATCGCGTTCTCACGGTCGCCCAGGCCGACGGCCCGAATCTCATCGCCGTCAGCGACTGGACCGACCGCTCGACTCCGCTCCACTGCGTCGCATCGGGCAAGGTCCTCCTGGCGGCGGTGGCCGAGCGCGAAGTCGGCCGGATCGTCCGGGCCGGGCTGGTCGCGTACACCGACCGGACGATCACCGAGCTCGAGCCGCTCCTCGCGGAGCTCGCCCGGATCCGGCGGCGCGGCTACGCCGTCGCGCTCGGGGAGTTCAAGCGGGGGCTGAATGCGGTCGCGGCGCCGGTCCACGACGCACGAGGCCAGGTCGTCGCGGCCGTGGACATCTGGGGCCCGGAGTTCCGGCTCACCTCGAAGCGGATCCCGTAGCTCGCGCTCCAGGTTCGCGAAGCCGCCACGGCCATCTCGCTCCGGCTCGGCGGCGCGGCGGCCTGACGGCCGGCGGTCCGCCCGTCCCGTCCGCCCCCCGGCCTGCCCCCCGGCCCGATAGGATGTCTACCGTGTCCACGTTCCTCGAGGCGGCAACCGTCCGATTCCTCGCCATCGTCGTCCTCGTCGCGGTCGCGATCGTCGTCGTACGGCTCCTTCTGACGGCGATCCGCCGGTTCGTCGCGGCCCTTCGCGCCCGAGCCGAGGCCGACGCTCCGGCCGGCGACGCGGACGAGATCCGGAAGCGGTACGCGACGATCGAATCGCTGGCCCGGTCGGTGGCCCAGGTGTTCGCGATCACGATCGTCGCCGTCTGGATCCTGGAGATCCTCGGTCTCGATGTCGGACCGGCCGTCGCGGGCCTCGGGGTGGCCGGGATCGCGATCGGATTCGGGGCCCAGGCGATCATCCGGGACTACTTCGGGGGCCTGCTCATCTTCCTCGAGAACCAGTACGGGCGCGGTGACGTCGTCACGATCGCCGACGTCACCGGGACGGTCGAGGACCTGACGCTCCGACGAACGGTCCTCCGTGACGTGGACGGGGTCGTCCACTCCGTGCCGAACGGAGCGATCATCGTGGCCTCGAACCGGACCCGCGTCTGGCGGCGGGTCGACCTCGACGTGGTCATCGCCTACGGGAGCGACGTGGAACGGGCGATCCAGGTCTTCGACGCGGTCGGGAGCGAGATCGCGGCCGACCCGGTCTGGGCGGATCGCGTCCTCGAAGAGCCACGGGTCGACCGGGTCGACCAGCTCGGCGAGCGCGGGATCACCCTGAAGATCGTCGGTCGGGCCCGGGCCGGCGAGATGATCCCGGTCTCCGCCGAGCTGCGCAAGCGGATCCTCGTCGCGATGGCGGCGCAGGGGATCGAGCCCCCGCCGCCCCCCGGGGCGTCGGGGGCGGTCCAGGCGGCCGGGGAGTCGAGCTCCGGACCCGGCATCGACGCCCCCGGCTCAGCCCCCGGATGAGCCCCCGGCCGCCGGGACGCTCGGGACCCCGGGCCGCTCGGGCCGCGGGCCGCTCGGACCCCGGGCCGGCGGCTACAATCGGGGGGCGAGCAGGCGATCAAGCCGTGAGGGTCCCGTGAGCGTCGACCAGCCGTCACCGTCCCAGCCGGAGATCGAGAACCTGCTGGTCGAGGTGCGGAGGTTCCCGCCCGCGGCGGCGTTCTCCGCCCAGGCGAATGCGACCGCCGATCTGTACGCGGAGGCCGACGCCGACTTCGAGGCCTTCTGGGCCGGGCAGGCCCGGCGCAAGCTCGACTGGACCCGCGACTTCACGACGACGCTCGAGTGGGACCTGCCGTTCGCGAAGTGGTTCGTCGGAGGCGAGCTGAACGTCGCCGCGAACTGCCTCGACCGCCATGTCGCCGCGGGGCTCGGCGACAAGGTCGCCTACCACTGGATCGGCGAGCCCGGCGACCGCCGGACGCTCACCTACGCGGACCTCCTGCGTGAGGTCGGGAAGGCGGCGAACGCCCTGCGCGAGCTGGGCGTCGAGAAGGGCGACCGGGTCGCGATCTACCTGCCGATGATCCCGGAGCTCCCGATCGCGATGCTCGCCTGCGCCAGGCTCGGCGCGGCCCACACGGTCGTTTTCGGCGGATTCTCGGCCGAGGCGCTGGCCGACCGGATCAACGATGCCCAGGCGAAGGTCCTCGTGACCGCCGACGGCGGCTGGCGGCGCGGCAACAAGGTGGGCCTCAAGCATCACGCCGACGAGGCGGTCGCCTCCACCCCGTCGATCGAGCATGTCGTGGTGGTCAATCGACTCCGGGACGGCGCCCACATGGTGGAGGGCCGCGATCACTGGTGGGGCGAGCTCGTCGGGCGCCAGAGCGCCGACTGCCCGCCGGTCCCGGTCGATTCGGAGCAGCTCCTCTACCTGCTCTACACCTCCGGCACCACGGCCAAGCCCAAGGGGATCGTCCACACCTCGGCTGGCTACCTGCTGGGGTCGGCGTTCACCCACGAGATGGTCTTCGACGTCAAGCCCGACGACGTCTACTGGTGCGCGGCCGACATCGGCTGGGTGACCGGCCACAGCTACATCGTCTACGGGCCGCTCGCCAACGCGTCGACCGGGGTCATGTACGAAGGTGCCCCGGACACCCCGGACTGGGATCGCTGGTGGCAGATCGTCGAGGAGCTGGGAGTCACGATCCTGTATTGCGCCCCGACGGCGATCCGGGCCTTCATGAAGCAGGGCGAGGCCTACCCCGCTCGGCACGACCTGAGCAGCCTGCGCCTCCTCGGCTCGGTCGGCGAGCCGATCAACCCGGAGGCCTGGCTCTGGTACCACACCCACATCGGGCGCGGACGGGCGCCGATCGTCGACACCTGGTGGCAGACCGAGACGGGCTCGATCCTCATCAGCCCGCTGCCCGGCGTGACGACGACGAAGCCGGGTTCGGCGACCTTCGCGCTGCCCGGGATCGGGGTCGACGTCGTGGACGCCGCCGGTGCCTCCGTCCCGCTCGGCGGTGGCGGGTACCTGGTCCTGACCCGGCCCTGGCCGTCGATGCTGCGCGGGATCTATGGCGACTCCGAGCGCTACCGTCAGACCTACTGGAGCCGGTTCCCGGGCCGCTACTTCACCGGCGACGGCGCGAAGCGCGACGAGGACGGCTACCTCTGGCTCCTCGGCCGGGTCGACGACGTGATGAACGTGGCCGGCCACCGGCTGAGCACGATCGAGGTCGAGTCGGCACTCGTCGACCACCCGTCGGTCGCCGAGGCCGCGGTCGTCGGCAAGCTCGACGACGTGACGGGCCAGGCCATCTTCGCGTTCGTCATCCTGCGGGCCGACGTCGAGCCGACGGATATGCTCGCGGTCCAGCTCCGCGAGCATGTCGCCTACGTGATCGGGCCGATCGCCCGGCCGAAGTACCTGCTGTTCACGCCCGACCTGCCCAAGACCCGGTCCGGCAAGATCATGCGCCGGCTCCTGCGTGACATCGCCGAGGGCCGGACGCTCGGCGACACGACCACGCTGGCCGATGCGGGCGTCGTCGACTCGATCCGCGAGAAGTCCGGCTCGGCAGAGGAGGACTGAGCGTGCCCTTCGACTTCCTCAGGCGCAGGAAGCCAGCCGGAGCCCCGACAGGGGCCGCTGAGGCGGCTGGCCGCCCGGCGAAGGGGATCGCGTTCGATGGGTTCACCGAGGAGTGGCGTCTCGTCGGCCGGATGGAGATCGACGACCGCCTCTCGGACGCCCTGAACAAGCGCGAGCCGATCACGATCGGCGACGTCTCCTGGCAGCCGCTCGACGGATCCGGGCCGCTGGTCCCGGTCCCGGGCCTGCGCAGCGTCGATCCGTACGACCTCATCCTGGTGATGGCCGGGCAGGAGACGCTGCCGGACCTGTCCGACGACGAGCGGGCTGCTCACCGGGTCCACAAGATCGCCTACGACGTGGCGCTCGAGGTGCCGCCGTTCCGGGTGATCGGGACGGTCCATCTCCACCCCGGCTCCGAACCCGACCGGCTCCTCGAACGCTCGACCGAGATGTTCGTCGCCGTGACGGACGCGGTCGCCATGTACGGCGAGCGCCGGCTCGGCGAGGCGGAGACGGATGCGCTCCTGGTCAACCGGCGCTACCTGCGCGGCGTCGAGCAGGTCGACAAGCGGACGGGGGCGCCCCATCAGAAGCTGCCGGGGTCGCCGCTCGGCGGGGTGAGCTGGCAGGACCGAAGCCGCTAGGACCGGCGCGGAACCCGGCGTTCAGGCCCGCCGCGTCGGCTGGCGGTCAGACGCGGACCGGCTGCTTGGCCCGCCGGAAGAGGTTCCCGAAGACGCTCTTCGCGGCTGGCGCGGCGGCTGGTGCATTCGCCGCCCGCCGGCCGATCAGCGCCTCAGCGAGCCCGTCGAAGTCGGCGGTCACGCGCTCGTGCGGGTACTGCTCGACCACGGTCCGTCCCGCATTCGCGGCGTGGACGAAGAGCAGTCCACCCGACCGGATGAGGGCCATCGCGGACAGCCCGACCGTCCGCTCCATGTCGGCGACCGAGACCCCGCTGTTCGCCCGGTTGACGATCATCGAGAGCTTCTCGCGAAGGCCAAGCTCCATCGCGATGTCGCGCAGCTGGAGGCCTGCCCGCAGGGCCGGCACGTCGGGCGTGATCGGGACGAGGATCCGGTCGGCTCGAGTGAAGATCGCCTGGTTCAGCGGGCTGTACGACGGATGCATGTCCACCACGATGAAGTCGAAGGCCCGCCGGACCGCCTCGATCGCGTCGATCACCTGCTTCGGGTCGAGGTGCTCGGTATGGAGCGGGCTCGAGGTCAGGGTGGTCACGGTCAGGCCGTTCTGGTGGCTGGTCGCGAACTCGGTGAGGGACCGCAGCGGGACGTTCTCGGCCGCGTCTTCGCCCCATGCGTCGGAAACGGTCAGGACGCCCTCGAGGCCGAGCGACGTCGCCACATGCCCGGTCACGGTATCCGCGTCGACCAGCAGGACGCGCTGTCCGCGCCGGACCTGGAGCGTGGCCGCGAGGTTCAGGGCGATGGTCGTCTTGCCGACGCCGCCCTTCGGATTGAAGATCGCGATGATGGGCGCCTTGCGCGTGAAGGCGGCCGGATCGAGCGGGCCGTCGGCCGCGAGAACGGGACCGCTCCCGTCGTCGACCGTCTGGGACCGGATGAGCATCGCTTCGACGCGCCAGCGGAGTGCGTCCGCGGAGTACGGGCGGGTGAAGTACTCGTCCTCGATCGAGGTGCCGGTGGCGTTCGACTCGAGGCGCTCGAGGGCCCTCGCCGACACGATCATCAAGGCCGGGATCGACCGGCCGTCCTCGTGAAGGAGGCTGTACAGCTCGAGCGAGGTGTCGAAGTCGCGCTCGCCGTCGAGGATCGCCACGCCGACCTCGCGGCGGCTGGCGAGGACGGCGTCGAGCTGCTCGGACGAGGTGACCGCGATCGCCTCGAAGCCGGCCTCGGCCAGCTCGTGGCGGACCGGCGCCGACTCGTCGGGCGGCAGCGCGACGATGACGGTCTGGCGGGTCATCGGGCGATCAGCTCTCGGATTCGGGGTCGCGGGCGCTCACGCTGAGGATCCCATCGCCGCTCCCGGTCACCCGGGCCTGGAAGCCCGACAGCGTGGGCACGGCCGACCCGAGGTCGACCCCGCTGCCGTGCTCGACGTTGAAGACGAACTCGCCGTCCGGGCCGCTCGAGACGCCGACCGACCGAACGCCGTTCAGCCGTCCGAGCTGTCGCTTAAAGCCGGCGATGCTGGCGACGCTGACCAGGCCGGTGACGACGACCTGGCTTCGTTCGGTGGGTCCGTCGGCCTCGGCGTCCTCGACGTGAGGCACCAGTCCGGCCAGCCGCGCGGCGAGCGCGTCGTCGGCGATCGTGGTGATCCCGTCGTCGTCGTGCCAGACGGCCTCGGCGACGGCCTCGGCCTCGGCATGGCTGAGATCGTGGGTCAGCCCGAGGGCGGCGAGCCGGAGATCGGCGACCGGCTCGTCCTCGGTCTCGCTCGGGGCCGGCTCCGCGGTCTCGCTCGTGGTCGGCTCCGCGGTCGCCTCGACCGGATCGCTCGTCGACTCGGCGACGGCCTCGACCGACGTTCCGGCGGCGTCCTCAGGGTCGGGCGTCGCCAGCTCCTCGGCATCGGCCGCGTGGTAGGCGGCCTCGATGGCGGCCATCGCCGCCTCGATCGATTCGTTCTCGGATGCGGGGGATACGGCTTCGCCAGGGCCCGCGTCGTCCGACACTTCGTCGATCGTCGGCGCCACCGCTTCGACGGCGGGCGCTTCGACGGCGGGCGCTTCGACGGCGGGGGCCTCGACGGCGGGCGCTTCGACGGCGGGCGCTTCGTCGACGACGACGGTCGCCGCGGTCGGCTGCGACCAGGCCGGCTCGGTCGCCGGTCCGCCCACCAGGGCCTCGAACGACGGCGGCTCGGGCAGGCGCTCGGCGAGCTCGGCGATCCGGGTCGGGTCGTCCTCGGCCAGGAGGCTCTGGAAGAACCGGTCCATCTCGGTCTCGTATTCGGCGACGCAGGACTGGACCCGCTCGATCTCCCGCTCGATCCGGGCAGCGTGGGCTTCCAGCTCCCGCTCGAGCCCGGCCTTCCGGTCGCCGATCCTCGTCTCGGTCTCTTCGCGGATCCGGGCGATCTGTGCCTTCTGCCAGTCGCGGTAGCTGGCGATATCCTCGTCGGCCCCGGTGCGGAGGTCGGTCGCCTCGGTCGTGGACCGGGAGTGGATCCCCTCGACATGGGTCTTGGCGTCGACCTGGAACTGGGTCAGGCTGGCGGCCCGGGCGCTCGAGGCCGCGGCCTGCATCGCCCGCGAGAGGTCGGCCATGAACTGGGACGGCTTCTTCGGGCTGACCGGGGGGGAAACGGCGGTGGGCCGAGTCGGGGCGGCCACGGTGACGGCGGACTCCACGGGGGATCCCTCTTCGTATGACGAGGTTGCGGTGGTCGGTTCGGGCGAAGGCTCGTGGGCCGCGACGTCTTCGGAGGCGCCCCCGGGCGCCGCTCCGTCGGCTTCGGCCGCGGTCACCGGTTCGATCGCCATCGGCTGCGTCTCGGTGCCCTCCGGCTGCGACTCGCTGGCCCCTGCCGGATCGGTCGGTTCGTCGGTGCCGGGCGTGCCGGGATCGGCCGCGGTGTCGCCGCGATCGGCCGAGCTCCACGGGAGCCGGAATCCGGTCCGCGTTTCAGTCGTGGCCATCGGTCCTACGTTTGCCTCCCTGCCGTCGTCCGGGTCTTCATCCGGCCGTGTCCGCATCGTAGGTGCGGGATGGTGCGGAGCGGAGTACGCCGGTAGTACCGCACGGCGGACCCGGTGGTACCGCCGGACCGCGCGCCACGCACGGCGGTGCCGGCCCGCACCGCCGGTTCGGTGCGCGGACGCATCGACCTCCATCCGGGGTCGGGCGATGACGCAGTACCATCCCGTGCATGGCGCTCCCCGTCTCCGACCGGCTCGGCCGGTCGATGCGCGATCTCCGGATCTCGGTCACCGACCGCTGCAACTTCCGCTGCACGTACTGCATGCCGCGCGAGATCTACGGTCGGGACTTCGCCTTCCTGCCCCGCTCCGAGGTGCTGACCTTCGAGGAGATCCGGCGGCTCGCCGGGGTCTTCGTCGGAGAAGGGGTCGAGAAGCTGCGGATCACCGGGGGCGAACCGCTCGTCCGCCACGACCTGCCCGAGCTCGTCCGCCAGCTGGCCGAGCTTCGGCTCCCCGACGGCGGACGGCCCGACCTGACCCTGACCACGAACGGCTCGGCGCTGCGGGCCCTCGCCGGTGAGCTCCGGGAGGCCGGGCTGACCCGGCTGACCGTGAGCCTGGACTCGCTCGACGACGCGACGTTCCGGGCGATGAACGGGGTCGACTTCCCGGTCGCGCGGGTCCTGGACGGCATCGCCGCCGCCTGCGAGGCAGGCTTCGGGCCGCTCAAGGTGAACATGGTGGTCCGGCGCGGCCTGAACGAATCATCCGTGCTCCCGATGGCCCGCTGGGCACGGACCGAGGGCCATATCCTCCGCTTCATCGAGTTCATGGACGTCGGCCACTCGAACGGCTGGCGGCTCGACGAGGTGGTGCCCGCCGCCGAGCTCGTCGCCGCGATCGATGCGGAGCTCGGTCTCGAGGCGGTGCCGCCCAACTATCCCGGCGAGGTCGCCGACCGCTGGCGCTACCGCGACGGCTCCGGGGAGGTGGGCCTGATCGCGAGCGTGACGCGGCCGTTCTGCGGCTCGTGCACCCGGGCCCGGTTGAGCGCGGAGGGTCGCCTCTACACCTGCCTGTTCGCCGGCGAGGGGACGGACCTTCGGACGGCCCTGCGAAGCGAGGCCTCGGACGACGATCTGCGGGAGGTCATCCGGTCCACCTGGCGGATCCGGGCGGACCGCTACTCCGAGCTCCGCTCCGAGGCGACCGCCCGCCTGCCGCGGGTCGAGATGTTCGCGATGGGCGGCTGACGCCCCGTCGTCCGGCCGGTTATCCACAGTCCGTCCACAACGCTGCCGATTCTGGTGGACAGGTCCCGTTCGGGGTCGGCCCGGCCGGTGGATAAGCGCGTTGACCGGCCTTCCGACCGTCCCTACCGTACGACTCACCCGAAGGGGCCAGGGGAGCCGACAGGACCGCGATCGCATCAAGGACCTCCGGTCTCTCGACCGGTCACTTCAGGCGCTTCTCGACCCGCTTCGCGGCCCTCGGGCCCGCGTCGGCGGGGATCGCCCGGTAGCGACGCGATCGGCATCCCGGTGTCGGTACTCGCTCCGGGCGATCGAAGCGTCCGGGGCCGGGCGCTCGGCGGCCCACGCAGCCCGCCCGCCGGGCGCCCGCTTGGATCGTCGGGGCCGGATCGGCCCGAGCCGGCGACGCGTAGACTCCCGGCCATGACCGAGCTCGACCCCGCCCGCCCGATCCACCCGGCCGAACAGCCCGCCCGCCTCGCCGCCCTCGAGGCCGCCGTCCGGGCCCGGACCGACCTCGTCCCGCGGCTCGGGATCGTCCTGGGGTCGGGGCTGGGCGCCCTCGCCGACGACCTGGTCGATGCCGTCTCGATCCCGTTCGCCGAGCTGCCCGGCTGGCCGGCCGCGACCGCCCCGGGTCACGTGGGGCGCCTCCTCCTCGGGCGGCTGGACGACGTCCCGGTCGTCATGCTCCAGGGCCGCCTCCACGTCTACGAGGGCAACGACCCGGGCCTCGTCGTCCAGCCGGTCCTGCTCATGGGACGGCTCGGGGCGCGGACCGTGGTCCTGACGAACGCGGCCGGCGGCGTCGATCCGGGCTACGGCCCGGGCACGCTCATGGTCATCGCCGACCACCTCAACCTGACCGGGCGGACGCCGCTGCTCGGGCCCAACGCCGACGCGATCGGCCCGCGGTTCACGGACCTGACCGACCTGTACGCGCCGGCCCTCCGGGCTCGCCTTCACGCCGCGGGCCGGGCCGAAGGGGTGGCACTCGAGGAAGGTGTCTACGCCGGGCTCCTCGGCCCCACCTACGAGACCCCGGCCGAGGTCCGGATGCTCGGGATCCTCGGCGCGAACGCCGTCGGGATGTCGACCGTGCTCGAGGCGATCGCCTGCCGCTGGGCGGGGATCGAGGTGGCCGGCGTCTCGCTCGTCACGAATGCGGGCGCCGGCCTGACCGGGGCGCCGCTCAGCCACGAAGAGGTCCTGGCGGCCGGTGCCGAGGCCGGGCCGCGCTTCGCCAGGCTGATCCGGCGCTTCGTCCGGGAGCTCGGACCCGTCTAGGGTTCGGTCCGGACGGGCAGCTCGCGCCCGGCCACCTTCGCGGCCTTCGACTTCTCCGCCCACGCCCCGAGGACGTTGTCCTTGTGCGGCCGGATCGGGCAGTGCTCGTCGCGGTTGCCCATCTCGTCGCAGTAGCCGAGGGCGACGCACTTCGGGGCGAGGAAGCTGCCCAGGAACGGCGAGACCCCGAAGATCTCGTGCCGGATGAGCTGGAAGAGCCGGCGGATCTCCCACTGCGCCATGGTGCACAGGCGCAGCCCGCTCATGTGGATGAGGGCCCGCAGGTTCGTGGTCATCACCAGGTTCGTGCGGGTGGCGTTGGGGAAGACGAACCGGGCGTCCTCGCCGGGGATCCCCGCGGCCACCAGGTCGCCGTACAGCCCGAGCGAGCCGGCCACCTGCTCCTCGTACCGTTCGCGCAGCGCGTCGTCCGCGTCGGCGATGGTGCTCGGCAGCATCGTCGAGGCGCCGCGGAACTTGACGTAGCGCTGGCTCTGCTGATCGAAGGCCACGCCGGCCCGGTGGCGGACCAGCTGGTGCGAGAGCGTCCGGCTCACGCCGCTGATCCCGAAGGTGAAGACGATGTGCTCGATCGTGCTCCCGTGGCCCGACTCGATGACCCCCGAGATGAGCTTGCGCTGCTTGGCCGGGTCGATCTCGCCAGCGACCGCGCGCCGGAAGATCTCGTCGGGCTCGAGCTCGGAGTAGCAGGTCCGACAGGCGGTGTAGACGAGCGGGACGTAGAAGCGCTCGACGATCTCGCGGTCGGGGAAGAGCAGGGTCGCCTTCATCCCGAGGTCGCGCCGGCCCGGGTTGCGCGGGATCCCCGACTTGTCGCGGACCGCGTCGGGGACCGGACCGGGGGCGGGGGACGTCTCGGCGGTCATCGGGCAGAGTCTAGCCCGCGCCGGCCGCGGCCGCCGCCCGCGAGGCCCGCTCGGGCCGCCCGAACCAGATCCAGTAGAGGCCGGTGGCGACCGAGTAGAGGACGATGATCGTGGCGAAGTTCACCGCGTAGCCGCCGTCGAAACCGAGGGTCGCCTGGAGCAGGCTGTACCACGGCCCCGCGACGACCCAGCCGAGCGACCAGAGGATGCTCATCGTCGCCGACAGGGTCGCCCGGTCGCCCGGGGCGACCCGCTCCATCGCGAAGGCGTTGAAGATCGGGTTGCCGGCGTTCATCAGCGAGTTCCGGACGGCCATCGCGAGGATCACGGTCCACAGGACCGGCGAGAAGCCGAGCACGACCAGGAACGGGATGCTCACCCCCTGGACGAGGACCACCGACGGGATCTTCCCGAGCCGCCGGGCGAGGGCCGGCTGGAGCAGGATCGCGAGGACCGTGCCCAGGCTCGTCAGCGCGAAGACGGCGTTCAGCGCGGCCAGCTCCAGCCCGAACTTTCGCTGGACGAAGAGGTTGAGGAACGGGATCACCTGGCCCGCGCCGAGCGCGATCAGGAAGCCGGGCAGGACCAGCTTGACGAACGTCGCCCGGTCGCCCAGGTGGAGTCCCCGGAGCCGGCCGCCCCGGCCGCGGTACGCGGACGCGGGAAAGGCGGCCGGCTCGCCCGCACCGGCCGGCGTCAGCGTCGCGCGTCGCCGGCGCGGCCGATCGTCGGAGATGACCAGGATCGTGGCGCAGCCCGCCCCCAGCAGGACGACCATCAGGACGAGCAGGACCCGGTAGGCTTCGGGCCCCTGCGGATCGAAGCCCCCGGCCCGGGCGACCCAGGCGGCGACGAGGCCGCCGACCAGCGCGGCGACGATGCTCGTCGCGCTCTGGATCGCGAAGGCGAGCGCGAACAGCTCGCTCCGGTGCTCCGGCCGGCTCCGCTCGGTGAGGAACGGGTTCTGGACGACGAAGAAGACCTGCTGTCCCGCCCCGTAGGCGCCGGCGAGGAACCCCAGCGCGAGCGGGCCGTGGACGAGCAGGAACCCGGCGACGGAGACGCCCATCACGGCCAGGCCGCCGGCGAGCACCAGGCGCCGCCCGATCCGGTCGGACAGGAGGCTGGCCGGCAGCGCGATCAGGGCCGCCGCGGCCGAGTTCGCGGTGGCGATCAGCCCGATCGTGGCGGGCTCGATCCCGAGGGCCGCGAGGTAGAGGTTGAAGTCGATCCAGTAGAGGCCGATCGCCGCCCCGGCGACCAGGTAGGCGAGGAGGAAGACCCGGGCATCGCGCTCGAAGCCGGTGAACGTGCGGACGTAGGCCCGGAGGTGGCTCAACCCCGCCATCGCAACGCCGGCCGCCGGGGGCTCACCCTGCGGGCGGCGAGTCGGCCAGGTATTCCGCGAGCGCCTTGAGGTAGTCGTCCCAGTAGGCGGCGTGCTCGTCGCGGGCCCCGGCGTCGAGGCCGGCCTCGTCCCACGCCTCGTGGACGAGCGTGATCCGGCTGCCCCCCCAGGGCAGCGGCTCGACGATCCAACGGACCAGGGTGGCGCCCGGTCGGCCGCCAGTGCCGCCCGGTCGGCCGCCGGCCCCGGCCCCGGCATCGGCTCTGCCCTCGGCGCTCGACCAGGCCCACGTGTAGGCGAACGAGCGGCCGGGGTCGAGCTCCCTGACGACGCCCTCGACCAGGCTGCCGTCGCCGAAATCGAGCCGGTACGGATCGCCCACGGCCCCGAGCTGGCTCGCGTCGGTGAACCAGGCGGCGATCTGCGCCGGGTCGGTCACGGCCAGCCAGGCCCGCGCGACGGTGGCCGGCGTCTCGATCCAGCTCTGGTACGGGGCGATCGCCGTCATCGGTGGCCTCCGGGCAGTCAAGCGTGGACCAGTCAGGCGTGGACCTGCGGGACGGTGGACCGGCGGGGCGGGGGACCCGCGGGTCGGCGACCTCATCCTACGCCGGGCAGGTCGTCGTCGAGGGCGTAGGCGAGCGCCTCCTCGAGGGTCCACGCGCGACCCTCGGCTTCCAGCTCGGCCCGTCGCTCGGGGGTGGCGTCGCCCGGCTCCGGGTCGAGCCAGGCCTTCTGGCCGGAGGCGTTGATCTGGGCCTGCACCAGCCCCGTCCCGAACGTCTCCTGGATCCGGCGAGCCGCCGCCCAGAGCCGGATCCCGCGCTCCTTGTCGCCAGAGGCGAGGGCCAGCGTCGCGTAGTCGTCGAGGACGAGGGCCTGCCCGGTGCTGTCGCCTGCCTCGACGAAGTGGCGCAGGGCGTGCCGGAAGGCATCGACTGCCGCCGGCCAGTCGCGGAGGTGGACGTCGACGACCCCGGCCATGTGGAGCGCCCATGCCTCCATCGTCCGGTCGCCGACCGCCTTGAACGCCGCCTGGGCTTCCTCGAAGACGGATCGCGTCCCGTCGAACCGGCTGGCGAACAGGTCGGCGCTGCCGATCGCCCACAGGACGTTGCCGACCCCCCGGGCGTCGCCGATCTCGCGGTAGATGGCCAGGCTCTCCTCGAGGAGCGGCCGCCCGAGCGACATGTCGAAGGTGGGGGCGACCGAGTGGGCGTTGGCGTCGATGCTGTAGGTGAAGGCCAGGTTGTAGAGCGCGTTGGCGATCTCCGAGCGATCGCCCAGCCCCCGCCACAGGTCGAGGCTCGTCTGGTAGGCCGGGATCGCCGCGAGGAAGTCGCCCTGCCAGTAGGCGATCCCCCCGAGGGCCTCGAGCAGCCGGGCGTGGGCGACCGGATCGGCCTTCGCCCAGGGCTTCGCGGCGATCTCGTCGAGCCGTCGGCGGGCTTCGACGAGGTGACCGCGCTTCTGCCAGAACCGCCAGAGGTGGAAGCCGAGGCCGAGGGCGACCTCCGGTTCGGGCGCCTCGACCGCCCAGGCGAGCGCGGAGCGGAGGTTGTCGTGCTCGCGCTCCAGGCGCTCGATCCAGCGCCGCTGGTCCTCCCCGGCAAGGCGCGGCGTGGCCTCCCGGGCGAGGTCGAGGAAGGCCTCGGCGTGGCGTCGCCGGATGAGCGCTGCCTCGCCCCGGGCCTCGAGTCGCTCGAGGGCGAACGCCCGGATCGTGTCGGCCATCGCGAAGCGCGGCTCGCCGTCCGCCTCCGAGCGCCGGAGGAGGCTCTGGTCGGCGAGCTCGGCGATCCCGTCGAACACGTCGCGGCCCAGCTCCTCGGCCGGGCCGCAGACGCGCTCGGCCGTCCCGAGGTCGCAGCCCCCGACGAAGCAGGCCAGCCGCTCGAGGAGCCGCCGGCTCGGCTCGTCGAGCAGGTCGTAGCTCCAGGCGATCGCGCCGCGCAGGGTCCGCTGGCGCTCCGGCACGTCCCGGGCGCCCGAGGCCAGCAGCTCGAACTGCTTCTCGAGGCGGGCCAGGATCGCGTCCGGCGACAGGAGCCGGACCCGGACGGCCGCCAGCTCGATGGCCAGCGGCATCCCGTCGAGACGGGCACAGATCCGGGCGACCGCGGCCGCATTCGAACGGTCGAGGCCGAAGCTGGGCCGGGCCGCCATGGCCCGCTCGACGAACAGCCGGATCGCCGCGAAGCCCAGGAGCCGCTCGGGCTCGAACGCCCCGGCGTCGGTCCCGGCCCGGCCGGTCCGCTGGCTCGGGGTGCGCCGCTCGAGGTCCGGCGGCATCGACAGCCCGTCGAGCGGGAACTCCTGCTCGCCCGAGAGGTGGAGGATCGCCCGGCTCGTCACCACGATCCGCAGGCCCGGCCCGGCCCGGAGCAGGTCGCCGATGATCGGTGCGGCGCCCGTCAGGCGCTCGAAGTTGTCGAGGACGAGCAGCGCCCGCTGGCCGGCCAGCAGCTCGACGAGCAGCTCGAGCGGCGGCCGGACCCCGGTCTCGACGATGCCCACGGCCCGGGCGATCGTGCCCGGGACGAGCGTCGGGTCGTCGACCGGCTCGAACGGGACGAAGAAGGTCCCGTCGGGGAAGTCGGCCGCGGCATGGGTCGCCAGCTCGAGGGCGAACCGGGTCTTGCCGATGCCCCCGGGTCCGGTGACGGTCAGCAGCCGGGCGGAACCGAGGAGGCGCAGCCCATCGGCGAGCTCGCGCTCCCGCCCGACGAAGGTGGTCATCGTGGCCGGCAGGTTGTTGGGTCGCGCGTCGACCGTCCGGAGGGCCGGGAAGTCGGCCGGCAGGCCCTCGACCACCAGCTGGCTCAGGCGCTGCGGATCCGCGAAGTCCTTCAGCCGGTAGGAGCCGAGCTCGCGCCAGGTGACCCCCGCCGGCAGGCTCTCGCCGACGAGGGCGGCGGTCGCGGCCGAGACGACCACCTGGCCGCCGTGGCCGGCCGCCGAGATCCGGGCGGCCCGGTTGATGTCGATCCCGACGTAGCCGTCGGGCCCGTGGGTGGCATCGCCGGTGTGGAGCCCGATCCGGACGCGGACCGGGCGGTCGTCCGGCCAGTCCTCCGCGAACAGGCCGCGCTGGCCCTCCACGGCCGCCCGGACGGCCTCGGCGGCGCTGGCGAAGACCACGAAGAACGAGTCGCCCTCCGTCCCCTGCTCGTCGCCACCGTGGGCGGCGAAGGACGCCCGGAGGATGGCCCGGTGACGGGCGAGGACGGTCGCGTACGCCTCCGTGCCGACCGATTGCTCGAGCCGGCTCGAGCCCTCGATGTCGCTGAACAGGAAGGTGATCGTCCCGGCCTGGCTCGGCCGTTCCGTGGTCATCCGCGCTCCGTGGTCATCCGCTCCTTGGACCGACCGCCGGTCAGTGATGGTGGCTCGTGGTGACGGCCCGCAGGCGGCGGGCCACGCCCTTGAGGATGAGGATCGCGATCCGCGGCCGCTCCTCCAGGAGCCGCTCGAACTCCCAGCTCGGCAGGGCCAGGCAGCGGGTGGGCTCCTCGGCCACGACGCTCGCGATCCGGGGCCCGCCGTCGAGCAGCGACAGCTCGCCGAAGAAGCCGCCCGGCCCGAGCTCGGCCAGCGTCTCGCCGTCCCGGACGACGCGCGCCCGACCCGACTCCACGACGAAGAAGCCGGTCCCCACCTCGCCCTGGCGGGCGATGGGTCGACCGGCCGGGAACTCGACCTCGGTCGCCCGCGCGGCGATCGCCTCAAGGTCGGCCGGATCGATGCCGGCGAAGAGCTCCACCGCGCCGAGAAGCTCGGTCCGCCGGTCGCTCGAGACCATGATCGTCACCCTCCAGGAACGGGACGCCGCGACGACGGGGCTTGTCGAGCCGGCTGTGGACGATACGATGGCAGAACACGGCCGCGCTGGGGAGCCCCTTCGTTGCGCCGATGGTCGCACGACCGTGCCGAGGAGGACGACGGGGCCCATGGCGGGACAGGACGAGATCGTCGATACGATCGCCGGGTTCGCCCTCTTCGCGGACCTGACGACGCCCCAGCTCCAGGCGGTGGCCCACACCTTCGAGGAGCAGTGGTTCCCGGCCGGCCAGCGGGTCCTCCGCCAGGGCCTCAGCGGCTCGGGCTTCTACCTCATCCTGGAGGGGAGCTGCTCGATCCAGGTCGACGGCCAGGAGCGGGCGACGCTCTCGCGGGGCGAGTTCTTCGGCGAAGTCTCGATCCTGCTGGGCGAGTCGCCGGTGGCCGACGTCATCGCGCTCGGTCCGCTGCGCTGCCTCGTCCTGGCCGGACCCGCCGTGGAGGACTTCCTCGTCGACCACCCGCGGGTGATGTACCGGATGCTCCAGGCGTCGGCCCGCCGCCTGCGGAATGCGAACCGGTGGCGGAGCTGAGCCAGCGGCCGTTCCCGCCCGGCGATTACCCGATCGTCGTCGTCGGCAGCGGCCCGGGCGGCCTCCAGGCCTCGTACGCCCTGCGCGGACTCGGCGTCGCGCACGCCGTCATCTCGGCCGACGAGTCCGCCGGCGGGATGTTCCGGAAGTGGCCGTTCTTCCAGCGGCTCCTGTCCTGGACCAAGCCCTACGCCCCGTTCGCCCGCGGCAGCCGGGCCTATGAGCGCTACGACTGGAACAGCCTCATCCCGGAGGAGGACGAGCACCGGGCGCTCCAGCCGCGGTTCATGGACGGCTCGTCCTACTTCCCGAGCCGACCCGAGATGGAGGCCTCGCTCGCGGCGTTCGCCGAGCGGACCAGGCTGGTCGTCCGGTACGGCTGCCGCTGGGAATCGACCCGCCGGCTCGACGACGGCCGGTTCGAGCTGACCACGAGCGACGGCGTCTACACCGCCGCGACGCTCGTCTTCGCCGTCGGCGTCGCCGAGCCCTGGCGCCCGGAGGCGCCGGGGATGGACCTGACCGCCCACTACGCCGAGACCCGCCCGGTCGAGACGTACGCGGACAAGCGGATCTTCATCATCGGCAAGCAGAACTCCGGGTTCGAGCTCGCCTCGGGCTTCCTGCCCTGGGCGAAGCGGATCCTCATCGCCTCGCCGAGCCCGGCCAAGCTGTCCGTCCAGACCCATTCGCTGGTCGGGATCCGGGCGCGCTACGTCCAGCCCTACGAGGACCACGTCCTGGGCGGCGGGGTCGCCGTCCTCGACGCCTCGATCCAGTCGATCGAGCGGACCGCCGACGGCGCCGCCCTCGTGGTGCGGACGCGCCGATCCGACGACGCCAGCGAGATGGCCTTCGAGGTCGACGAGGTGATCGCGGCGACCGGCTTCGTCACCCCGCTGCGCGACCTTCCGGCGCTCGGCGTGGCCACGTTCGGGCAGAGCCGGCTGCCGGCCCAGACCCCGTTCTGGGAGAGCGCGACGGCCCCCGGGATCTTCTTCGCTGGCACGATCGGCCAGGGCGCGAAGGGCCTGCTCAAGCACGGCATCCCGGCCAACTCCGGGGCCGTCCAGGGGGCGCGCTACAACGCCCGGGTCCTGGCCCGCCACATCGCGCGGACCCGGTTCGGCGTCACGCCCGAGCGGCCGTCGATCCCGGCGGCCGAGCTGGGCGACTTCGTGGCCGGGGAGCTCACGTGCGGCCCCGAGATCTGGCACCAGCGCGCCTACCTGGCGCGGGTCGTGTCGCTCGATCCGGCGGCCGGGATCCTCGACGAGGGGATCGGGCCGCTGGCGGACTTCGTCGACGCCGGCGGGCCGGACGCGCTGGCGATCACGCTCGAGATGGACGGCAGCGGCGACGTCTACCCGGTCCTCTACACCCGGATCGCCGGCCGAGTGGCGGAGCACCGGATCGATGCCCATCCGCTCCTCGACTACGAGACGCCGGCGGCCCGGACGGCGATCGCCGCGATCCTGCGGGGGGTCGACCCGGGCCTGGCCTGACCGGGGCGCCCCGGCGGTCGCGGCCCATCCGAGAGGGCGCGGCGGGATCGTGCGCTCGTATCCTGTCGGCGATGGACCTTCGCGTGTGGCTTGTCCGGCTCGTGCGCGGCCGGCCACTCGCGGCCTGGACCCCGGCCGTCGCGTGGGCCGGGCTGATCTTCGCGCTCTCGGCCCAGCCGAACCTGCGCTTCGTCCCCGACGAGGGGCTGGACTTCCTGATCCGCAAAGCCGGGCACATGGGGGTCTTCGGGGTCCTGGCGCTGCTGCTCTGGCGAGCACTGGCGCGCACGACCGCCTGGCGCCGGCCGTGGGCCGGGGCGCTGGCGCTGGCGATCGTCTACGCGGCCGGCGATGAGCTGCACCAGGGATTCGTGATCGGGCGCCACCCGTCCATCCTCGACGTCGGGATCGACGCGACCGGCGCGCTTGCCGCTCTCGTTGCATCCGCGCTCATCCGGTCCCGACGGTCCTGACGGCGGGATGGACATCCGCGCCAGCGGATCGAGCACGGGTACACTCCGGCTCGAACGCCGCCGATCGGTCCGTGACCTGGCTCGCTGGTCCCGGCTGTCCGATCGTCCCCCCTTCACGCGTCCTGGCGTCATCCGTCTCGCCAGCGGCGAGACGGATGACCGATCGTGGCCAAGACCGGTCCACCAGGTGCCGGTGGCCTTCGGCCGGTGAGGTGGATGCCGTGAGGAAGGCAGAGACTCGCGATCCGGGATGATGGAGCGTCCACGCTGGATCGTTTGTCAACAGAGGAGATGAGATGGCCGACTACCCCGACATCTACGCGGATGGCTTCAGCGTCAGCGCCGGTCAGTTCGGTGTCACGATCACGCTCAATCGATCGGAGCCGACCGGTGAAGCGGGGGCGCATGCGGAACCCACCGTGATCGTCGCCCGGGTTCGGATGAACCAGAACCTCGCCAAGGCCATCGCGGATTCGCTCAACCAGGTGATCGTGGCCGCAGCGCAGGGGATCCACGAGACCAAGACGACGGTGCGTCACTGACGGTCGGGTCTCCGTCCAGGGCGGGTTAGACGTGAGCGACTGATTGCATACGAGTCAGCCATTGACGGCTGACTGGACCGCCCGCTACCGTCGGGCCGTGCAGGATCAGGGGATCGTCCTCATCGCCGAGATCGTGCGCCCCGGCGGCGCCGGCGCCGGCGGGGCCATCCCCTCCGAAGCGCTCCGCCGCCTCTGTCGCGAGCTCGACGCGGCCTACGGCTCCGCGCGGCTCGCCGACTTCGGTGCGACCCATGGGACCGAGCTCCACGGCCTCCTCCGGCCCCCGGCGGATCCGCTCTTGGCCGTCCTTCGCTCCTCGCTGGACGACCAGCCGCTCGTCCTGCGCTGGTCGTTCGCGTTCGGACCTGTTGATCGCGGGTCGGGAGCGGCCGACGAGCGCACCGGCCCGGCCGTCCTCGCCGCCCGGGCGGGCCTGGCGGCGGCGCGCGCGGAACGCTCGTTCCTGCGGATCCAGACGGGCGACCGCGGCCGCGACGCCCTGCTCGCCGACCTGGCGCCCGTCCTCGGGGGAGCGCTCCTTGGGCTGAGCGTGGCCCAGCGGGCGGTGGCTCGCCTGCTCATCGTGGACGGGCTGCGCCGGTCCGACGCCGCCGACCACCTGGGCGTGAGTCGGGCGACCGTGTCGGTGACGGCCGAACGGGCGGGCGTTCGCTCGATCGAGCGGCTGGCCCGGGCGATCCGCTCGCTCGCCGGGGTCGCCGGGCCCGAAGGGGGCGACGGGAGCCCCGGGCCCAGCGAGGAGCCTGCCGGCGCGCCGGAGCGAGCGCCGGAGCGAGCGCCGGCCTGATGGTGGCCGCCTTCCTGGCCGGCGTGGTCGCCGGCTACGCGATCGCCATCCCGGTCGGGGCGATCGCCGTCCTGATCATCGAGACGGGGATCCGGCGGGGCCGGTCGGTCGCGTTCGCGGCGGGCGCCGGGGCCGCGACCGCCGACTTCGCCTACGCGGCGCTGGCCGCCGTGTTCGGGACGGCCCTCGCGCCACTCATCGAACCGCTGGCGACCCCGCTCCGGATCGTCGCGATCGGCGCGCTCGTCGCGATCGCCTGGCACGGCCTCCGCGGGATCCGGGCCGGGGTCCGGGCGGAGGCCCGGGCCGAGGCCGGGCAGGGCGCCGGCGTGGTGGCCCGGACGACGGGCCCGGACGCCCGCGCGACCTACCTCCGGTTCGTCGGCCTGACCCTGCTCAACCCGGCGACCGTGATCTACTTCGCCGCCCTCATCCTCGGTCTGCCGCCGATCGGCGATGGTGCCCTCGGCAGGGTCGCCTTCGTCGTCGGTGTCGCGGGCGCCTCGCTCTCGTGGCAGAGCGTCCTCGCGCTCCTCGGTTCGCTGGCGCATCGGCGCCTCCCGCCGCGGGCGATCGTCGGGGTCAGCATCGTCGGCAGCCTCGTCATCCTCGGCTTCGCGGCCCGCATCGCCCTCGAGCTGGTCGCCCATTGAGCCGCTACCATCGCGGTCGCGGCTTGCCACAGGAGCATCCGATGCCCCGCGACCCATGGGGCCGTCGTTCGCGTCGGCTCGTATACGAGAACGACTGGATCGCCCTCCATCACGACGAGGTGACCCGGCCGGACGGGACGCCCGGGATCTACGGGGTCGTCCACTTCAAGACCCTCGCCGTCGGGGTCGTCGCGCTCGATCCGGACGACCGGGTGCTCCTCGTCGGCCAGTGGCGCTACACGCTCGATCGCTACTCGTGGGAGATCGTCGAGGGTGGTGCGGTGTTCGACGAGGATCCCCTCGAGGGCGCCCGCCGTGAGCTGCGCGAGGAGACCGGCTACACGGCCCGGACGTGGCGAGAGATCGGCCGGAGCCACCTCTCGAACTCGGTCACCGACGAGGCCGGCGTCCTGTTCCTGGCCACCGATCTGGTGCCGGGCCGGGCGGAGCCGGATGGGACGGAGGAGCTCGCGATCCGCTGGGTCCCCTTCGCCGAGGCGCTCGCGATGGCCGACCGAGCGGAGATCAGCGACCTGCTGACCCAGGCCGCCCTGGACCGGGTCGCGCGAATGCGGGCGTCGGGCGTCGTGGCTGGATCCGGAGGGTCGTCGTGACGCCTGCCGTGCCGCCCTTCGTCCCGCCGGTCTCGCCGCCTGCCGTGCCGCCGCCCGCGCCCCTCGGTCCCGAGCGGATCGCGCCGCTCCTGGCCGCGACCGTCTCGACCCTCCGGGCCGAGGTGCGGGCGCTGCGCGATGAGGCGCGCTGGCGGCCCGGGCCGGGCGACTGGTCGGTCAGCACCTGCATCGGGCACCTGCTGGAGGCGGATCGGCGTGGGTTCGCCGGCCGGATCCGGATGATCCTCGACACCGACCGCCCGGCCCTCGAGACCTGGGACCAGCCGGCCGTGGCCGCCGCCCGGCGCGACGACGAGCGCGACCCGCTCGAGCTGGTCGAGGCGTTCGCCGCGGGGCGCAGCGCGGGGATCGCCCTCGTCCGTTCGCTCAGCGAGGCGGATCTCGGACGGATCGGCGTTCACCCGGTCGTGGGCGAGCTGACCGTCGCCGAGATCCTCGCGGAATGGGTCCATCACGACCGCGAGCACGTCCGTCAGGCGCTCGCCGTGACCCAGGCCCGGATCTGGGGCCAGATGGGCGCGACGCAGCGCTTCTCGCGACCGTGAGCCGGCTGCCCGACCTGGGGCCGCGGGGCGAGGGGTACGTGGCGATCCAGGGGGTCCTCATCGTCGCGATCCTCGGGACGGCGATGCTCGGTCCGGCCTGGACCGGGCCGCTCCGCGTGGTCGGGATCGCGGCCGGAGCCGCGCTGATGGCGGTGGGCGGCTGGCTTGTGCCCCGCGGGATGATCGACCTGCGCGAGAACCTGACCCCCTGGCCGCGCCCGGGGGAGGGGAGCCGGCTGATCGAGGACGGTGCCTACCGACTCGCCCGCCACCCGATCTACGGCGGCCTGGTGACCGGCTCGGTCGGCCTGGGCCTGGCGGCGGCCAGTCCGGTCTGCCTCGGCTTCGCGCTCGCCCTCGGGATCCTGTTCGATCTCAAGTCGCGCCGCGAGGAGGCCTGGCTCGTCGCGCGCCACCCGGGCTACGCGGCCTACCGGGCCCGAACGAAGCGGATGATCCCCGGGCTCTACTGACCCCGGGGCTCTACTGACCCCCGGGCTCTACTGACCCGACCCGCGGCCGAGCCCGAGCAGGATGGCGTCCCGCCGGACCCGACAGAGCAGATCGACGAGCTCGAGCCGGTCGGTCGCCGCGTCGAGCGTCCTGCCGACGGCGACCGCCCCGTGGCGCTCGAGCAGGACCGCGTCGGCCGGCGGTTCCGGCGACTCCGAGAGGGCCGCCGCGATCGCCGTCGCCAGCTCGGGCGAGCCGGGAGCCATGAGCGGGACGAACGGGAGTCGGGGCAGGAGCAGGCGCGTCTCGGGCAGGTCCGCGGGATCGGGTCGGCCGCCGGCGAGCGTGAGCGCCAGGGACGCCGCGAGGTGGGCGTGCGCGACGGCTCCGACGTCGGGCCGGGCGCGGTAGATCGCGCGGTGGATCCGGATGTCCGACGACGGGCGAGGGCCCTCGAAGCTCTCGTCCCGCGGCTCGTCGAGCGGGACGAGGAGGAGATCGGACGGCTCCAGCTCGTCCTTGCGGCGGCCCGACGGCGTCACGAGCAACGCGTCGCCGAGGCGGATCGACAGGTTCCCCTCGGTCGCCACGATGAGCCCGCGTGCGCCGAGCCGTGCCCCGGCCCGGACGATCGCGAGCGCGGCGTCGAGGTGGTCGAGGCCCGTGGAACGATCGGCCGGCTGCATCGCCCCATCTTCGGCCATCGGCCGGTCCGTCGACAGGCCGGCCACGCGGCCGTCGGGGCGCGCTACGCTGGACGCGACAGCATGAAGGGAGGCGCTGGATGGCGGGTCACGATCGACGAGCGTCCGGGTGGAACGGTGGACAGGTCGCGGGGCTGGTCCTGATCGGGCTGGGGATCCTGTTCCTCCTCGACACCCTCGGGTTCGCCCGGTTCGTGGGCCGGTTCTTCTGGCCGGCCGTCATCGTCGCGATCGGGGTCGTCGTGCTCCTCAACGCGACGCAACGGGACGAGGGTGCCAGCAGCGCGAGCGTTCCCCGCGAGGGCGTCAGCCGGCTCGCGCTCGAGATCGCCGTCGGGGCGGGCACGTTCCGGTTCGCGGGCGGGGCGAGCGAGCTCCTCGAGGTCCGCTCGAGCCGCTCGGACATCGCCACGCGGCTCGACCGCGAGGGTGACCTCGGCCGGGTCTCGCTCCGGCAGGACGTCGCCACCTGGCCGACCACCTGGCGCGGCGCCACCGACTGGGAGATTCGGAGCGCGAGCGACATCCCGACGGCCCTCCGGCTCGACGCCGGCGCCGGCGACTTCACGCTCGACCTCTCGGCGATCCCGATCGTCGACGCGCGGATCCAGATCGGCGCCGCGAAGGCCAGGATCGCGCTCCCGCAGCCGCGCGGGGCCGTCGAGATCCGCGTGACGGGCGGCGCGACCAGGCTCGAGTTCCATGCCCCGGCGGGCGTCGAATACCGCTTCGAGTCGAGCGGCGGCCTGAACAGCGTCGACGGCCGGACCGAGACGCCCGGCTACGCGACCGCGACGGATCGCGTTTTGATCCGGTTCACGGGCGGCGCCTCGTCGATCCGGCTCGGCTGAGCGGGGGCGGCGGCTCGTCCGGCCGCCCGGCTCGTCCGGCCGCCCGGCTCATCCGGCGGCCCAGCCCGTGCGACCGCCCGGCTCGACCGGCCGCCCTGCCCCCCCGGCCGGTCAGGCCGCGGTGGCGAGCCCGGCAGCGGCCGGTTCGGCGAGGCTGAAGGCGACGAGGCAGTCCGGGCAACGGATCTCGGTCGCCAGCTCGACCTCAGCGATCCGGAGGGCCCCCTCGCACCATGGGCACTCGAGCTCGACGACCGCGGTTCGGAGCGTGTCCTGAGGTTCCATGGCTGGATCGTGCGACGCACCCGTGACAGCTAGCGTGTCACGGAGCGCGAGGTCGCCGTCCTGACCGATGATGTCGCCGATGAACGTCGCCCCGACCGCGTCAGCCGCCGACGAGACCGTGTCAGCCTCTGGACGTACCCCGCCCGCCATCGAGACGACCGATCTCGTCAAGCGCTACGGCCGGATCACCGCCCTCGACGGCCTGTCGATGCGGGTCGAGCGCGGCGAGGTCTTCGGGTTCCTCGGCCCGAATGGAGCCGGCAAGACGACCGTGGTCAAGATCCTCCTCGGGTTGGCCCGGGCGACCGCCGGCTCCGCTCGCGTCCTCGGCCGTCCGGCCGGCGAGCGCGAGGCCCGCCGCCGGATCGGCTACCTGCCGGAGCTCTTCCGCTATCAGCCCTGGCTCCGTGCCCGGGAGGTGCTGGCGCTCCATGCCGAGCTGGCCGGGATGCCCGTCTCGGAACGGTCATCGGCGATCGCCGATGCGCTCGAGCTCGTCGGCCTGACCGAGCGGGCGAACGACCAGTCGGGCACGTTCTCGAAGGGGATGCAGCAACGGCTCGGGCTGGGTGCGGCGCTCCTGGGTCGCCCGGACCTCGTCTTTCTCGACGAGCCGACCTCCGCTCTCGACCCGGTCGGTCGGGCGGATGTCCGGCGGATCGTGCGGGCCGTGCGCGAGCGGGGCACGACCGTCTTCCTCAACTCGCATCTCCTGGGCGAAGTCGAGCAGGTCTGCGACCGGGTGGCGGTGATCGACCGGGGCCGGGTCGTGGCGGCCGGCACGCTCGACGAGCTGCTCGGCGAACGGACTGTCCGGGTCCGGGCGACCGCCCTGCCGGCTGAAGCGAGGGCCGGCCTGGCCCGCTTCGGGCCGCTCCACCTCGAGGACCCGGCGGATCCGTCGGCCTTCGCGGTCCGCCCGATCGACCCGGAGCGGATCCCCGAGCTGGCCGCGGCGATCGTGGCGGCCGGCGGTCGGATCCACGCGCTGGAACCGGGCCGGGCGAGCCTCGAGGCGCGCTTCCTCGACCTGCTCGGGCGCGGCGAGGACGGCGAGGCCCTGGGCATGGACGGTGGCCCTCGATGATCGTGGTCGTCCGCCTCACGCTCTTCGAAGCCGTGCGCCGGCGGACCCTGTGGGCCCTGGCACTCCTGACCGGAGCGATCGTCGTGGTCACAGGGCTCGGTTTCCAGTGGCTCGTCAGCTCCGCCAGGGCCGCGGCGAGCACGACCGAGCTCCAGATCCAGATCGGCGTCAGCCAGGTCCTCATCTTCTGCGCCTTCATGTTCAGCTTCATCCTGGCGACCACGGCCGCGTTCCTCGGAGCGCCGGCGGTCGCGTCGGACGTCGAGTCGGGCGTCCTCCAGGCGATGCTCGCCCGACCGCTCGCCCGCTCGAGCCTGATCGTCGGCCGGTGGGTCGGGCTGGCGATCGTCGTCGTCGGTTATGCGGTCGCCGCCGGGCTGCTCGAGATCGGGGCGCTGCGCCTGGTCTCGGGCTACGGCCCACCCGATCCGCTCGGGGCCGTCGCAGCGCTGGCCGGCGAAGGGGTGATCGTGATGACGGTCGCCCTCCTGCTCAGCACGCGCCTGCCGACCATCGCCGCCGGGGCCACCGCGATCGTCCTGTTCGGGCTCTCGTGGGGCGTCGGCGTCCTGGGCGGCGTCGCGAGCGCGCTCGGCGTGCCATCGCTCGGGGTCGCCGGGAGCGTGGGCCGGCTCGTCTTCCCGTCCGACGGCCTGTGGCGGGCGACGATCTTCAGCCTCGAGCCGCCGATCCTCATCGCGACGATCGCCGCCGGACGACCGTTCCGGGTCCTCGAGGCGAACCCGTTCTTCGCGAGCACGGGCCCGGATCCGCTCTACCTCGCCTGGAGTGCGGCCTGGCTCGCCGGCGTGGTCGGTCTCGCGATCGCGTCATTCGGGCGGCGCGAGCTGTAGCTCTCGCCGACCTGGGCGGCCCGATCGACTCTCGTCGGCGCTCAGCCGCGGTAGCGGAAGCAGCCGGGCAGGTGATCGTCGACGAGGCCGACGCTCTGCATGAAGGCGTACACGATCGTCGGGCCGACGAAGCCGAAGCCGCGCCGGCGCAGGTCGGCCGAGAGGGCCTCCGAGGGCGGGGTGCGGTCCGGGATGTCGGCCATCGTGGCGCCGACCGGGAGGGGTCGGGCCGGATCCGGGATCACCGATCGCAGGTAGCGGGCGAACGAGCCGTGCTCCGCCGCGACGGCCAGGAAGGCGGCGGCGTTGCGGATGGTCGCGTCGATCTTCGCGCCGTTCCGGACGATCCCGGCATCGGCGAGGAGTCGCGCCCGGTCGTCCACGCCGAAGGCGGCCACGACGGCCGGCTCGAAGCCCTGGAAGGCGGCCAGGAAAGCGGCCCGCTTGCGCAGGATCGTGGCCCACGACAGGCCCGCCTGGAACCCCTCGAGGGCGAGCCGCTCGAACAGCTCGACGTCGCCGTCGACAGGGGTGCCCCACTCTTCGTCGTGGTAGGCGACCATCAGGGGGTCGGCGCCGGCGAGGTCCGCGGCCGCCCACCAGCAGCGAGGGCGGCCCGGGTCCGCGATGGGGGCGGTCGTCGGCGCAGGGACGGGCATTCGCGCAGGGACGCTCATCGGCGCAGGATAGCCGGCGCGTGAGGACCCATCGGTACTCCCTCATCGAGGCACCGCAGCCCGGCGACGCGGGACCGGCCCCTACGGGATCGGGGCCGTCGCGATGAGCGTGCTCCAGAGGTACGGGTCGGTCGCGGGGGTCGCCGCGTTCAGCACCGACCGGAATACTTCGCCCGAGACGGTCTTCGTCCCCCCGCTGCCGGTCAGCTTCACGCTGATCAGGCGCCCGGAGACCCCGACCTTCGAGAGGTCCATGGCGGTCAGGGTCCCGACCTTCGTCCGGCTGTCGGTCGCGAAGAAGCCGGAGAGCTGGGCCATCGTGTACGGCGCGCTCTGCCAGGTCGCGTGGGGCGCTGCCGCGTCGTATGAAACGCCGGTCGGGTCGCGGTCGGGCGAGCCGCGCAGGTAGCTGACCGGGCCGGCGACGATCCTCCCGCTCGACGAGGGCCAGGCGTTCTCGCTGTTCTCGGTCGCGCCGCCACCGGTCGAGTCGTAGACCGCGTTCACGATCGTCCGCCCGCTCACCAGGACCTGGCCGCCCGTGGCGCTGATCGCCGCGTCGGTGGCGGCCGACTCGGCCAGGGAGCCGCGGTAGAGCTGCGAGCTCGACCCGTCGGTCAGGTCGTACGTCCCGACCGTCGGGTGGAGCCGGCGGAGCGCGTAGCTCCGGGCCGCGATCGCCTGGGCCTTGAGCGCCTCGGCGGGCCAGCTGGACGGCATCTCGAGCGGGAGGACGCCCCGGAGGTAGTCGTCCATCCCCAGCTCGTTCACCGCGATCAGCCCGCCCGCCACGCCCCGGATGTGGATCGTGCCCCGGTAGGTGTCGTAGGTGGAGGCCTTCGAGACGACCTCGATCCGCCCGGCGTCGCTCGTCGGCTGGACGAGCAGTTCGGCCGTCGTCATCGAGAGCTTGAGCAGGACGGTGCCGTTCGCCTCGGTCACCGTCAGGGCGAGGGTCGCGCGGCCCGTCCTGGTGACCCGGAGGGCCGCCTCGGCCGGGAACGGGCCCCGGCCCGAGACGGTCCAGGTGGCCCCATGCCCGACCAGGCGGAGGGGCTTGGCGGCGCTCGCCGCGATGGTCGGCAGGACCAGGACCCGGACCTTCGTGCCGGGAGAGCCCGTCAGGATCGTTGCGCCCTGGTAGTAGTGGGCCAGGATCTCGCCGGCCGCCTGGCCCGCGAGCGCCCGGCCTCGGGCGCCGTACTGGCTCATCCCGACCCCGTGACCGAAGCCCCGCCCGTAGAGCGTGATCGTGGGTGCCGGTGTCGTGGCGGCGACGGTCGTCGGTGCAGGCGTCGCGCCGGCCACGACCGGGGCGACCGGGCCGAGCAGGCCGGCCAGGAGTCCGCCGAGCAGTCCGACGGAGGTGGTCGCCCGCGCCAGCGCCCGGCGCCGGGATCCGCGTGCGGCTCGCCTGGCTGGCGGGATCGATACGGTCATTCGTCTCCTCGGGGGCTTCGGTCGGAGACGAAGGATGGTCGGGCGTCGAACCGGTCGGACATCACCCGACCGACCCAGGCCGGACCCCACCCGAAGGTCCCAGCCGGCCGGCCCCGCGGCGGAGGTCCGATCCCTCCTGTAGGGTAGAGCGATGCCCGCCATCCGGACCGACCGGCTGACCAAGCACTACGGCCACCGGCGCGGACCGTTGGGGCGCGGGTCCGAGGTGGCGGCCCTCGACGACCTCTCGATCGAGGTCCGCACCGGCGAGATCTTCGGCTTCCTCGGTCCGAACGGCGCCGGCAAGAGCACGGCGATCCGGACGCTCCTGGGGTTCCTCCACCCGACGTCCGGGCACGCACAGGTGCTGGGGCTCGATATCGAGCGTGAGACGGTCGCGATCCGGGCCCGGGTCGGCTACCTGCCCGGCGGGATCGCCCTCTACGACGGCCTGACCGGGGAACGGCTGCTCGACTACCTGGGCGACCTGTACGACCGGCCGCCGGTCCGGCGCGCCGAGCTGGTCGAGCGGCTCGAGCTCTCCGGCCGGACGCTCCGCCGACCGGTCCGGGACTACTCGCGCGGGATGCGCCAGAAGCTCGGCATCATCCAGGCCCTCCAGCACGACCCCGAGCTGGCGATCCTCGACGAACCGACCGAGGGCCTCGACCCGCTGATGCAGCGCGCCTTCTACGAGCTCCTCGACGAGCTGCGCGCCGCCGGCCGGACGATCTTCCTGTCCTCGCACATCCTGTCCGAGGTCGAGCGGGTCTGCGACCGGGTGGCGATCATCCGGCGAGGACGGATCGTCGCCCTCGAGGAGATCGGCTCGCTGCTGGCCCACCGGAAGCGGCGGGTCGAGCTGCGCCTCCGGCCGGGCGCGAGCCTGCCGGACCTCGGGGCCATCCCGGGCGTGAGCGGCGTGGCGGTCCACGACGGGCTCGTGACCTGCCAGCTCGAGGGCGACGTCGAGCCCTTCGTCCGCGTCCTGGGCGGCCTGGCCGTCCGCGACGTGACGATCGAGCCGGCCCACCTCGAGGAGGCGTTCCTCGAGTTCTACGAGGGCGAGGACCTGCCGAACGGCGACCGCGACGCGGAGGTGGCCGTTGTCGCGGGGTCGGCCGCCGGGGCGACCGCCGGGCCGGCCGTCGGCAGGGACGCGACGTCCGGCCGATGAACCTGCCGCTCCTCGTTCGCACCTGGCGCTCCCAGCAGGGCAAGCTGCTGGCGGTCGTGATCGGGCTGGTCGTCTGGAGCCTGTTCATGCCGGTCATCTACGAGCAGTACGGCAAGCAGATCGCCGAGTTCCTCAAGAGTGGCGTCATCCCGCCCCAGTTCGCCAGCTTCGGCACCGGCGACCTGCTGAGCCTGAACGGGTCGATCGGGCTGGGCTTCATCCATCCGATCGCGATCGCCCTGAACGTCGTCTTCGCGGCCGGGTTCCCGGTCGCCGCCGTGGCCGGCGAGCGGCAGCGAGGCACGCTCGAGGTGCTGCTCGCCCGCCCGATCTCGCGGCGCCGGCTATACCTGACCCTGTTGATCGCGACGCTCGCGTTCGTGGCCATCGCGGTCGCGGCGGAGGTGGCCGGCACGGTCTTCGGGGCGACCCTCGCGGGCGCGCTGGCCGACCTCGACGCCGCGCGCCTGCCCTCGATGTGGCTGAACGGGTTCCTGGTCTACGGGGCGATCGGCGCGTTCGCGCTGGCGGCCTCGGTCTCGTTCGACCGACTCACCCCGGCGATCGGGGTCACGGTCGCCCTCGTCCTGGTGAGCTACTTCCTGGAGATCCTCGGCTCCCTGTGGCCGGACGCGAAGGGGCTCCAGCCGTACTCGCTGTTCCACTACCTGGTGCCGCGCGAGGCGCTGGCCGGCGCCCTCGAGCCGATCG
>JBGPFS010000002.1:0-39263 GCA_041483455.1 Candidatus Limnocylindria bacterium | reverse complement strand
GCGGTCTCGGCGACCTTGGTCGTCAGGTCCACGGCATTCACCGGCCCGAAGGCGGGCTGGCCGTGAGCGGAGGGCGGATGGAGGATCGCGTCGGCGCCGAGCGCGGCGCCCGCCACGAGGAACGTGGCCACGGCGGCAGCGGCGATCCCGCGGACGAAACGGTCATTCACGGCAGTGGTCTCCCGGTCGGTTCGATTCGGGTCACCTGTCGGACCCATTCATCCAGCCTGAGACGGGAGACGGGCCCAAGGTTTCAGGACACACCGACGGATCCGGCCCCGGCCGCCGAACGCCGCCGGGTCAGCCCGGGGTAGCGCCCGCTGGTCCGCCCGCCAGCACGTCGTCGCGCACCACCTCGAGCGGCCCGAAGCCCGCCCCCTCGAGGTCCCCGGCAACGCGGGCCGCATCGCCTACGAGAACGATCCGCGCCCCCTCGACGTCGATCCGTCGGCGCGCCGAGCTCAGGATGTCGGCGGCGCTGACCGCCTCGATCCGCTCCCGGAAGTGGACCAGCTCATCGTCCGGGAGATCGTGGACGACGAGGCCGCCGAGTGCTCCGACGACCGGGCCCGGGGTCTCGAACCGGAGCGGGAAGACGCCGACCAGGAAGTCGCGGGCAGCCGAGAGCTCGGCGTCGGTGACCGGGGCCTCGCGGATCCGCTCGAGCTCAGCGAGCAGGTCGGCGAGCGCGGCCGCCGTCACCTCGGTGTTGACGGCGGCCCGCGCCGAGAACGGCCCGGCGGCTCGCCGGAAGTCGAATCCGGCCCCGGCCCCGTACGTGTAGCCCTTCTCCTCGCGGAGCTTGAGGTTGAGGCGCGAGTTGAACAGACCCCCCAGGATGGCGCTCAGCACGGCGATCGCGTGGTAGTCGGGAACGGCGCGCGGCACACCGACATGGCCGACCCGGATCTCGGTCTGGACCGAGCCCGGCCGGTCGACGAGGCGGACCCGCGCCCCACCCGCGGCGGGACGGTCGACGATCGGGCCGGCCGCCGCTGCCTCCGCCGAACGGATCCACCCCCCGAACAGGCGCTCGACGACCGGGATGAGTTCCAGGCCGTCCAGGTCGCCCCCGACGATCAAGGTCAGGCGGGCGGGGTCGAGCCCGCGCCGGAACGTCTCGGCGAGGACGCTCCGATCCAACGGCTCCACCGTCTCGCGGAGTCCGCCGGCCGGCCGATGGTAGGGCGAATCGGGGGCGTAGATCGCGTCGGCGAACGCCTCGTCGACGCGGCGCCGCGGGTCGGCCCGAGCCTGGAGCAGGTCGTTGAGCCGCTCGTCGCGGAGCCGTTCCACCTCGGCGGCCGGGAAGGTGGGCTGGGCGACCAGCTCGGCCAGAAGCTCGAGGGCGGGCTCGAGCCGGGTCGCGGGGACCTCGACCGCGGCGGTCGAGGCGTCCCAGCCTGCGTCGGCGTGGAGGCTCGCGCCCAGTCGCTCGGCCGCCTCGACGAGGGCGATCGCGTCGAACCGCTCGGTCCCCTCCGACAGCCCGCGGGCGGCCAGGACCGTCGCCCCGGCGACCTCGGCGGGCTCGTCGGCGGCGCCGTTCCGGATGACCAGCGTGGCCGACACGAGGGGCCGACCGGGCAGATCGCAGCGGACGACGGTCAGCCCGTTGGCCAGGGCCTGCCGCTCGAAGGCCGGGAAAGCGTACGGGTGGGGGTGGCCCGGTATCGGTCGCGTCGAGATGACGGTCGACTCGGTCATGCCACCGGCTCCGCGGTCGCGGCGACCGGGGCTGCCACCGTCGTCGGGAGGTAGGTGAGGACCACCCGGTTGTCGGGGCGGAAGACCGCCTCCGATACCTCCCTGATCTGCTCGGCCGAGACCCCCAGGTAACGCTCCAGCATCGTGTTGATCCGGCCCGGCTCGTCGAACAGCGTGGCATCCATCGCCAGCCGGTCGGCTCGCTCTTCCACTCGCTGGAGCGCCCCCAGCTCCTCGGTCTCGATGAGCGCCCGGGCCCGCACGAGCTCGTCGTCGCTCACGCGTTCGGCGCCCAACCGGGCGAGCTCCTCGAGGAAGGCCGTCTCGACCCGCTCGACGGCGATCCCCGGCCGGACCGTCGCCCAGCCAGCGGCCATCGATGCCCCGCCGACGAACCCGAGTGGGAAGGCGGTGACGTCCTGGGCGATCCGCTCGTCGCGCACCAGGCGTCGATGGAGCCGGCTCCCCTTGCCCCCGGCCAGGATCTGCATCCCCACCTCGAGGGCTTCGAAGCGCGGGTCGCCGAACGCCGGGGCACGAAAGCCGAAGAAGATCCGCGGCAGCTGCACGCGATCCTCGACGACCTCGCGGCGCTCCTCGCCCAGGATCGGCGGGAGCGAGAGGTCGCCGATCGGCGGGACGACCGTTCGTCTCTGGAGCCTCCCGAAGTAGCGCTTCACCGAGGCCCGGGCCAGGCCGGTCTCCACGTCGCCGACGATCGCGAGGACCGCGTTGTCGGGCGCGTACCAGGTCCGGAAGAAGTCGGCGACGTCGTCGAGCGACGCCGCGTCGAGGTCCTCCATCGATCCGATCGTCGGGTGGTGGTAGGGGTGGCCTTCCGGATAGAGGTGGGCCTGGAGCTTCTCGGCCCAGCTGCCGTACGGTCGGTTGTCGTACGACGAGCGCTTCTCGTTCTTGACGACCTCGCGCTGGTTGTCCAGGTTCTCCTGGCTGAGCGCGTCGAGGAGCGTCCCCAGCCGATCCGCCTCGAGCCATAGCGCGAGCTCCAGCTGGTTCGACGGAAGCGTCTCGTAGTAGTTGGTCCGATCGAGCCAGGTCGTCCCGTTCAACGTCCCGCCGGCCGCCTGCACGAGCGCGAAGTGCTGTGACTTCGCGACATGGCGCGAACCCTGGAACATGATGTGCTCGAAGAGATGGGCGAAACCGGTCTTGCCCGGGACCTCGTTCTTCGAGCCGACGTTGTACCAGATGTTCACCGCCACCACCGGGGCCAGGTGGTCCTCGGCGACGATCAGTCGCAGGCCGTTGGCCAGCCGCTCATCGCTGAACCGGACGACGGGAAGGGACATGGGCAGGCGCCTCCGGGCATAGGAATGGGGCGGAGTGTGTCGACGGCCCACGACCGGCCGAAGCCCAAGGGTAGCGCAGGCGAGGACTTGACAACGACTGCCTCCCCTGTTAGCGTTTCGTCTAACATTAGTTAGGAGTCGTTGATACCCGATGGTCCGCTCGGCCACTGCCTCACGCGATCGCTCAGCCGCCCGTCGTCCGCCCCCCGCGCCAGCCGGGAAGGCCCGCGTCAGGGACTTCAGCCGGCCGGGCGCCGGCCTGACCATCGAGTTCGACGCTCGGACGGTCTACGACTTCGTGTTCAGCCTCTCCGAAGAGGCGGGCACCACGGACGATCTCCCGGCGGCAGACCGGGAGTGGCTCGCCGGTGCCAAGTCCGGCCTCGACTCGACCGTCCGCGCAGCCCTGGCGGACTACGGCAGCGAGTTCTTCGTGATGCTCGCCGGGCTGGCCGTCGATCGGCCGGAGGTCCGGACCGCCGCCGACCTCGTCACGCTCGTCGGGACCCTTGACACGCAGACGGTGCGGCGGGCCCTCATCGCCGACGACCTCCGGGATGCCGACCGGCGGGCGCTCGCCGAGCGGGTGATCGCGGGCGATACCGCCGCCATCGACGAGATGATCGCCAGCCTGGCCGACCACATCGACGCGGACCGATGCGACCGGTTCCGGCGCCTCCTGCGCGATCCCGCCGCCCTTATCAGCGTCGCGCTCGTCGTGCTGGCGGCCTGGCTCGAGCCCTTCCGGACCATCGAGGACCGGGTCCTGGGGATGCTTCGCCGGGACGTCGAGCTGCGCGCGACCGACCGGGCGACCCTCGGTGCCGCCGAGCTGATCGAACGAACGACCGGCGGCGTCCGGTTCCTCGCCGAACCCGGGCTCGAGCGGGTGGTCCTGGCACCGTCGTACTTCGCGCGGCCGTACAACTTCCTGCTCGCCGGCGAGGACTGGCGCTTCTTCGGGTACCCGCTCGGGGACGACGCGCTCGACAGCGGCGACCCGGACGCACCGCCACAGGCCGTCGTCCGCCTCCATCGCGCCCTCGGGGACGAGACCCGCCTGCGGATCCTGCGCCTCCTCGCGGATCGCGACTGGTACCTCACCGAGATCGCCCAGCAGCTCGAGTTGAGCAAGCCGACCATCAAGCACCACCTCGCCCTGCTCCGGTCGGCCGGCCTCGCGACGGTCACCGCGGAGGGCGGACTCACCTACTACAGCCTCCGCCGGCAGGCCATCGACGACGGTGGCGGGGCCCTCCGGACGTTCCTGCACCTGGGCTGACCACCCAGGGGGCGCGCGGGAGCACGGCCCACCTGACATGCAGCCGAAGACGACACTACGACCAAGTTAGACGACAGGCTAACAGGAGGAAGAGATGGACATCCGGCACGTCGACGCACTCGACATGTGCTTCGCTGCCGTGGCGGCCCGCCAGGAGGCGGATCGGGCGATCGCCGAGCGCGAGCGGCTCGCCCGATCGATCCGTCGCGCCGGGGCCTCGGACCATCCGGCAGGCCTGCGGTCGGTGCGGGTCCGCGTCGGCCACGCGCTTCTCCGGGCGGGCGCCGCGTTGGCCGGCTTCTCGCTCGACGAGGTCGACCGGTCGCCGGTCCGGATCGCCTGGATCGGCAGTGCCGCGGCCGCGACGGCGCCGCGGACCCCTGAAGGCCGTGCGGCTCGAGCCGCCGGATCGGCCAGTAGACTCCGCCCATGGACCGACGCCTCGTTCGACGCTGCCTCCCGAGCGTCGCGGCCCTCGTCGCGCTGGCCGCACCGGGGCCGGTCTCGGCCCACCGCCTGAGCGGGCGCTTCGTCTCGCCCCTGCCCCTCGGGGCCTACCTGACCGGCGCCGCCCTGGCCGTCGGCCTGTCGTTCGCGTTCCTGCTGCTCCGCGCGGGCCCGGCCGCCGCGGTGCCGGGGGGATCCGGCGGAGACCCGAGGCCGGAACGGACCTTCGGCGTCGGGCGCCCTGTCCGGCTCGGACTCGGCGCGATCGGCCTGATCGGCTGGGCGTGGGTCGTGCTCGTCGTCGGGCTCCTGGGCTCGGAGACCGAAGGCGATCCGGCGTCGCTCTTCCTGTGGACCTATGGCTGGGTGGCCATCCCCATCCTGTCCGCGGCCATCGGCCCGCTATGGACCTGGCTCGACCCGTTCTCGACCCTCCAGCGGCTCGGGGCCGGCGTCCTCCGGAGGTTGCGCATCGGCACGGCGGAGCCGGTCCCCTATCCCGCTCGCCTGGGGCAGTGGCCCGCCGCGATCGGCTTCGCGGTGGTCGTCTGGCTTGAGCTCGCCGTCCCGGCCGCCCGCGGCGGACGGACGCTGGGCCTGGTCCTGGTCGGCTATACCGCGCTGACGCTGCTCGGGATGGCCTGGTACGGCCGCGACGCCTGGCGCCGGAACGCCGACGTGTTCAGCGTCTGGTTCGCCCTCGTCGGGCGCCTGGCGCCACTCGCGACGACCGCGGACGCGGGTCGCCTTCGGGTCCGGGGTTTCGGGTCGGGCCTGCCCGAGCCCGGCTGGTCACGGGCTGGGCTCGTCCTGGTCGCGGTCGCGACCGGCGGGATCCTGTTCGACGGGCTCTCGCAGACGCAGGCCTTCTTCGACGCGTTCGGGCGTCCCGGGGTGGCCGAGATGACCGTCCTGCTGGCGGCCTTCCTCGGACTGGTGGCCGGGTCGGCGATCGTCGTGAGTCGGGTCGTGGGGGTCGCGGCGCTCGGGGCCGGACTCGTCCCGATCGCCCTCGGCTACCTGGTCGCCCACTACCTGACCTTCCTGCTCTTCGACGGGCAGCGGATCCTCCTGCTGCTCGACGATCCGCTGGGCCAGGGCGCTCATCTCCTGGGGCTTTCGCGCTTCGAGCCCCTGACCGACTGGCTGCCGGCCGGCGTCGCCTGGGCGCTTCAGCTCACGGCCGTCGTCGGGGGACACCTCGTCGGCGCCTGGGCGGGCCACGCGGTCGCCATCCGGGATGGCCTCCTGGCCGGGCGACCGCTCGCCGCGATCCGCGGGCGGCAGGTGCCGCTGGCCCTCCAGATGGTCGGGCTGACCGCCCTGACGCTCTGGTCGCTCGGCCAGGCGATCGTCACGCAGGCGCCCGGGGGGTGAGCGGCCGGGCGCCGAGCGGCACGGTGCGGGACGACTCGAGCGGCAGCCGGGCCGCCGGCTCGGGGACCCACTCCCGGAGCGACCGGACGTCGGCGATGCGCTCCCGGATCGCGGGGTCCAGGGCCCGGGCTGCCGCCACTGCGGTCTCCATCGCGGTCAGGCACAGGATCCCCTCGGCCACGGCGGCGTGGCGGATCTCGGCAGCATCGCGGACGGCGCCCGAACGTGGTGTCGGCGTGTTGACCACCAGCCGGACCTGGCCCCCGGCGATGAGCTCGAGGATCGGGACCTCACCCACGGCCGCCCCCTCGCCGAGCTTGGCCACGGGCGCTGCGGCGAACCCGACCGCCGCGAGCGCCGCCCGGGTCCCGGGCGTGGCCGCCATCCGGTAGCCGGCGGCGGCCAAGGCGAGCGCGAGCTCGGCCAGCTGCCCCTTGTCGCGGTCGGCGATCGAGAGGAGGGCGAGAGCGCCCTCGGCCGGGGGGCGGGGCGGCACGAGCGAGGCCCCGACGAGCGCCTTCGCCAGCGCGACCTCGACCCCCTCGGCGATGCCGATCACCTCGCCGGTCGACTGCATCCCGGGTCCCACCGACGGATCGACGCCGCGCAGCTTGGCGGTCGAGAAAGCCGGTGCCTTGACCGCGACGAACGGCGGTGGCGGCAGGAGCCCGTTCGGCCAGCCGAGCTCCGGCAGGCTCGCCCCGAGGGCGATCCGGACCGCCAGCTCCACCATCGGCACGCCGGTCACTTTCGACATGAAGGGCACCGTGCGACTCGCCCGCGGATTGACCTCGATCAGGTAGACCCCGTCCTCGCGGACGATGAACTGGGCGTTCACCAGGCCGCGGACGCCGAGGGCCCGCACGACCCGTTCCATGGCCGCGACGACCAGGTCCTGGTCCCCGGCCGTGACCGCCTGGGGCGGGAAGATCCCGACCGAGTCGCCGGAGTGGACGCCGGCCCGCTCGACGTGCTCGAGGAGGCCGGGGATCAGCACGGTCGTGCCGTCCGAGACGGCGTCGACGTCGACCTCCACACCCTCCAGGTAGCGATCGATCCGGACGGGCCGATCGGGATCGACCACGGTGGCCGCGGCCAGCTGGCGGGCAAGGTCGGAGGGCGAATAGGCGAAGTCGATGGCGAGGCCGCCGATGACGAACGACGGCCGGACGATCACCGGGTAGCCGATCCGCTCGGCCAGCGTCAGGGCCTCCTCGATGCTGTGGGCCATCCCGCCCTCGGGCTGTGGGATCCCGAGCCGATCGAGGAGGGCCGCGAACCGGGTCCGCTCCTCGGCCTGGTCGATCGACTCGAGGTCGGCGCCCAGGAGGGGCACCCCGGCGGCGGCGAGCTGGGCCGCCAGGTTGAGCGGCGTCTGGCCGCCGAACTGGACGAAGACCGGCAGGGGCTCACCCCCCGGGCCACGCTCGGCGTCGAGGATGCTCCGGATCGACTCGGCGTCGAGGGGCTCGAAGTAGAGCCGGCTGCTGGCGTCGAAATCGGTCGAGACGGTCTCGGGATTCGAGTTCACCATGACCGCTTCCCAGCCGAGCGAGCGGAGCGCCTCCGCGGCCTGCACGGCACAGTAGTCGAACTCGATCCCCTGGCCGATCCGGACCGGGCCCGAGCCGATCACGAGTGCCGCCGGGCGGTCGACCGGCGGCGCTTCGGGCGGGGAGCCGGCAGCCGCGTAGGTCGAGTAGAAGTAGGGCGTCTCGGCCGCGAACTCCGCCGCGCATGTGTCGACCATCGCGTAGCCTGGCCGGAGACCGACCGCCAGTCGCGCCTCGCGGATCGCCTCGCTCCCGACGCAGGCGAGACCGGCCAGCTCGCGGTCGCCGAAGCCGGCCCGCTTGGCGGTCGCGAGGAGCCGCATCGCCGGCTCGTCCGCCGAGTCCGCGAGTCGCGAGCCGACCGCCGCGACGTCCGCCTCGAGCCGGACCGCCCGCCCGAACTCGGCCAGGAACCACGGGCTGATCCGGGTCGCCTCGCCGACGGCGGCCTCGGGCACGCCCCGGCGCAGCAAGGCCAGGACCCGCCACAGCCGACTGTCCGAGGGAGCGAGGAACTGGCGCAGGACGATGGGCGCGGCGGTCCGCTCCGCCAGGCGGGTCGATTCGCAGCGCTCGCCGCCATCGCCCAGCCAGGCGATCGGCTCGGCCGCCGCTTCGGGGTCCTCGCCGCCCAGCGCGGCGCCGGCGGCCTCGAGGGCCGCGGCGCCACCGTAGACCGCAGCGAGATAGCCCAGCGTCGGGCCCCAGGCCGGGTCCTCGGCCAGCGGGCCCGCCCCGGCCTGCTCGAGGCCCCGGAGTGCCTTGTTGAGCGCCGAGCCGAAGGTCCTGTCGATCGCCATCACCTCGCCGGTCGCCTTCATCTGGCTGCCCAGCGAGCGGTCCGCGGTCGGGAACTTGTCGAACGGGAACCGGGGCAGCTTCACGACCACGTAGTCGAGGGCGGGCTCGAAGGCGGCGACCGTCGTGCCGGTCACGACGTTCGGGATCTCCGCCAGCCGCCGCCCGGCGGCGATCTGCGCCGCCACGCGAGCGATCGGGTAGCCGGTCGCCTTGCTCGCCAGGGCCGACGAGCGGCTGACCCGCGGGTTCACCTCGATGACCGCGTAGTCCTCGTAGTCGGGCGACAGCGCGAACTGGACGTTGCAGCCGCCCTCCACGCCGAGCGCCCGGATGATCGCCAGGGCGGCACTCCGGAGACGCTGGTGGACCGGGTCGGGCAGGGTCTGGACCGGGGCGACCACGATCGAATCGCCCGTATGGACTCCGAGTGGATCGACATTCTCCATCGAGCACACGGCGATGCACGTGTCGTCGGCGTCCCGCATCACCTCGTATTCGATCTCCTGCCAGCCGACCAGGCAGCGCTCGACCATGACCTGGCGGATGGGGCTGGCCCGAAGCCCGGCCCGGATCCGTTCCCGGTAGGCGGCCTCGGTCTCCACGATCCCGCCGCCGGTCCCGCCCAGGGTGAAGGCCGGACGGACGATCGCCGGGAGCCCGATCTCGGCGAGGGCCGCCTTCGCGGACGCCTGCTGGTCGGCATCGGTCGCGCCTTCGACGATGGCCGAGGGGGCGTACGGCTGGCCGATCCGGTCGAGGAGCGAGCGGAATGCCTGGCGGTCCTCGGCCATCTCGATCGCCTCGAGCGGCGTCCCGATCAGCCGGACGCCGTGGCGCTCCAGGACGCCCGCCTTCGCCAGCGCGACAGCGAGGTTGAGCGCGGTCTGGCCGCCGAGGCCGGCCAGGATCCCCTCCGGGCGCTCGCGGGCGATGACCGCCTCCACGGCTTCCACGGTGAGCGGCTCGAGGTAGACCGCGTCGGCCACGGTCGGGTCGGTCATGATCGTGGCGGGGTTCGAGTTCACGAGGATGGTCCGGACTCCCTCGGCCCGGAGCGCGCGACACGCCTGCGTCCCGGCGTAGTCGAACTCCGCCGCCTGACCGATGACGACGGGCCCGGAGCCGAGGATGAGGACCGACGCCGGCCTGCGGGAGCGGGCGGGCGGCTCGGGCGAGGGGCGCTCGGGCGAGGGCGCGCTCACCCGGCGTGCGCCATGGCTGCCGCGACGAAGCGGTCGAAGACGGCCAGGGCGTCGAGCGGGCCCGGCCCGCCCTCGGGGTGGTACTGGACCGTCTCGATCGGGCGGTCACGGTGGCGGAGCCCCTCGACGGACCCGTCATTGAGGTTGCGCTGGCTGACGTAGAAGCGGCTCTCGGCCGGAAGCGTCTCGCCGACGACCTGGACCTCGTGGTTCTGGGCCGTCACCTGGACGGTGCCGGAGTCGACGTCCTGGACCGGGTGGTTCGCCCCGTGATGACCGAACCGGAGGCGATGGGTCTCGGCGCCGGCCGCCCGCCCCACGATCTGGTGGCCGAGGCAGATCCCGAGGAGCGGGCGTCCGTCCGCGATCACAGCCCGGGCCAGGGCGACGGGGCCGTCGAGACGGGCGGGGTCCCCCGGCCCGGGCGAGAGCACGATCCCGTCGACATCGGCTGCGAGGACGTCGCCCACCCCGGCGGTATGGGGCAGGATCCGGACCCGCGCGCCGCGCCGTCGAAGGCTGCGGACGATGTTCGCCTTGAGCCCGAAGTCGACGATCGCGACCAGCGGTCCGCCCGACGCCGCGTCGCCCACCCCGAGGGGCGCCTCGGGCGAGACCAGGCCCACGAAGTCCTGGTCCTCCCAGGCGGGCAACGCCCGGGCGGCAGACACAGCGGCCGTCGGGTCGACGGCGCCGGGCTCGGTGACGATCCCCGGGATCGAGCCGTGCATCCGGAGGTGGCGGGCGAGCGCCCGGGTGTCGATCCCCGCGATCGCCGGGATCCCGGCCTCACGGAGCAGCGCGGCGAGCTGGGCGGCCTTCTCGACGACCGCGGCGGTGGCGTTCGCGACGACCAGGGCTCGCAACCACGGCCGCTCGGACTGGTCGTCGTCGCGGAGCCGCCCGTAGTTGCCGATGAGCGGGTAGGTCATCGCCACGACCTGACCGGCGTAGGACGGATCCGTGCAGACCTCCTGGTAGCCGGTCTGGCTCGTATTGACGACGAGGTCGCCGCCCGCCGCCGCCGGGGCCCCGAAGGCGATCCCCGGAAAGACCGTGCCGTCGGCGAGGGCGAGCAGGGCGGGCCCCAGGTCGCCGACCCGCGGGTCGACGATCGCGCTCGAGAGCGGCAGCGGTGGGGTCAGGAGGACGTCGGGGTCGCGGCGAGACTGCGCGGACACGCTCGATCGAGCCTCCCTTCCGGCCTCACGGGACCGGTACGCCGGTCTCACGGGACCGGCTGCAAGGACCGCGCACAGCCTAGCAGAGGCAGCCGCCGGCGACGGCAGGACGCCGCGCTCATTCGTGAACGGGGCCGGCCGAACTGACGGCCGCCTCCGACCCTCCGGGTCGCGCCGATCCGTTCTACTGCTCGCGAGGGCGGGCTTTCGCTCGCCACCGCTCGACTACGTCCGAGGTAAGGGCGCCGGCGCGGGCCAAGCTGAACCGTCGCCCCTCCCGGACGCTCTCGACGACTCCCGCGAGCTCCTTCGCGCCTTCTGCCGTCCGATCGTGCGATCGCGCCCACGCCTCGACCTGCGATGGCGGCAGAGCGTAGCCGGCGTCCCGGAGGATGCGGAGGGCCTCCACGGCACAGCGCCCCGCGGCCGGCGACGCCCGCGACGGCTCAGGCGCCCGGCGCCGGCACGTCGATCAAGCGCCCTTCCTGCGACGCGAAGTCCCAGGCGTCGATCTCGGGCGGCGTGACGCCGAGGTTCGTGAGCGCCGTGCAGACCTGGCTACGGTGGTCGGTCCCGTGGTGGATCACCTGCGCGAGCCGGATGCCGAGCGGCGCGTGGCTCTCCGAGCCGTCGTCGCGACGGCGGATGATCACTCGGTCCGGATCGAGGTCGCCGGCGACCACCTCGGCCCAGACGGGGCCGTTCGCCGCCAGCGCCGCGCGGAGCGCCAGGAGGTCCATCGCCTCTTCGTCGATATTGGCCACCTTGCCGCCTGACAGAAGCTCGAGGTACGAGCAGTCGCCGCCGACGAGGTGGCGAACCGTGTCGAGGATGGACCCGAACGTGCCCGGGACCGGGGAGGCGAGCTGCTCGTCCGTGAGGGGCAGGCAGGCGTCGATCAGGCGGAGGGTCGCCCAGACGTGGTGGCCGAAGGCGTCGGCGAGGATCGGTCTGCTCATCCGCGGACCCTACCACGGCGCGAGCCCGAGTCCGGCAGCGTTCGACGATGGCATGCGACCGAAGCAGCGCAGCAGGCGGTATCCCTCCGACGCGCTCGGGGGTAAGGGGGTACGACCCCGGAATGACCGACCCCCTCCGTGGTGGAGGGGGTCGTATCGTGCGTGGCAGAGTGGTGAGCCGGGAGAGATTCGAACTCTCAACCAGCTGATTAAGAGTCAGCTGCTCTGCCGTTGAGCTACCGGCCCGCGGGGGATGGTAGCGCATCGGGCGCTCGGGCGACGACGGCGGGCCCCCTTGGGATCGATCCGCAACACGGTTCTAGGACCGCCGCTGAGCCTAACGGTGGTCGGCTCAGCCCGGCTGGTTGTCGATCTGCGCCTTCTGGAGGCGGCCCGAGAAGTCGATATAGATCGACTTCCACTCGGTGTACGTGTCGAGCGCGGCGTGGCCGGCCTCGCGATGGCCGTTGCCGGTCTCCTTGATGCCGCCGAACGGGAGATGGGTCTCCGCACCGATCGTGCCGGCGTTGACGTACACGATCCCGGACTCGAAGTCGCGCATCGCCCGGAAGGCGGCGTTGACGTCGCGGGTGTAGACCGACGACGAGAGGCCGTAGCGGGTCTGGTTGAGCGCCCTGACCGCCTCGTCGTACCCGTCGACCGGGATGACCGAGAGGACCGGTCCGAAGATCTCCTCCTGGGCGATCCGGTCCATCGGGCGGACCCCGGCGAAGATCGTCGGCTCGAAGAAGTGGCCGTGCTCCAGGCCCGGTCCAGCGGCCCGACGCCCGCCGGTCACCAGCTCACCCTCGCGACGGCCGATCTCCACGTACGAGGCCACCTTGTCGGCCGCGCCGGCGTTCACGAGCGGTCCGACGTCGGTCGACGGCTCGAGGCCGGAGCCGAGTCGAAGCGCCGCCGCCCGAGCCTCGAGACGCTGGATGAGCGGGTCGACGATGTTCCGATCGACGATGACCCGCGAGCAGGCCGTGCAACGCTGGCCGGTCGTCCCGAACGCGCTCCACAGGATCCCGTCGGCCGCCAGGTCGAGATCCGCGTCGGCGAGGACGACGATCCCGTTCTTGCCGCCGAGCTCGAGGCTGAGCCGCTTCAGGCGCCGGCTGGCCAGCTCGGCGATCCGCTTCCCGGTGGCCGTGGAGCCCGTGAAGCTGATGACCGGGACGTCCGGGCTCTCGACGATCGCATCCCCGACTTCCGAACCGGAGCCGGTGACGAGGTTGACCGTGCCGGGCGGGAAGCCCGCCTCGGCCAGCAGCTCGACGAGGAGCGTCGCGCAATGCGGCGTGTCGCTCGAGGGCTTGAGGACCACGGTGTTGCCGGTCACGAGGGCCGGCATCATCTTCCAGCACGGGATCGCGATCGGGAAGTTCCAGGGCGTGACGATCCCGGCGACGCCGATCGGCTGGCGGATGCTCATCGCCCACTTGTCCGGCAGCTCCGACGGCGTCGTGTCGCCGAAGAGCCGGCGCCCCTCGCCCGCCATCAGGAAGGCGATGTCGATCCCTTCCTGGACGTCGCCGCGGGCCTCGGCCAGGACCTTGCCCATCTCCCGGGTCATCGCCCGGGCGAGGCGCTCCTTGTGCTCGGCCATCAGGGCGCCGAAGCGGTAGAGGATCTCGCCCCGCTTCGGCGCCGGCGTCCGGCGCCAGGCCGGGCCGGCCAGCTCGGCCGCCCGGATCGCCCGGGCCGCGTCGGCCGCGTCGCCGGACTGGAACCGACCGACGAGGTCGCGCGTGTCGGCCGGGTTGCGGCTCTCGAAGGTCCGCCCGGTGCCGGCGTCGATCCACTCGCCGCCGATGAACAGCTGGAATGTCGGGGCGTCGACGGCGGGGGTGGGCGCGGCGGTCGGTGGCTCGGTCATCGGTCGGCTGCTCCTCGACTGGCGGTGGTTCGATGGCGGGATGTCGGGCGGTCGTTCGGGCGGCAGCCGTTCGGGCGGTAGGCGGGTTGCCGCGTCTTCGGCGTGTTCGACGGTCAGACGCGCTCGAAGGCCATCGCGACCGAGCCGCCGCCCCCCAGGCAGAGCGTTGCGAGCCCGTAGCGGCCGGCGCGCCGCCGGAGCTCGTGGAGGAGCGTGGCGACGATCCGCGCCCCCGACGCGCCGATCGGGTGGCCCAGGGCGATCGCGCCGCCGTTCACGTTGACCTTCGACCAGTCGAACCCGAGCTCGCGGCCGTCGGCCAGGACCTGGGCGGCGAACGCCTCGTTGATCTCGATGAGGTCGAACGCCTCGAGCGGCAGTTCGACCCGCTCCAGCAGCCGGCGCACCCCGGCCACCGGGGCGAGGAAGAGCCACTTGGGCTCGACCTCGGCCTGCGCATAGCCGACGATCCGGGCGAGGGGTCGCAGCCCATACCGCTCGACGGCCCGCTCCGAGGCGACGATCGTCGCGGCCGCCCCGTCGGTGATGCCCGGAGCGTTCCCGGCAGTGACGGTGCCGCCGGTCGCGTCGCCGCGGTCCTCGCCGTCCGGCAGGTCGAAGGCGGGCTTGAGCCTGGCGAGCGCCTCGAGCGTGCTGTCGCGACGCGGATTCTCGTCGGTATCGACGACCGTATCGCGGCCCTTCGCATCCCGAACCGTGACCGGGACGAGCTCGTCGGCGAATCGCCCGGCGTCGATCGCGGCGATCGCCCGTTGCTGGCTGGCGAGCGCGAACCCGTCCTGGTCGGCGCGGCTGACCCGGTCGCGGATCGCGACCCGCTCGGCGTGGGTGCCCATGTGGCAGCCCTCGATCGCGCACCACAGGCCGTCGTGGACCGTGCTGTCGACGAGCGTGCCGTCGCCGAGGCGGTACCCGTAGCGGGCGTTCGGGAGGAGGTACGGGGCCAGGTTCATGCTCTCCATGCCGCCCGCCACGGCCAGGTCGGCGTCGCCGACGCGGACCTCCGCGGCCGCCAGCATGATCGCCTTGAGGCCCGAACCGCAGACGCGGTTGACGGTGGTCGCGCTGGTCGAGGCCGCAAGGCCGGCCCGGAGCGCCGCCTGTCGAGCCGGCGCCTGGCCGACCCCGGCCTGGAGGACCTGGCCCATCAGGACCTCGTCGATCGGCGTCCCCTCGGGGATGGCTGCCCGCTCGACCGCGGCCCGGATCGCGACCCCGCCGAGCTCGACCGCCGGGACGGTCGAGAGGCCCCCGCCGAACCGTCCGATCGGCGTCCGCATGGCGCTGACGAGATAGGCGTGGCCGTTCGGGCCACCGGGCTGGTCGGACATGGCCGGAATCTACACCGGGCGGAGCGGCCCGGATGAGGGCGCCCCTCTACGATGCGGGAATGGACGATCAGCGCGCTGGGATGGCGCTTCGCGCGATCCGGGTTCGGAGGCGCTGGCGACAGATCGACCTCGCCGAGCGGGCGAAGGTCTCCCGCACGATCGTCGGCCGGATCGAGCACGGCCGGCTGGAGACCGTCCCGCTCGGGCTCATCCGGCGGGTGGCCGCCGCCACGGACGCCCGTTTCGAGACGGTGGTCCGCTGGCAGGGTGGCGATCTCGGCCGGCTCGTGAACGCCCGCCATGCGGCGATGCACGAGGCGATGGCCCGGCTGCTCGGCTCGCTGGGCGGCTGGGTGGCCCAGCCCGAAGTCTCGTTCTCGATCTACGGCGAACGCGGGGTGATCGACATCCTGGCCTGGCATCCAGGTCGGCGGGCGCTCCTCGTGATCGAGCTGAAGACCGAGCTCGTCGACCTCAACGAACTGATGGGCTCGATCGATCGAAAGGGACGTCTTGCGGCCGTGATCGCCAGTGAGCGGAGCTGGGCTCCGACGGCGATCGCGACGTGGGTGGTCGTTGCGGACGGGCGCACGAACCGGCGAGCCTTGGCGGCTCACGAGACGGTGCTCCGGGCGAAGTTCCCGCTCGATGGCCGCACCGTGCATGCGTGGCTGCGGCGACCCTCCGGACCGATGGCCGCCCTGAGCTTCCTGCCAGCGGTCCACCAGGTGCGCCTCGGTCGGGATCTTGCGCCCGTCCGCCGAGTCTCCCGCCGAGCGGGGCCTGATCTCCGTGCGTAGCGGACCACGGTTCAGGCGGCCGGGCGCGTGCCGCGTGCCGCGCAGGCGCTCGACATGCCGCGAATCGGTGCCGAAGGCGTACTGGGCAGACCGATGGCAGGATCGCCGGATCGCCGGGTCGTCGCTCAGAGCCGGTGAATGAAACTCGGCCGGACCTCGAAGCGGCTACTCAGCCGGCCAGTGGATCGGGTCCTCGCGCTCCTTGCCGCAGCCAGACAGCGCACACCGAACAGGCCGAGTGCTGGCCCCTGCGATGAGCGCCGCCCCGATCGATGAACCGGGACCGCCGCGTCCGGCGCTCTGCCCCGCGCCGAGTGCGAGACCAAGACGAGGGTCCGGCGGCCCCATGAACCGGTGAGGACCGCTCAGGCTCGTGCGTTCGGGAGACCGTCGTGGGCGGAACATCGCCCCACCTCATGCCTGCGTCGCTGTGACGACCATCAGCCACTCAGGACGCGACGTCAAGGGTCGCCCGGCCCGGAGCCGGACGCCGCCCTCAGCCTGGACCGACCCGCTTGAGCAGCTCGTCGGCGACGATCAGGCGGTGGATCTGGTTCGTGCCCTCGTAGATCTGGGCGCCCTTGGCGTCGCGCATCAGCCGCTCGATCCCCGTCTCGCGCGAGTAGCCGCTGGCCCCGAAGAGCTGGACGGCATCGGTCGTCACGCGCATCGCCGCATCGGACGCGGACCACTTCGCGAGCGACGAGGCCTCGGCGATCGGCTCGCCGCGATCCTTCGCCCGGGCCGCCTCGTGGGTCAGCGCCCGGGCGGCCGCGATATCGCGGGCCATCTCGGCCAGGGTGAACCGCAGACCCTGCTGGTCGGCGAGCGGCCCGCCGAAGGCGCGCCGCTGCAGCAGGTACGCCGCGGACTGCTCGAGCGCCGAGCGGGCCAGGCCGACGCAAGCGGCGGCGATGGAGATCCGCCCCTCGCCGAGGGCCGACAGCGCGATCCGGTAGCCCTCCCCCTCCCCGCCGAGCCGATCGGCGGCCGGCACGACCGCGTTCTCGAAGACCAGCTCGGCCGCCGGACAGCTGCGGATCCCCATCTTCTTCTCGTGGGCACCGAACCGGAAGCCGGGGCTGCCGCGCTCCATCAGGAACGCGCTGATCCCCGCCCGGCCGAGCTCCGGATCCAGCGTCGCGAAGACGAGGTAGCGCTCTGCCTCCGGTGCGTTCGAGATCCAGATCTTCGTGCCGGTCAGCCGGTACTCGGCGACGGCCTCGGCGGGAGCATCGGCCGGGAGCTCCGTCCCGTCGGCCGCGTGGCGGGTGGCGCGGGTCCGGATCGCCGCGGCGTCGGATCCGGCCGCCGGTTCGGTCAGGGCGAAGGCGCCCATCGCCTCACCCGCGAGCATCGCCGGGAGCCAGCGCCCCCGTTGCTCGTCGGTGCCCCAGGTCAGGACGGGGAACTGACTCAGGATGTGGACAGACAGGGTGATCGCCGTCGCCATGTCGGCCGCGGCGATCTCCTCCATCGCGAGCGCCCAGCCGAGGTAGCTGAAGCCCGCTCCGCCGACCGACTCGGGGAACGGGGCCGCGGTCAGGCCGAGCTCGCCCATCCGGGCGAACAGGGATCGGTCGAACCGCTCGGTCTCGTCGCGCTCCGCCGCCGTCGGCGCGACCTCCCGCTCCGCGAACTCGCGGGCGGTCGTCCGCAGGAGGCGCTCCTCCTCGGTCAGCCCGCCGGTCGGGCTCGTGGCCCGGACCCCCGTGCGGCTGATGGCCCGGGCGCCACTCGAGCCGGAGCCGGCCGCCCGACCCGGGCCCTCGCCCCGGCCTCCGCCCGGACCTTCGCTCATTTCGGCGGCCTCGGGTAAGCGTGGAACCCCCGGCCCGTCTTCTGGCCGAGGTGCCCGGCGGCGACGAGCTCCTCGAGCACTCTCGGCGGCTGGAACTGCTCCCGGCCGAGTCCCTCGTGGAGGACCCGCATGACGCCCAGGCAGACGTCGAGCCCGATGAAGTCGGCCAGCTCGAGCGGGCCCATCGGGTGGTTCAGGCCGACCCGGGCCCCCGTGTCGATGTCGTCGGCGCTCCCGAGGCCCTCCTCGAAGCCGCGCATCGCCTCGGCCAGGAACGGCATGAGGGTCCGGTTGACGATGAACCCGGGCCGGTCGGCCGAGACGATCACCTGCTTGCCGAGCTCCCCCGACAGGGCCCGGATGGCGGCTTCCGTCGCGTCCGAGGTGGCCGAGCCGCGGATCAGCTCGACCAGCGGCATCACCGGGACGGGACTGAAGAAGTGCATCCCGACGAACCGCTCGCGGCGAGCCGGCGCGACGGCCTGTGCCAGGCGGTCGATCGAGATCGAGCTCGTGTTCGAGGCGCAGATCGTCGAGCCCTGGGCTCGCCGGTCGAGCTCCGCCCAGAGGGCCGTCTTCACCGCGACATCCTCGAAGACCGCCTCGACGACGAGGTCCACGTCGGCGACCTCATCGAGGTCGTCGGTGGCGCTCACCCGCTCGAGGATCGCCGACCGCTCCTCGTCGGAGAGCTTCCCCTTGGCGACCGCGCGCTCGAGATTGCCGGCGATCCTGTCCCGGCCGGCGACCGCCCGGGACAGGTCCGGCTCGTAGAGGGTCACCCGCTTGCCGACCGCCGCGTGGACCTGGCCGATCCCGTGGCCCATCAGCCCCGCCCCCGCCACGAAGATCCGCTCGATGCTCATCCCGGTCCCTCCGATGCTCGTCGCACTGCCTCCGACACCCGATCCGGATCCTCCCCGGACACGATCGCGCCGAGCAAGCGGTCGGCCGCAGCGTACGGGTCGAGCCGATGGTCGGCGACCGCCGCGTAGGCTGCGTCCGCCTCCACGGCCAGGCCCGCCCCCCTCAGCCGGTCCGCCAGCCGGTCGGCCAGGATCGCCCGGACCTGGGCCTCTGCCCGAGCCCGCCGGGCGGTCCCGTCACCCGTCGCCCGGGCCACGGACCGGTGCCGATCCAGGGCCGCCAGGAGTTCCGGGACCCCCGCGCCGGTGGCGGCGGTCGTGATCAGGATCTCCGGGCGCTTCGGCCGCGCTCGACCCGGATCCGGGACATCGCCCGCGGGGTGGCCCGGCCCCTCGAGGACCCGTGGCACGCCGCCGAGCATCGCCCGGAGCTGGCTGGCCGTCCGCTGGGCCCCGGGTCGGTCGCCCTTGTTGACCACGACGAGGTCGGCCACCTCGAGGAGCCCGGCCTTGATCGCCTGGATCTCGTCGCCCATCTCGGGCGCCTCGAGGACGATCGTCGTGTCGGCCGTCGCCGCCACCTCGACCTCGCTCTGGCCGGTCCCGACCGTCTCGATCAGGATGAGGTCGAACCCGGCGGCATCGAGGACGGCACAGGCGGCGCCGGTCGTCGAGGCGAGGCCGCCGGCGTGGCCGCGCGCCGCCATCGAGCGGATGAACACGTCGCGATCGGCGGCGTAGGCCTGCATCCGGACCCGGTCGCCGAGGATCGCACCGCCGGTGATCGGGCTGGACGGGTCGACCGCCACGACCGCCACGGGCCGACCGACCTTGCGGACCTCGGCGATGAGCGCGGCGACGAGGGTCGACTTGCCGGCGCCGGGCGGCCCCGTGACGCCGACGAGGTGCGCCCGTCCGGCCTGCGGATAGAGCCTCCGAAGGGCCGCCTCCGCCACGGGCGTGCGGTTCTCCACCGCGGTCAGAAGGCGGGCCAGGGCACGGCGGTCTCCGGCGGTCGCGGCGTCGGCGAGCTCGGCGGCCCGCGCCTCGGCCTCCGCTGCCGGGGCGACCACGTCAGTCGCGCGGACGGGCGTTCGCCCGGAGGAACGCAGCCACCTCGCCGATCGTCGTGCCGGGCCCGAACACCTCGGCCACGCCGGCCGTCTTGAGGGCCGGGATGTCGTCGTCGGGGATGATCCCGCCCGCGGTCACCAGGATGTCGTCGAGGCCGTTCGCCCGAAGCATCTCGCAGATCCGGGGCAGCAGGGTCATGTGGGCCCCCGACAGGATCGACAGCCCCACGACGTCGACGTCTTCCTGGAGGGCAGCCGTCGCGATCATCTCGGGGGTCTGGCGGAGCCCGGTGTAGACGACCTCGAAGCCCTCGTCGCGGAGCCCGCGGGCGAGCACCTTCGCGCCGCGGTCGTGGCCGTCGAGACCGGGCTTGGCGATGAGGACCTTGATCGGGCGGTCGGTCATGGCCTCATCTTAGCCTCTTGGCCGCGCTGGAGGCCTCGCGCCTACGCCCCCGGGGCCGGTCGGGCGAGGTGGGCGAAGAACTCCGCCCGGGTCCGGTCGCGAGTCCGGAAGAGGCCCAGGACCGCGGATGTCGTCATCACGGTGCCCGGCTTGCGGACGCCCCGCATGACGGCGCACAGGTGGGTCGCCTCGATCACGACTCCCACGCCCTGCGGCTCCAGGCGAGTCTGGAGGAACTCGGCGATCTCCTCGGTCAGCCGCTCCTGAACCTGGAGACGGCGAGCGAACATCTCGACGATGCGGGGGATCTTCGAGAGCCCGACCACCCGGCCGCGCGGGATGTAGGCGACGGCTGCCGTGCCGAAGAACGGCAGGAGATGATGCTCGCACAGCGAGTAGAACGGGATGGCCTTAACGACCACCATCTCGCTGTAGGCCACCTCGAAGATGGCCCCGTTGACCAGCCGGTCCGGGTCGACGTGGTAGCCGGCGGTCAGCTCCGTGTACATCCGGTGGACCCGCTCGGGTGTCCCGAGAAGCCCGGCGCGATCGGGATCCTCGCCGATCTCGACCAGGATCTCCCGGACCGCTGCCTCCACGCGGCCGTTGCCGCCGCCGCGACCGGCGCCGCCCTCGATGAGGGACTCCGCGCGGAGGCTCGAGGAGGCGTCGCCGATCTCGGTCTCGATCTCGTCGACGATCGCCCGGACGTGGGGCGGCAGGTCGTGTGCTCGCGCCGGTGGATCCCCGGCGCTGGGGCCGCTCGGCTGGCCCGGTCGATGCGTCTGGCTCATCGGGCGGATGGTACCCCGAGGATCGCGCCTGCGACCTCGGCCGGTCGGTAGCGGGGCAGGTTATGGCCCGCATCCGGCAGGTCGACGACGACGATCGCCGGCCGGCCGGCCAGCCGCCTGAGCCGATCCAGCGCCGCGAGGGCCGGCCGCTTCCGAGCCTCCTCGTCCTCCGCGGCTACGACCGCGACGATCGGCCCGCTCAGCCCCGGGAGGACCAGCTCGGGTCGGTAGGCGAAGATCGCCTCGACCGACCCGGCGAGGGCATGTGGCCGGACGGCGGGAACCAGCTTGCCGGCCGGGACCTCGACGACCGTCGCCCGGGCCGCCCGCTCCTCGTCGGCATCCCAGCTAGCGGGGTCGAAGGCGGACCGGTCGACCAGGAACGCCCGCATCGAGCGCAGGACCTCGGGCGGCTCCTCGAGGTCGCGCAGCCACTCGTCCGGGGCCAGGCCCGTCTCAGCGGCGAGATCCTGCCAGCCACCGTCGACGAGGACGAGCCCGAGGCACCGGTCGCCGAGGCGCTCGGCGGCCCAGGCTGCGACGATCCCGCCGTAGCCATGCCCGACGAGCACGACCCGGGATCCCGCACCGATCGCCCCGTCCACGACCGCGATGACGTCGTCAGCGAGGCGGTCCCGCGTGTAGCCCTCGGTCGGCGCATCGGACAGGCCGTGCCCGCGCAGGTCGAGCGCGACCACCCGCCGGACGCGGCGGAGGCGACGAGCCACCGCGGTCCAGCTCCAGGCGGTCGCCTTGAGGCCGTGGATGAGCAGGACCGGCGAGCCGCCTGCCGCCTCGGCAGCGTCGGACGGCTCGGCTGCGACGGTCTCGTCGACCCCCCAGGGCGCCGGCCCGCCCCAGTCGAGGAAGTGGATCCGTTCCGCGGGCCCGACCTCCACGAGATAGCCGTCCGGTTCGGCCTCGATGTCGGGAGGCGGCACCGGCGCCGGGGCGCGGGAACGTGGGTCCATCGGCCGTAGGATACGGGCACGATGGCGAAACGACGGCGCGGCTCGCGGCACCAGCGACCCCACCGCGCACCGGCTCACGACCGGTTCGACCGGCTCGTGGAGCGAGCGCTCGCGACGATCCCCGCCCCGTTCCGGGCAGCCCTCGCCGAGGTCGCCATCGTCATCGAGGACGAGCCGGGCGACGATCAGCTCGACGAGGCTGGGATCGACCCCGACGACCCCGACGACACGCTCTACGGCCTCTACGAGGGGACGCCGCGGACCGAATACGGCGCCGACCTGGTCCCGTTCCCGAACAAGATCAGCCTCTTCCGGCTCCCGCTCGAGGATGACTTCCCCGACCTCGTCGAGCTCGAGGAAGAGGTCCGGCGGACGGTGATCCACGAGCTGGCTCACCACCTCGGCATCGACGACGACCGCCTCGACGAGCTCGGCCTGGCGTAGGGTCCTCGCCGGTCGGGCAGAGCTGGCCGACCAGCCGGAGCCGACGTCCCGCCCGTCCTATCGGACGAGCGACGGGAGATCGAGCGCCATCGCCAGGACCGCCAGGCCGATCCCGATCGCCATCGGTCGGCTCAGCCAAGCCGGTCGCGTCCCCGAGCCAGCACCCTCCGGGTCGCGAGCGCCGTCGAGGCCCCGCGCGTAGCCGGTCAGTCGGAGGAAGGCGACCACCTGCGGCGCAGCGCTCAGGGCGCCGATCGTGAAGGTTAGCGTCCCGAGCGCAAAGAGGGCCACCAGGGCGCCGCCGCCGAGGACGGCCAGCCACGGCCACGTCCCCGGCGAGAGCGCCTGGAGCTGGGCCGAGAAGGGGCTGAGGAGCCTGCCCTCGAGGCCGAAGCCGGCGCCGAGCGCCGCGACGAAGAGGTACTGCGCGACCACCCCGAAGAGGGAAACGAGGAGCGCCAGCCGGTAGCGCGCCCGCGCGAGCCGGAACGAGCGTCTGAGCGACTCGAGCGCGCCGACGTCGCCGAGGACGATGCCGGCGACCCCGTAGACCGCCGGCGCCATGATCACCGCCGTCAGGAGGCTCGCCCCGACCACCGACGCATCGGAGTCCCGACCGAGCAGCGAACCCAGGCCGGAGCCCAGCCAGTCCGTGGCCAGTTCGGTCGCGATGCCGACCAGCAGCGAGAGCCGGATCACTCGCCAGAAGACGGCCCGCGACCGGCGAAGGGCCTCGAGGAACGTCAGCGGCCGGCCGACGAAGCTCCCGCCGAGGATCGCCAAGGCGAGGATCTGGCTCTCGGTCCCGAGGGCGATCAGGCCGAGGAACGCGACGATGAGCGTGACCACCAGCGCCGTGTCCCCGCCCGACCGGACCAGCTCGTCGAGCGGTCGATCGTTGGCCAGCAACTCGAGCACGAACGGGCCGACGGTGCCGAGCGCGAGAGCACCGATCGTCAGCGAGGCCACGCGGAGCGAGCGGTTCGAGCGGACCAGGAGGTCGAGCGACCCACCGAGCACCGAGCCGACCCCGGGCCAGGTCGGCGGTCCGAGCGCGGACGGCGGCAGTGGCTGTGGCTCGGGCTCGGGCGTCGGTCGGCCGCCGCTCGGCGGTCCGGCTCCCGACGGATCCATCAGCCGCCCGGCTCGGGCAGTGGCGCGGCCGCCGCCAGGAGCTCGCCCAGGCGCTCGAGCGCGACGTTGCCGCCCGAGGCGACCACGCAGACCCGATCGCCGTCCCGGAGCGGGATCCGTCCGGCCAGGATCGCGGCCAGGGCCGCCGCTCCCGCCGGCTCGAGCACCTGCTTCATCCGCTCCGCCGCGAAGCGGAGCCCCGCCAGGATCGTGGGGTCGTCGAGCAGGACGATGCCATCAAGGTAACGAGCGCCCATCGCGATCGTCCACGCCCCGGCGAACGGGGCGCCCAGCCCGTCCGCGACGCTGGCCGGCTGGATCCGGACCGGCTCGCCGGCCGCGATCCCGAGCGACAGCGCGTTCGAGGCGACCGGCTCGACCCCGTAGACCCGGACCGCGGGCCGAAGCTCCTTGAGGGCCGCCGCGACGCCGCTGATCAGGCCGCCGCCACCGACACCGACCACGACCACGTCGACGTCCGGCAGGTCGTCGAGGATCTCGAGGCCGATCGAGCCGTGGCCGGCGATCACGTCCGGGTCGTCGAACGGGTGGGCGAACGTCAGGCCGCGCTCGTCGCGGAGCGCCTCCATCCGGGCGAAGGTCTCGCCGACGTGGGCGCCGTAGAGGACGACCTCGGCGCCGTAGCCGAGGCAGGCTTCGACCTTCGAGCGGACGGCCCCCGCCGGCATGACGACCACGACCGGCACCCCCGCCTGCCGGCCTGCCCAGGCGTACGCCTGGCCGGCGTTGCCGGCCGAGAGGGTGATGATCCCGGCTGCCCGCTGGTCGGGCGACAACGCCTCGACCCGGGCGGTCATCCCGCGCGGCTTGAACGAGCCGGTCTTCTGGAGGTGCTCGGCTTTGAGGTAGACCGTCCCGTCGGCGAGCTGGATCCGGGCCGCGGCCGACGCGAACCGCCCCGCGGTCCGCGAGCTCAGGAGCGGCGTCCGGTGGACGCGGGCCGCGACGAGCTCGCGCGCCGCGAGGATCCGCTCGAGCGGGACGAGGTGGTCCGCCATCGGCGCAGTATCGCAGACGACCCCCTCGTGACCGGACCTGCCGCGGCGCCCTGGGCTCGCCGGCACCCTCGCCCGGACCGACGCCGCGCCGTCCGCGACGTAGACTTGCGTGGTTGCGCAACTCGTGATACCGTCGGTTCGTGCTGGAGAAGACCCCCACCTCGAGCGAGCTCGATCGGCGGCGCTTTGCCGCGGTCGGCCGGGCCCTCTCGGACCCCAAGCGACTGTGCGTCCTCGAGTCGCTCGCCGTTGGCGAGCTCTCGGTCGGCGACCTTTCGACCGTGGTCGGGTGCCAGGTCCCCAACATGAGCCAGCATCTCGCCGTGCTCCGGAGCGCGGGGCTCGTCACCACCCGGCGCGAGGGCAGCACCGTCTACTATCGCCTCACGGACCCGCGGGTCCTCGAGGCCTACCGACTCATCCAGACGATCGCCCGCTGACGGGCGGAGAGGGGACGACGGCTCGCCGCCGTCGCCCACGGTCCCGCGGCGCGGGAGAAAGGGATCCGGGCCAGATGGCCGAGATCAAGGCAGTCACCGACGCGACCTTCGAGGAGGTCGTCCTCAAGAGCGACCGACCGGTCGTGGTCGACTTCTGGGCGGCCTGGTGCGGCCCCTGCAAGATGGTCGCCCCCGAGATGGAGAAGATCGCCGCCAAGTACGACGGCAGCGTCGACGTGGTCAAGGTCGACGTCGACGCGAACCCGGGCCTGTCCCGGGCGTTCAACATCATGAGCATCCCGACCATCGCCTTCTTCAAGCCGGGCGCCCAGCCGCAGGGCGTCGTCGGCTTCCGGCCGATGGAGCAGCTCGAGCAGCAGTTCGGGCTGGCCGAATTCGTCAAGCCGGCCGTCTGACCCCTTCCCCGCTCCTCCTCCCCCCCACGAGACCCCGGGCCGTCCGGGGTCTCGTGATTCCCGGCTTCAGCCGGCGGTCGTCCCGAGGACCGCGGCCAGATCGGCGAGGTGGCCGGCGTAGTGGTCGATCGTCTCGTCCAGGAAGAACTCCTCGTACTCGGCGCTCTTGATCCAGCGCGCCTCGGGCACGACCGTCAGGTAGCCGCGTAACTCGCCCGGTACGCTTCGGAAGCGGCGCCGGACCTCATCCATCGGGAGCGCTCGCCAGGCCGCCAGCAGCTCGTCGTTGATCTGGTCGCCGCGGGCCTGCCAGTCGGCGTCGCCGTGCGCCTTCGCCGCGCTCGTCTCGCCGACGGCGAGTTCGCGGGCGACCGTGAGCGAGTGCTCGAGCCAGGCGGTCAGGTGACCCATCAGGTCCCGCCCGGACCAGCCGTGAGCCGCTTCGAGCGGCAGCGCGAGCCGGGCGTCGGAGAGTCCATCGAGCGCCTCGTAGGGACGCCAGGCCTCACGCTCGTCTTCGAGGAACGACAGGGCATCGAGGTACATGGGCTCCTCCTGCTGGCCGCGACCGCGGACCCCGATGGTAGTCGGCCGCGAGGCTGTCGGGGTCCGGCGACCGGGCGCCGTCTCCGGGCCGTCAGACGGCGACCGGCTCCCGGTACTCCCCGAAGACCGCACGGAAGACGCCGCAGATCTCGCCCAGGGTGGCGTAGGTCCGGGCGCACTCGATGAGCGGGGGCATCAGGTTCGTCTCCGAGCTCTCAGGGCGCGCCGCCAGGTCGCGCAGCCGCGCGAGGGCCGCCCCGACTGCGGCTCCGTCCCGCTCGCGCCGGGTCCGCTCGAGGCGGGCGAGCTGGGTCCGAAGCGACGTCTCGGATACCTGGAGGAGCGGGATCTGCAGGACCTCCTCCGGATCGACGTGGCGGTTCACCCCGACGACGGTCCGCTCGCCCGCATCCAGCTCGCGCTGGAAGCGATAGGCGGCATCGGCGATCTCGCGCTGCGGGTAGCCCTCGGCGATCGCCGCGACCATCCCGCCCCGGCGATCGATCTCGTCGAGGTAGCGCCAGACGGCCCGCTCGGTCTCGTTCGTCAGCCGCTCGACGAACCACGAGCCGCCGAGGGGGTCGATCGTCGCCGCCACGCCGGTCTCCTCGGCGATCACCTGCTGCTGGCGCAGGGCGAGGAGCGCCGCCTCGGCCGACGGGACCGCCCACGCTTCGTCGTAGGCGTCGGTGTGGAGCGACTGGGTCCCGCCCAGCACCGCAGCCAGCGCCTGGATCGCCACCCGGGTCAGGTTGTTGAGCGGCTGCTGGGCGGTCAGGCTGACGCCCGCGGTCTGGGTGTGGAAGCGCAGCCAGGTCGATCGCTCGTTCTCCGCCCGGTAGCGCTCGGTCATCAGGCGGAACCAGATCCGCCGGGCCGCCCGGAACTTGGCGATCTCCTCGAAGAAGTCGTTGTGGCTGTTGAAGAAGAAGCTCAGCCGGGGCGCGAACTCGTCGATCCGGAGGCCGCGGCGGAGGGCCGCCTCGACGTAGGCCATCCCGTCGGCGATCGTGAAGGCCAGCTCCTGGACCGCCGTCGAGCCCGCCTCGCGGATGTGGTAGCCGCTGATCGAGATCGTGTTCCAGCGAGGCAGCTCCCGGGTCCCGAACTCGATCGTGTCGGTCACCAGGCGGAGTGACGGGCCGGGGGGGAACAGGAACTCCTTCTGGGCCACGAACTCCTTGAGGATGTCGTTCTGGGTGGTGCCCTCCAGGGCGGCCCGCGGGAAGCCGCGCTTCTCGGCCGCCGCGATGTACATCGCCCAGATCGGCGCGGCCGGCGAGTTGATCGTCATCGAGGTGCTGACCCGGTCGAGGGGCAGGCCGTCGAGGAGGACCTCCATGTCGGCCAGGCTGCTCACGGCGACGCCGCACGTCCCGAACTCGCCCTCGGCCTCGGGATCGTCCGTGTCGTAGCCGTACAGGGTCGGCATGTCGTAGGCGATCGACAGGCCGGTCTGGCCGGCTGCGAGCAGCTGCCGGAACCGGGCGTTCGTGTCCTCGGCGGCGCCGAACCCGGCGAACATCCGCATCGTCCAGAGGCGCGAACGGTAGCCGCTGGGGTGGATCCCGCGGGTGAACGGCGGCTCGCCCGGCAGCCCGATGTCGCGGAGCGGGTCGAAGTCGTCCCAGCGTCCGGCCCGCAGCGCGTCGCCGAGGTGGTCGACCGCCGTGGGTCCGCCCGGCCCCAGCGGCTCTCCGGCGGGGCCACTCGCGGTCCAGTCCCATGGCCCGTAGAGCCGGCTCACCTCGACATCGCTGATCGTCGAAAAGCGGGTCCGCCGCTCTGGCGCGCGATCCAGCGCCGGGCGGAGGCGACCGGCCTCCCAGGCGCGTCGGCGGGCGGACCAGGTCATGGCGCGACTCTAGCGCCCGGCGGCCGTCAGTGGAAGGCGGCGATGGCCGCCTGGACCCGGTCCTCGGCGAGGTCCGAGGCCAGGACGACCCGGACCCGTCCGTCCCGGTCGCCCGGCCAGATGACGACCACCTGTCGGAAGTCGCCGTTGATCGCGTCGAGCCGGAAGCCCGTGGACCCGGCCACGGTCGGCCGGCTGGTCGTGACGTTCCGGACCTTTGCCGATGCCCGGGCCCCCGCCTCATAGGAGGCGAAGAGCGCATCCGGGGTCAGCCCGTCGGCTTCGAACATGACCAGTGAGAGCCCGGCGCCGTTCGTGCCGGGCCACGTCCCACCCGCGAAGCGCGCCTCCCGGATGCCTCGCTCCCAGAGCGAGCCGAGGCTGCGCTCGGCGCAGAAGCGACCCGAGTCGCGGGCATCGGCCGCCACGCCGTCGAGGGCGGTCGGGATGGTCGCCTCCAGGTCCGGGTAGGCGCCCGGCATCCGCTGCTCCTCCGCCCCGCCGCAGGCGCTCGTCGGATCGAAGGACGTCGCGGCGGACCCACAGGCGCTGACGAGGACGATCGCGGCGAACAGGAGCGCGAGACGAGCGCTGCGGGCGGCGGCGCGGTCGGCGGACATGGGTCGAGTCTACGGCCCCTCCGGTGACCCTGCCGTCGAGTGGTACGAGGGTCCCGTTCGGTGCGCCGGTGCGCCTCACCTTCGACGGGGCGACAACGGGACCAGTTCGCCATGGCCCGGGGCGCCGGATCGAGCGTACGGTTCCGCCATGCCGTCGACGCGGCCCGGGATCCACCTGGGGCGTCGGCCACGGGACCGAAGGTCGTCCGAACCTCGATGTTCAGGACCAGCCGGGAACGCTTCCGGGCTGGCCGAAGAGGCGACCGACCGTCGGCCCACGAGCCGAGTGACCATGAGCGATCGGCCGACAGGCCCGGATCCGCGCTCGACGGCAGGTCTCATCATCGGGAGCGGTCCGTCTTCCACGGGCCGCGCCCGACCAGCGGTCCTGTCCCGGGGCCCTATGGACCGGTGGGATCCGGAAGCGAGCCCGGAACGGTGACTCGCGCGCGCCGGATGACGCCGCGTCGGTCCAGCTCACCGCGGACGACCCGGGCCGCAGCCACGAGATCCGGATCCCGGGTGATCGTTCCCGAGACCCAGTCGATGTAGGACGGCTCGAAGCCCGCGATCTGGCCGAGCGTGTGGCCGTGGAACTTCCCGAACGGGATGACCGTCGCCGTCGCGACCTCGAGGCTCGGGGCGACCGGCGGGCGGAAGCGCCGGACCCGGGAGCGGATGAGCGGCCCGTTCGGATCCGACGCCCGACGCGGGCCATTCTCCGCCCGCCTCCGGACCGGGGCCGGCCCCACCGGGCGCCCGCGCTGGTCGCCGGGCGTCGTCGTGGTCCGGTTGCGCTGGTGAAGGAACCCGCTCGTGTCGAGCCGGGCGGTCACCGGACGGCCGGGCTTGGGCTGAGGCATCGCGCTGGCCCGCGGCGGCGCCCCGGCCCGACCGCCCCGGGCCCCTCCGCGCCCGGGCGGACCGGGCTGCGCGTCGACGTCGCCGGCCGCCCGCGCGGCGCGGTCGTGGAGCGCCGGACCGCCTTCGCGGAGCGCCTGGTACGCGGCATTGATCTCGGCCATCCGCCGGGTCGCCATCCGGGCCGCCGCCGGATCTCCTCCGGTCAGGTCCGGATGGTGTCGGCGGGCCAGCCGTCGCCAGGCGGCCTTGACCGCCGCCGGCGCGGCGCCGGGCCCGAGGCCGAGGACCTCGTAGGGATCGCGTCTGGTCACCCTCCGAGTCTAGCGGCCGAGCCCCGAGACGGCGGGCCGCTTGACAGGGCCGCCCGTCCGTCGTCCCATTCGGTCGTGAGCACCTTGCGTCGTGCCGGCGCCGTCGCCGCTCTCGTCGCCGCGCCGGTCGCCCTCGCCGTCCGATTCGCCCACGTCTACCGCGAGCGGGCGGGTTTCCCGCGCCGGCGCCCGCCCCTCAAGGATCCGGCCGACCTCGGGTTGCCGTTCGAGGAGACGATGGTGTCGTCGCCCGCCGGTCTGCTGCCGGCCTGGTTCATCCCCGCCAACGGCGGGAAGCCCGGACCGGGCGTCCTCCTGGTCCACGGTTGGGATTCGGCCCGCGACCGGACGCTCCCGAACATCCGGCTTCTCCACGCGGCCGGGTTCCACTGCCTGACGTTCGACGTGCGCGGCCACGGCGCCAATCCGGCGGAGGCCCTGCCCGTGAGCGGCGGCGAGTACGGGGCCGACGCCGAGGCGGCCTTCGACGCTTTGCTCGCCCGTCCCGAGGTGACGCGCGGTGCGATCCTGGGTCACTCGATGGGTGGGATCGGGGCGATCCTGGCCGCGGCTGCCGATCCGCGGGTGGCCGCCCTGGTCAGCGTCGCGACGCCATCGGATCCTCGCCTCCTGGTCCACCAGACCTTCCGGCTGGCGCGGCTCCCGATCCCGGACCTGGTGGCCCACCCGCTCGCCTGGCTCACGACCCGCGTGTTCGTGCAGCCTCGCGGCCACGCCGTCCGGGCGATCAGCGCCCGGCACGCCATCGGCCGGTATCGCGGCCCGATCCTGCTCATCCACGGCGAACTCGACGAGGTCATGCCGCCCCGCCATCTGGCGATCCTGGAGGCGGCCGCCCGGGCCTCCCGGCGCGACGACGCCGACGCGCCTCCGATCGAGACGCTGATCGTGGCCGGCGGCCGCCACACCTGGCTGTATGAGGATCCCATCTACCGACGGACGGTCGCCCGGTTCCTGGCCCGAGAGCTCGGCGGCCCGCTCGACCCCGACGTCGCCGGTGACGTCGCGGCGGCCACCCCCTCGGCCCGCCTCGCGGAGCCTGAAGAGTCACTCGTGGGCGACCGGGCGACCAACGTCGCGGCGGCGGTCCTGGGCGCATCGGCCGAGCCATGACCGGCTCCCGGACCGGCGGATCGACGGGGGCGCAGACCGAGGCGCGAACGGCGACCCAGACCGAGAAGCCTGCCCGAACGCGAGGATCGGCCTGGGAGGCGATCCAGGCCAAGCGCGCCGTCCGGACCTTCGCCGACCGACCGCTCGCGGCGGAGCACCTCGAGCGCATCCTCAACGCCGGCCGGCGAGCGGGCAGCTCGAAGAACCTCCAGCGCTGGGACTTCGTCGTCTGTCGCGAGCGCGGCCACCTCGCCGAGCTGGCCGCCGTGGGACCCTACGCCGGACACCTCGCCGGGGCCGCCGTCGCCGTCGCCCTGGTGACGCCGGATCCGGCGGTCGCCGACGCTCCCCTCTCGATCCTGTTCGACCTGGGACAGGCCGCCGAGAACATGATGCTGGTCGCGTGGGAGCTCGGGATCGGGAGTTGTCCGGCGACGGTCTACGATCACGATCTCGTCCGTCGGCTCCTCGGCTACCCGGCCGGCCGCCACTGCGAGTTCCTGCTCTCGTTCGGCTACCCGGCGGACCCCGAGAAGCTCCGGGCCCCGAACCGCCCGGCCGGCCGCCGGCCGCTCGCCGAGATCGTCCACGAGGAACGCTGGTAGCGGCCTACCCGACGGGCTCTTCAGGTGAGGGCGCGCCGAGCGCGACGTAGGACTCCAGCGCCGCCGCCAGACCCACGTCCCGACCGATCCACTCCGACTCGAGCCACTTGTGCTCGAGGACGTCGCAGTAGGCCTGGACCAGGTCGCGGTCGGCCCGGACGACCTCGGTCAGCCGCGCGACGACCGGAGCGTAGACCTCGGCAAGCCACCGGCTGGCCGCCATGACTTCATCGATCGGGCGATCCTCGGCCCAGGCGAGCCAGGACCCGTACTCGCGCAGATCGTTCATCAGCAACCGGGCCTGCCCCTCGAGCGCGACCAGCCCGGTCCGGCGCTCGAGCTCCTGGGCATGGAAGCGGCGGGTCGTGACCGCCACCCGGAGCCGCAGTCGATCGCCCGTCGCGCCTGGCTCGAGGGCGATCTCGTCGACCGAGAAGCCGAGGTCGTTGAGCCGTCGGACCCGAGACCGGACCGCATGCCGGTCGTCGGGTCGGAGCTCATGTTCCGCATGGAGCTCGTCCCAGAGCGCCTCGTAGCGCTGGCGGACGCCTTCGGCCGCCGCGATCGCCTCGTCGAAGGGATCGCCGGGGGGCAGGGGCTCGCGGCCGCCGCTCTCGGGCGAGCTCGCCCGTCCGAGCCCGGCCGCCTGGTCGGCTCGCAGGATGGCCAGGTCGGCCAGGCCGAAGGCGACGTTCTCCACCAGGATGTCGAGGTCGTGCGAGCGCTGGCCGTTCGACAGGCTCGGCTGGACCTCGCTCGTCTCCGCGTCCACGAGGGAGGCCTGGATCCGGTCGCCGTCGCGCCGGAACAGGGTGTTCGCGAGCGAGCAATCGCCCCAGAACACGCCGCCCCGGTGGAGGTCGACGAGGAGCGAGGCCATCGCATCGAGCAGCCGGTCGCGGTGGCCGCCCGGTCCGGCCGGCAGCCGCATCAGCAGGCGCCGGTACTGGATGGAGTGGGCGAGGTACTCGGTGACGAGCATCGCGGTCCCGCGCTCGGGGGATTCGGCCAGCCCGACCGGCACGACCGCCGGCAGACCGAGCGTCTCGAGGTGGCGGAGGACTGCGTACTCGCGACGGGCCACCTCGAGCGGCTCCTCCTTGACCGCGTGGAGGGTCGCTCCGTCGGGGACGAACCGGACCAGGTGGCGCGACGGGCCGACCGGCAGGTCGCGCAGCCCGAGCTCGTCCGCCGGCCACTCGGCGAGGGGCTGCGACCACGGCAGCTCCAGGAGCCGGGTGCTGGCTCGGCGAAGCCGGAGGGACGGAAGGGTCTCCGCCGAGGACGCGCCGCTCAGAGACGCTTCCGGAGATAGGTCGTCAGACCGGCGTCGTAGCCGATCCGCTCGTAGAGACGCCGCGCCTCGGGTCGGTGATGACCCGCGGTGATCTCCACGAACGCCGCCCCGATCCCGGCCCCGATCCGCTCGGCCTCGGTCATCAGCGCCTGCCCGACGCCTCGGTCGCGGACCCCCGGGTCGACCAGGAGGGCGAGGATCCGGACGAACGTGTCGTCATGCTCGAAGCGCGGCACGACCGTGAACGCGATGAAGCCGAGCAGCTCGCCCCCGCTCTCCGCGACGACGACCGAGCCGCCGGCTGCGGCGACGCGCTCGAGCCGAGCCGCCACCTGGCTGCTCCCGGCAGGGTAGGCCTCGTCGGTGAAGAGGGCGGCGATCCGCGGGGCATCCGCGGCGGTCGCTTCGCGCAGGGTCAGGGTCGTCTCGACCATGGAGGGATGGTACCCCGCTCGACGGCCACGAGGATGAGCTCCCACCCCAACGGCCGAGCGGCGGACCATCCGCCGGCGATCCGGATCGCCGCGCCGAGCGGACCGTCGATCGCCGAGCGGAGACTCGCTCCGCGTGCCCGAAACGCCTCCGCTGCCCTCGCCAGGCCGACCCCGCCGAGGTCGAGGTAGGCGACGGCCGGGCCCTCGCCGGACCGGGCCAGGTGCGCGGCGAGCCGGCCTTCGGTCGACGGCTCGAGGAGGATCAGCGCCGGGCCCTCCTCCGCGGGCCGACCGACGAGCGCGCGGGCGCCGAGAAGCCGGTCGGGCGCCGCAGCCGAGAATGCGACCGGCGCGAAGGCCGCCACGGCCCGGTCGAGCTCCAGGGTGGCCCAGCCGATCGCAGCCAGACGCGCTTCCTCGAGGCCAGGCGCCCCTCGATCGAGCCGGTCCAGGACCGCCGCCAGCACGGCACCCTCGTCCGGCGGCCAGGCCAGAGGCATCATCCCGCGGCCGCTCAGGCCGGCCGGACCGCCACGAAGATGGTCGCGCCGGACGGCAGGTCGACGACGGTCGGAGCTTGGATCCCAGCGGCCGCGAAGAGCCCACTGAACCCGGCGTGGTCCCACATCCTGGTGCCCTGGTAGCGCTGGTCGAGCTGGATCCCCCACAGCAGCGCGCCCTGGAGCGAGCGCGACTCCTCGAGGTCGGCCGGCAGGCACCAGTCGAGGACGAGCAGGCGGCCGCCCGGCCGCACGGTCGACCAGGCGGACCGCAGGGCGCCCACTGGATCGGGCAGGTCGTGCAGCGCGTCCTGGAAGTAGGCCAGGTCGAAGGTGGGCCCGTAGGGCAGCTCGAGCGGCTCCCGAGCCTCGATGGTGATCCGGTCGCCGAGCCCGGTCTCGGTCACCAGGCGCATCGCCCGGGCGACCGAATCCGGCTCGAACTCGACCCCCACGAGCGTGACCGCCGGGAACCGCCGAGCGACCGCCACGAGCCATCGACCGCCGCCACAGGCGACGTCGAGGATCCGGGCGCCGGCCAGCAGCTCGGCCGCCAGGTCCGGCAGGGCCGCCAGCGCCTCCGCGAAGAAGACGGCGATGTCCTGGGCCGTGACCGCCTCGATCGACCGATGGAAGCGGGGCGGACGCTCCGGGATCGGACGGCCGGTCCGGAACCACTCGGCCATCCGGTCGTAGTCGAGGCTGCTCACGACGGTCGAGGTGAACTGTCCGCCGAGGAACTCGGGGCGCTCGTCGTCGAGGAGGATCGCGGCGACCGCGGGATCGAGCGTGGCTCGAGCGTCGTCGATCTCCACGAGGTCGACCGCGTGGGCGAGGCGGAGCCAGACCTCGACCGCGTCGGGCGTGCAGCCGGCCAGCGTGGCCAGTCCGTCGCCCGTGATCCCGGCCGGCCCGGCGGCGCGGATCCGGCGGAACAGCCCCAGCTCCAGGCCCAGATGGATCGCCCAGGCCCGGTAGAACCCGGCCAGGCTCGAGGCGAGGTCGGCAAAGCGCTCGTCGATGGGCATCGTGGCCAGATTGTCGCACGCCGGTCCGACCCCCCAGGCGTTCGTTCGCGCTGGTCGGCATCCGGGTAACCCGCTCCCGCGAAGTAGCAGGTGAGGCCGCGGAGCGGTACCATCCGCCCAGGCCGTCCCGACCTCCCGACCCCCGGAGGAGCCCCATGCGCACCCTCGCCCGCCCGATCGGCCTCGGCCTGGCCGCACGTGGCGACATCGACGACGTGATCCGCTGGTCCCGCCAGGCCCGCGACTCGGGCCTCGACTCGATCTGGATCCACGATTCGTACTACGAGCGGGACGCGGTCAGCTTCGGGTCGGCCGTGGCGAGCGCGCTCGCTGCGGAGGGCGACGACGCCGAGGACGGCTTCCGGGTGGCGCTCGGCGCCGTCAACCCGTTCACCCGGCACCCGGTGGTCCTGGCCATGACCGGTGCCGCGCTCGATGAGCTCCTGCCCGGACGGATCGTGATGGGGATCGGCACGGGGCTGCCCCTCCGTCTCAAGCAGATGGGCATCCCGTACGACCCCGAGAGCGCGGTCACACGCGTCTCGGAGGCGATCGACCAGATCCGGCTCCTGTGGCGGGGCGAGCGGCTCCCGTCCGCGACTCCCGGGCTGCCCCCCATCCAGCCGATGTTCGCCCCCACCCACCGGATCCCGATCCACATCGCGGCCTACCGCAAGGAGTTCGTGGCGCTGGCCGGCCAGAAGGCCGACGGCTACCTGGCCCGGCCGGCCGAGTCGATCCCGTCGCTCAGGGGCATCCTCGGACGCCTCGCCGACGCGGCCCGAGAAGCCGGCCGCGACCCGGGCGACCTCGAGACCGCCGGGTACCTGCTGTCGCTCGTCGACGCCACCCGGCGCGAGGCCCTCAACCGGGCGAAGCGCGAGCCGTTCGTCATCTACATGATGTCGGTCCTGTCCGACGTGTCGCTCCGGCGAGCGGGCTTCGACCCCGAGCTTCGGGACAGGATCGCCGCGGCCTGGCGGGCCGAGGACTACCACGGCGCCGGGAACCTCATCCCCGATGAGCTCCTCGACGCGTTCATGCTGTGCGGGACGCGCGAGGACGTCGCGGCCAAGGCGCTCGCCTTCCACGTCGAAGCCGGTCTCCGCCTGCCGCTCCTCCAGCCCGTTCTCCAGGAGGACAAGCAGATCGACGAGCTGGTGGCCGCTGCCGGCCTGTACGCCACGCTGCCGCTCACGGCCGCCGGTCGAGTGGGCGCCGAGGCCGCGAGCGTCGAGACGTCCGTGGCCGGCTCCGGCGCCGCGCTCGCCGACGACCGCCGACTCGGGCGGGCGGGTTGGCTGCACCGGCGGGGTGGCGCCGTCTGGGAGATCATCCGGCCGTTCGCCTACACCGCATCGATCGTCCCGGTCGCCGCCGCGGGGGCGCTGGCCGCGGTCGACGGCCGGTTCGCCTGGCCGCCGTTCCTCGCGGCGCTGTTCGGCTCCGTCCTCCTGCACACCGGGACGAACGTCATCAACGAGATCTACGACATCCGCCAGGGGATCGACACGATCACCTCGCCCCGGGCGAGCCACGCACTCCTCAAGGGGCGCATGAGCGAGCGGAGCGCCTTCGGCCTGGCCTTCGCGGCCTTCGCCGTGGCCGTCCTCCTCGGGATCTGGCTGATCGCCGTGCGCGGTCCGGTCATCGTGGCGCTGGGAGTCGCCGGCCTGGCGGGCGGCTACTTCTACACGGCCCCGCCGTTCCAGTACAAGTTCCACGCCCTGGGCGTCCCGCTGGTCTTCCTCCTGATGGGCCCGCTGATGGTCCTCGGCGGCTACTTCGCGGTCACCGGGACCTGGTCGTCGACCGCCCTCGTCATCTCGATCCCGGTCGGATTGCTCGTCGCGGCGATCCTCCATGGCAACGAGTGGCGCGACATCTCCGAGGACACCCGGGCCGGCATCCTGACCCTCTCGGCCCGGGTCGGGCGCTCCTGGGCGCACCTCAGCTATGTGGGCCTCGTCCTGGGGGCCTACATCGCGCTGGGACTCGCGGTGGCGTTCCGGCTCGTCCCGGCCCAGACGCTGCTGGCGATCGTCTCGCTGCCCTACCTCGCCCAGGTCATCCGGTCGGCCGAGCTGGGTGCGAGCGGACAGCAGCGGGCGATCGCCCTGATCGATCTCCAGACCGCCCGGCTCCACCTGGCATTCGGCGGGCTGCTCGTGGCCGGGATCCTGCTCTCCGGCCTGGCCGCCTTCCGTGGCTAGGCGGAGGCGCCGGGGCGGCACCGGGCCGGTCGGGACGGAGCCGGCGGAGGACGCGCCCGGCGGTGTCGTGCTGCTCGTCGCGCTCGGGGCGGCCCTGGCCGCCTTCTCGGCCACGTTCAACGGGCCGCGTTCGCGATTCTGGAGCCGGATGACGCTCACGGGGATCGGGCTGGGCGGGTTCGCGCTGCTGACCTCCCCGGCCGCCCGTCGCGCTCGCATCCGGCCGGGTCACCTCGTCGCGGGCTGGCTGTCGGCGTTCGTCCTGTACCTGACCTTCCGGCAGGGCGACCGCTTCGCCCGGGGGGTGATCCCTGGCGGCGACGACGAGATCCGCGAGATCTACTCGCTCCGGGCCCTGCGCCCGAAGCCCGAGATCGCACTCAGACTGGCCACGATCGTCGGACCGGCCGAGGAGCTGTTCTGGCGCGGCCTGGTCCAGGACACGCTGATGCGTCGGTTCGGGCGCTGGCCGGGCGCCGCCCTCGCCGCGCTCGTCTACGGGGGCGTCCATGTCGTGACCGGCAACTTCACCCTGTTCGGGGCCGCCGGGCTGGCGGGTGCCCATTGGTGCGCGCTGTACGCCGCGGGGGTGCCGCTCGGAGCGCTCATCGTCAGCCACACGACCTGGGACGTCTGGATCTTCCTCGTCCAGCCGACCGGCGAGACCGAGCTGATCCGGGGCCACGGACCGGTCGTCCGGTTCGATGTGAGCCGGCTGGCCCGCGGGGCACCGGCCGCCTGACGCGGGGCCGCTCCGGGTGGCTCCAGAGCGCGATGGTCGTGGAACGCAACGGAAGGCCGGCACGGCGTGTTATCAACGCCGAGATGGATGAACCCGAGCTGACCGCCCGCCTGGCCATCGACCTCGACGGCGCCTTCGAGGCGCTCGTCCGCGCCCACTCGGACCGCCTGTACGCCATCGCGCTCCGGCTGACCGGCTCGCCCGCCGACGCCGAGGACCTCGTCCAGGACGCGCTCGTCCGGGCCTACCGGGCCCTCGGCAGCTGGGAGGCGGCGCGGATCCGCGACGTCGCTCTTCGACCGTGGCTCGCCAGCATCGTCGTCAACCTGGCCCGCAACCGAGCTCGCGCCCGGGCGGTGCGCCCCGCCACGACCAGTCTCGCCCACGAGCTGACCCATCCGAGGCTGGCCGAGCCCGCCGGGCGGGAACGCGAGACGCCGCATGGACGCCTCGACCGGCGCGAGGCCGGGGAGGCATGGGCGGCGCGATTCCTGGCCCTCCCCGAGCGGTACCGCGGGCCGCTGGTCCTGCGTTGCGTCGACGGACTCTCATACGACGAGACGGCCGACGTCCTCGGCCGACCGACAGGCACGGTCAAGGCGCAGGTCCATCGCGGCCTCGCGCTGCTCCGGGCGGCGCTCGAGGCCGAGACCGCTCCCCCCAGCCGGACCCAGGAGGCCCTCCGATGAACCCGCCGATCCACTCCCTTGGCGACCCCGTCGTCGAGGCCGACGACCTCGAGTCCCTCCTCGGCGCCCGGCGCGTCGCCGGCCCCGCGACGCTCGTCCCCGCGACGCTCATCGCCGTCGGGCTGGCCGACGCGTATGCCCCGCTCGCGACCGCCATCGGCGAGGTCCGGGTCGCCTTCAATGGGCTGGGCGTCTCGGCGGTCGAGGACGCCCCGGACGACCCCGCGTTCGAGGCCTGGTTCCGGGCGACCCATGCCCGAGCCGCGCATCGCGCGATCGAGCTTCCCACTCGCCTGGCTTCGGCGATCCGGCGTCGGCTCGCGGGCGACCGGCGGGTCCGGGTACCGCTCGACCTGCGCGGACACACCGACTTCGAGCGCGAGGTCTGGGCGAAGGCGCTCGAGATCCCGCACGGGGAGGTCCGGCCGTACGGCTGGATCGCCGCGGAGATCGGCCGCCCGAACGCCGTCCGGGCGGTCGGCACCGCACTCGGCCACAATCCCGTGCCGCTCATCGTGCCCTGTCACCGGGTCGTCCGGAGCGACGGCTCGATCGGCCAGTACTCGCTCGGCGGACCGATCAACAAGCGGGCCCTCCTCGCGAGCGAGGGGCTCGATCCGGACGGGCTCGAGTCGCTGGCCCGGGCCGGGGTCCGCTACCTCGGCTCGGATACCACGCGCATCTTCTGCCTGCCGACCTGCCACAACGCCCGTCGGATCGCGGACCGGCACCGTGTCCCGTTCCGCTCCGCGGCGGACGGCGTTCGGGCGGGGTACCGGGCGTGTCTCGAGTGCCGGCCTGCCATCGCCGCGTGATGCCCGGCCACCATCCGAGGGTCGGCGACGCGCCGGGACCCGCTCGCCCATGGCCATGTATGCTGACGACTTGGACCAGGCGACTCGGCCAAGTTCCGTGATGACGACCCTGCCTGCCCGCCCGGCAGCCGGGTCGATGGCCATCTGGACTGGGCTCTTCACGCTCTATCTCGTGTGGGGCTCGACCTACCTCGGGATCCGGGTGGCGGTCGAGACGATCCCGCCGTTCCTCATGGCCGGTGTCCGATTCCTCATCTCGGGCTCGACGCTCGTCGCCGTGGAGCTGGCGCTGGCGGCGCGCCGGCGCGGCGATCCCACGATCCCGGAGGCGGACCGCGCTCGACTTCCCACGGCCCGGGAGTGGCGCGATTCGGCGATCGTCGGCGGCGCGCT
>JBGPFS010000001.1:0-43367 GCA_041483455.1 Candidatus Limnocylindria bacterium | reverse complement strand
GAGGAGGAGGGGCCCGGCGAGCGGATCGACGAGTCCGAGACCGAAGCCGCTCCAGCCGCCATCGACTGAGCATCTGGAGGCACTGGCCATGTCGCTCAACAAGGCGATGATCATCGGCAACCTCGGTCGCGATCCCGAGATGCGCTACACCCCGAACGGCCAGGCCGTGACCCAGTTCACGGTGGCCGTGAACCGGAACTACAAGGGCCAGGACGGGGAGTGGCAGGAAGAGACGGAGTGGTTCCGCATCGTCGTCTGGGGCCAGCAGGCCGAGCGCGCCGCCGAGAACCTCCGCAAGGGCAACAAGGTCTACATCGAGGGCCGGCTCCAGACCCGCCAGTGGGAGGACCAGTCCGGGCAGAAGCGCTACACGACCGAGCTCGTCGCGAACCAGGTGACGAACCTGGAGCGGCGCGTGCGCGAGGGCGATGCCGGCGATCCGGGACCCGTCGGGCCGGCCAGCCGACCGGTCCGTCCGACGAAGGACGGCGACGAGACGGGCGACAAGCTCGACGACGGCAAGGCGGGCGACAAGCTCGACGACGGCAACTTCGACGACCTGCCCTTCTAGCCACTCGCCCGGCCCGACCGACTCGCCCCTCCGACCCATCGACCACCAGACCGACATCCACCGGGAGAACCACGAACGATGCCCCCCGCCGCAAGCAAGTCGAAGAAGCGCGACGACTACTACCGCGATCGACGCCGCCGGAAGGTCTGCGCTTTCTGCGCGGACAAGACGGTCCAGATCGATTACAAGGAGGTCAACCGCCTCCGGCGCTACCTCTCCGAGCGGGCGAAGATCGAACCGCGCCGCAAGACCGGCACCTGCGCCGGCCATCAGCGCGAGCTGGCCGTCGCGCTCAAGCGCGCACGTCACGTCGCCCTGCTGCCGTACGCGCCCCAGCACCTCCGGCCCTGAACCCGGGATGACCCGGGACCGATCCGCTCCGGACCGGGGCGTCCCGGTACCGGGACGCCGCCCCGACCGATGATCGTCGGCGTCCTCATCGCGGGCGGGCTCGCGGCGGGAGTCTTCGGGTCGCTCCTCGGCCTGGGCGGCGGGATCCTCCTCGTCCCGTTGCTCACCCTCGGCGTCGGCCTGCCGCTCCGCGAGGCGGTCGGGGTGAGCCTGGTGGCGGTGATCGTGACCAGCTCGGCCTCCGCGAGCGTCTACCTGGAGCGCCATGTGGCGAACCTGCGGCTCGGGATGACGCTCGAGCTGTTCACCGCGATCGGGGCGCTCGTCGGTGGGCTCGTCGCGTTCCTGATCGCCGAGCGCGTCCTGGCCGGGCTCTTCGCGCTCCTCCTCGGCTACACCGCGGTCTCGATGGGCCGTCGGCGCGAGGCGGCGCCCGGCCCCGATGAGACGGCCCCGGACAGCCCGGCGCTCGTCGAGCAGCCGGGGGTGCCGTCGGGAGGGCCTCGGGCCGTCGGCATCGCGCGTGGCGGAGGGGCGCCCGCGGCGGCGGTCATCCCGCCCTACACCGTTCGGAACTTCGGGCGGGGCATCCTCGGGAGCGGGTTCGCGGGGATCGTCTCGGCGCTCCTGGGCATCGGCGGCGGGATCGTCAAGGTCCCGGTGATGCACCTGCTCATGGGCGTCCCGCTCCGGGTGGCGACCGCGACGAGCAACCTGATGATCGGGGTGACCGCCTCGGCGAGCGCGGTCATCTACCTCCTGCGCGGCCAGATCGACCCGTTCGTCGCTGCCCCCACGGCGGTCGGGGTCTACCTGGGGGCGGCCGTCGGGGCGAGGATCGCCCACCGGGTCGACGTGCGGCTCCTGCGCTGGCTCTTCGTGGTCGTGATGCTCTTCACTGCCTGGCAGATGGTCGGTCGAGCGCTCCGGTGAGCGGCACTCGCGGGCGGCCCAGCGGATCGGAGGCGCTTCGTGGATCGGAGGCGCCTCGCGGCCCGACCGACGCGCTCGACCGCGCGATCGCGCGGCTGCTCGCGGTGGCGATCGTCCTGAGCGTCGCCATCCTGGGCATCGGGGTCTTGCTGATGCTCCTCGACGGCCGGTCGGCGCTCGAGACGAGCGTCCCGGCATTCGATCCTGGGCGCCTGCCCGGCGACGTGCTCGCCCTCCGCCCGGAGGGCTTCGTCTGGCTCGGCCTGCTGGCGGTCGTCGCCACCCCGGCGAGCCGGGTCCTCGCCTCGCTCGTCGGCTACCTCCGGACCGGCGACCGGAGGATGGCCGTGATCGCGGCGGCGATCCTGAGCGTGATCGCCGCCAGCGTCGCCGTGGGCCTCATCGGGATCTGACGATGACGCCAGGCGACATCGTCCTGCTGGTCGTCGCCTTCGCGGTGATCCTCTTCGGCGCCGAGCTGTTCACGAACGGGATCGAGTGGTTCGGGCACCGGCACGGCCTGGGCGACGGCGCGGTCGGGTCCGTTCTCGCGGCGGTCGGAACGGCCCTGCCCGAGACGATGATCCCGCTGATCGCGATCCTCGTCGCGGGCGGTTCTGCCGGGACCGACATCGGGATCGGCGCGATCCTGGGCGCTCCCTTCATGCTGGCCACCCTGGCCATGTTCGTCACCGGGCTGGCGGCCCTGCTGATGGCTGCCCGCCGGCCATCAGGGTCCCGGATGGCCGTCGACCCGGCCGTGCTCGTCCAGGACCTGCGGGTGTTCGCGGCCATGTACATCCCGGCGATCGGCGTCGCCTTCCTGCCGGCCGACCTGCTCTGGCCGCGCTGGGCGGTCGCCGCGGCGCTCGTCGCCGGCTATGCCTGGTACGTCCGGGGCCACCTTCGCGCGGACGCTCCGGACCGCGAACCGGATCTGCTCCCGCTCCGCTTCCGGCGCCTGGACCGGCGCGGCGACGACCACCCCGACAGTCCGGGCCTGCACGCCATCCAGGCCCAGCTGGCGGTCTCCCTGGTGGCGATCGTGGGGGGTGCCTACCTGTTCGTCGGGGCGGTCGATCGGCTGGCCAGCGGGCTCGGCCTCGACGACGTCCTGCTGGCCCTGGTCATCGCCCCGATCGCGACCGAGCTGCCAGAGAAGCTGAACAGCGTCCTGTGGGTCCGCCAGGGCAAGGACACGCTGGCGCTGGGCAACATCACCGGGGCGATGGTCTTCCAGAGCGCCATCCCGACCTCCGTGGCCCTGGTCTTCGCCGCCGGTTCGTGGGCCGTGGGGCAGGAGTCGCGCATCGCGTTCCTGTCGGCGGGGGTCGCCCTGGTCTCGACGGCGTTCATCTTCGGGCCATCGCTGCGGCGCGGCGCGCTCGACGCCCGCTCGCTCCTGATCGGCGGCGCCTTCTACCTGGTCGAGCTCGGCGCGGTCGTGCTGACCATGGCCGCTCACTGACCGCGGCCGGAGCGGCCGAGGGAGCGCGGTATACTCCGAGCCAGCCTCGACGAGCCCGCGCGACGCCCGTCGCCGCGCGACACCGACCCAGGAGCCGTCGCCAGATGATCTCCCAGCAGCCAGCCGGAACCGTCGCCCCGACCCCGTCCGCGGCCTCCGCGACCCCCGACCTCGACCGTCTCATCTGCTATTTCGAGGGCGGCTTCGTCGCCCTCCGCGACGCGAAGGTCAGCGTCATGACCCACGCGTTCATGTACGGGACGGCGAACTTCGAGGGGATCCGGGCCTACTGGAATCCCGACCAGGGGGTCCTGTACGGGCTGAAGGTGCGCGAGCACGCCACGCGGCTCCTGGCGAATGCCCGGATCCTGCTGATGGACGGGCTCCCGACCGTCGATGAGCTCAGCGGGCTCATCCTCGAGACGGTCCGCCGGAACGGGTTCCGCGAGGACGCCTACATCCGGCCGTCGCTCTACAAGAGCACCCGGACGATCGGCGTCCGGCTCCACCACCTCGACCACGAGCTCTACATCGTGACGCTCCCGTTCGGGAACTACATCGACACCGAACACGGGATCCGGGTGATGACCTCGTCCTGGCGGCGCAATGCCGACGAGGCGATCCCGGCCCGCGGCAAGATCGTCGGCGGCTACGTCAACATGGCCTTCCAGAAGACCGAGGCCGAGCTCAACGGCTTCGACGAGGCGATCGTCCTGACCCCGGATGGGCACGCCTCCGAGGGTTCCGCCGCCAACCTGTTCGTGGTCCGCGACGGGGTGGTCCTCACTCCACCGGTCAGCGACGACATCCTCGAGGGCGTGACCCGACTGGCGATCCTCGAGCTGGCCGCGGACCTGGGGTTCCCGACCGAGGTCCGCTCGATCGACCGCTCGGAGCTGTACGTGGCGGACGAGATCTTCATGTGCGGCACCGGCGTCCAGGTGTCGCCGGTGGTCGAGGTCGATCATCGGCCGGTCGGGACCGGCGGCGTGGGCCCGATCGCCACCCGGATCCGGGCGACGTACTTCGATGCCGTTCGCGGGCGCCTGCCCCAGTACGCCCACTGGCTGACCCCGATCGGCGAGGGTGCCTGAGACGACCGTCGCCGGCCCGGTGACGGTCGTCGAGGCGGAGCCACAGCCCGGCGCGGACTCCTCGGCTTCGCGACCGCCGGTCGAGGCGCCGGCGGACCCCGTCCGGGCCCGGATCGTCGGGCGCGCTCTCGAGGTCGCGCCCGGCCTGGTCACCTGGCTCCTGATCCTGAGCCCCGTCGTCCTCTCGTTCCGGTTCCCCGGGGTCGTGGCCTGGTTCGTGCTGAGCTTCGACTTCTACTGGTTCTACAAGGCGGTCGTGCTGACCGCGAGCGTCACCGTCACCTTCGGCCGGATCCGGCGCGTCATCGCCGGCGACTGGCGGACCCGCGCCTTCGCCCTCTCCGATATCGACGGCCGGCTGGCCGCCATCGAGCGCCTGGCCCCCCGGATCCTGACCCGGGTCCGGGAGCTGGAGCGGGCCGGCGAGCGCCTTGCGGCGCACGGGGGGCGGCGTCAATACGCCCGGCTCGAGGACGAACGCCTGGACCTGGAGCGGCTGCGCGCCCGGCGCGGCGAGCCGCTCGGCGATCCTCGCCGGCTCTGGCACGTGGCGCTCATCCCGACCTACACGGAACCGTTCGAGAAGCTCTACGAGACGGTCCGCGCCCTGGCCGAGACGGATCATCCGGCGGACCGCCGGATGATCGCGATCATCACCCGGGAGACGGACCTTGAGGGCCGCGAGAACGTGGCCAGGCTGCGCGAGCTGTTCGGGTCGCGCTTCCTCCACTTCTTCCACATCCTGGATCCCCTCGAGCCCGGGATCGTGGTCGGCAAGAGCTCGGCGATGGCCTACGGCGGACGCTGGCTCTACCGCGAGATCGTCCGGCTCGGGTTCGACCCTCGCGAGGTCGTGGTCACCGACCTCGATTCGGACTACCGGGTCCACCCCCAGTACTTCGGCTACCTCAGCCACACGTTCCTGACGGACCCGGACCGCTTCCGGCGGCTCTACCAGCCGGTCCCGATGTTCCACAACAACCTGTGGCAGGTCCCGATCCCGGTCCGGCTCGTGGCGGTGGGCGCGACCCACGTCCAGATGTGGCGCTCGCTCACGCCCGAGAAGCTCGTCTCATTCAGCTCCTACGCGGTCAGCCTCCAGACCGTCCACGAAGTCGACTACTGGGCCACGGACGCCATCCCCGAGGACAGCCGCTTCTACTGGAAGAGCTTCTTCCGCTACAGCGGCGAGTTCCGAGCGGTGCCCTTGTTCATCCCGATGTACGGCGACGCCGTGCGCGCCCGCTCCTACCCGCGGACGCTCGTCCAGCAGTACACCCAGATCCGTCGCTGGGCCTGGGGGATCACCGATATCCCGTACTACATCGACCAGGCGTTCCGCCATCACGAGATCGCGCGCGGGCGCCGGATCCGGCGCCTGGTCGACCTCTGGCTCGACCACATCAACTGGGCGATCGCGCCGTTCGTGATCATCTTCGGGTCGAACCTGCCGCTCCTGATCAATCCCGCCTTCGCCCGGACGACCCTGGGCCAGAACCTGCCGCTGTACGCGGCCTGGCTGCTGACCGGAGCGTTCTGCTGCCTGCTCGTCCTCGTCTTCGTCGAGGAGCAGCTCGCGCCGCCACGACCGGCGGAGTGGGGGGCGGGCCGGCGTCTCGCGTCGTACCTCCAGTGGGTCACCCTGCCGCTGGTGGGCCTCGTCTTCAGCAACCTGCCCGCTCTCGACGCCCAGACCCGATTGATGGCAGGGCGCTACCTGGAGTACCGGGTGACCGAGAAAGTCTGACCCGACCCATCCGGACCGCGCGCCGCTGAGCCGGCGGTCAGGGACCCGGGGGCGGTGTCAGGTCGGGGGTCGAACGGCCGGTCGTGACGATGATGTCCACCCGGACCGCCGGATCGGCGCGCAGAACGGCGGTGACGCCGAGGGTCTGCTCGAGCAGGGCGACGGTGGCCGGCAGGGCCGCCTCGCGGCCGTTGTAGACGACGATCCGGGACGTCACCGCGGACGCGTCCGGACGCTGGTTCGGCGCGGTGGCCGTCATCCCCAGGTACTCGAGGTACGTCGCCAGCCGACCGGCCTGGCCCTCCTGGCCGCTGCCGTTGACGACCCACACCGTCGCGTTCTCGGTGGCGACCTTGTCCTGCTGCGCCTGGGCCTTGGGGTCGACCTTGAACGCGTCCGCGACGGCCTGGCGGATCCGGACGACGTTCGGCTCCACGACGTAGCCCCGGGCGTCGGTGCCCTCGGTGGCGTAGCGGGGCGGCGTGAAGACGTACGAGTGGATCGCGTTGCTGTCCATCCCGCTCGAAAGAGCGATGAGCTGGGGGAGCTTCTCGAGGGGCAGGTCGGTCTTGATCGCGAGCTTGAGGTCGTCGATGAGGCCCTGGAGGTTGGCCAGGATCCGGGCCGGGTCGGCCTGCTGGCGGAGCGAGACGATGACCCGCTGCTGCCGCTCGGCCCGGTCGAAGTCGCTCGAGGTGTGGCGCGAACGGGCGTAGACCAGCGCCTGGGCGCCGGTCATGTGCTGGACCCCGGCCGGGATGTAGACCCGCAGGTCGCTCCCGTCGTCGGCCGGGTACTGGTCGTCGAGGACCGGGGTCTGCACGTTGACCGTGACGCCACCGAGGGTGTCGACGACCTTCCGGAAGCCGTCGAAATTGACCGATACGTAGTACTGGATGTCGAGGCCGTAGAGCGTCCCGAGCGCCTGCTTGAGGGCGATGTAGCCGCGCTCCCGGTCGGTCCCGGGGAAGGCGTCCGAGCGATGGCGGGCGTTCGTCCAGAGGCTGTTGATCTTGCCCGCGTAGACGGATCCGAAGACGCGCTGGGCGGGACCGGGCGGGAGCGGGACGTCGACCGTGTCACGGGGCAGGCTGAACATCGCCACCTGGCGGGTGACCGGATCGATCGACACGACGATGAGGGTGTCCGTGTTGAAGGTGTCGTCATTCGGTCGCTGATCCGCCCCGATCAGGAGGATGTTCAGGCGTTCCTTGCCGTTCCAGGTCGCCGGCGCGACCGTGGGCAGCGGCGTCCCGAGTGGCGGCAGCACGGCGGTCGGGGCACCTGAACCGCCCGGCCCGGGGGACGGCGACGCGGCCGTGCCAGCGCCGGCTTCGCAGTTCGCGTCGCGGACGCAGCTGAAGAGGTCCTGGGCCTGGCCGCCGTACTTCGCGACGACGGCATGGGAACCCGCGATGACCAGGCAGACGGCAGCCAGGCCGGCGATCGAGAGCGGCTCGAGCCGGAGGCTCGGTCGTCCGAACCGCCCGCCGCCCGAAGCTCGGAGGGCGTTCAGGTAGGCCACGACCCGGTACGCATCGACCGCCGCCGCCAGCCGGTAGCCGAGGACGACGAGGTTGCCCACGAGGAGCGCCCCGAGGTTCGCGGCCAGGAAGGCGAGGAAGCCCAGGCCGGAACTGAGCGCGAGCCCGCCGGCGAGCGCGAGGAGGAGGACCGGCCCGGCCGCGAAGCCGAGGGCCCGGGCCGGGGCGCCCGCGTAGGCGTGGCCGAGGCCGGGGAACAGGAGGCTGAGGAACGCGGCGCCGAAGGCCGATCGACGGCGCGGGGGCGTTTCCTGCGGCGTCTGCATCGCGGGTAGGATACTCGGACCTCTCGTTCACCGCCGCAGTGGCCGCCGGTCGGCCCGCGGTCCAGCCGAGACGACCAGCCGAGGCCCGATGTTCCGACCCGTCAACGCCAAGCCCGACCTCGTGGCGGGCGAGCACGAGCTCCTCGCCCGCTGGCGCGAGCGTCGGACGTTCGCCCGCCTGCGCGCCCAGAACGCCGGCCGCGAGCGCTGGAGCTTCCTCGACGGGCCGATCACGGCGAACAACCCGATGGGCGTCCACCACGCCTGGGGCCGGACCTACAAGGACCTCTTCCAGCGCTTCCACGCGATGCTGGGCGAGGATCAGCGCTACCAGAACGGCTTCGACTGCCAGGGCCTGTGGGTCGAGGTCAACGTCGAGAAGGACCTCGGCCTGGCCAACAAGCGCGACATCGAGGACCACGGGGTCGCCGAGTTCGTGAGCCTGTGCAAGCAGCGCGTCCTGACCTATGCGGCCCGCCAGACCGAGCAATCGATCCGGCTCGGGATGTGGATGGACTGGAACGACCCCGACGAGCTGCGCCGGCTGCGCGACCTGCTCGCGGCCGACCCGGCCCAGGTCGCGACGATCGAGGGGCCGGATGGGCCGGTGACCGACAGCGTGGAGATGCTCGTCGGGCGGCTCGGGATGCCCGAGGTCGGCGGTTCGTACTTCACCTTCAGCAACGAGAACAACGACCTCATCTGGGGCTTCCTCGCGGAGTGCCATCGGCGCGGCTGGCTCTACAAGGGCCACGACACCATGCCCTGGTGCGCCCGCTGTGGGACGGGGCTGAGCCAGACCGAGATGACCGAGGGCTACCGGGATCGCGAGGACCCCGGCCTGACCCTCCGCCTCCCGCTCATCGACCGCCCGGGCGAGTCGCTCCTCGTCTGGACGACCACACCCTGGACCCTGACCTCGAACGTCGCGGCGGCGGTGGGGGAGAAGCTCACCTACGTCAAGGTCCGGCAGGGCACGGCGCTCTACTGGCTCGGCAAGGGGACGCTCAAGGCGGCCCTCGACGTCGCCGGCCACGGGCCGTTCGAGGTCCTCGAGGAGCGACCCGGCACGGATCTCGTCGGCTGGCGCTACGAGGGCCCGTTCGACGATCTGGCCGCCGTCCGGGCCGCGTTCGCGGCGAGCGACGGGCGGCCGGCCTACCAGCACCGGGTCGTGGCCTGGACCGAGGTCGGCGAGGAGGAGGGCACGGGCATCGTCCACATCGCGCCTGGCTGCGGCGCCGAGGATTTCGCGCTCGGCCGGGCGCTCGGCCTGCCGGTGCTCGCGCCGCTCGACGAATCGGGGATCTTCGTCGAAGGCTTCGGGCCGTACACCGGACGCGACGTCCGCGATGTCGCCGAGCCGATCGTCGAGCGCCTGAAGCACGAGCATCGCTTCTACCGGCTCGAGACGGTCAACCACCGCTATCCGCATTGCTGGCGTTGCGGCACGCCGCTCGTCTTCCGGCTCGTCGACGAGTGGTACATCAGCATGGGCGAGGTCTACGACCGGCCCCGGGCGGAGCTCTCCGCGGACGAGGTCGAGCGCAGCCTCCGCTACCAGATCATGGACGTGGTCGACGAGATCGACTGGATCCCCGACTTCGGCTACGAGCGGGAGCTGGACTGGCTCCTGAACATGCACGACTGGATGATCTCCAAGAAGCGCTACTGGGGCCTGGCGCTGCCGATCTACGACTGTGCGGCCTGCGGGACGGTCACCGTCGTCGGCGGCCGGGAGGAGCTGCGTGAGCGGGCGGTCGCCGGTTGGGCGGAGTTCGAGGGTCATACCCCGCACCGTCCGCACGTCGACGCGGTCCGGATCGCCTGCCCGGACTGTGGCGCCCAGGTCGCCCGGATCCCCGATGTCGGCAATGTGTGGCTCGACGCCGGGATCGTGCCCTTCTCGACGCTCCACCAGCGCGAGGATCCGGCCTACTGGGCGAAGTGGTTCCCGGCCGATTTCATCACCGAGAGCTTTCCCGGCCAGTTCCGAAACTGGTTCTACGCGATGCTCGCGATGTCGACGGTCCTCGGGCGGCACGCGCCGTATCGCACGATCTTCGGCTACGCCACGCTCCTCGCCGAGGACGGCCGGCCGATGCACAAGAGCTCGGGCAACGCGATCGAGTTCGACGAAGCTGCCGAGCGGATGGGCGTCGACGTCATGCGCTGGATGTTCGCGAGCGCCCGACCGGAGGACAACATCCTCTTCGGGTGGCAGGCCGCTGACGAGGCGCGCCGGCGGCTGCTGATCCTGTGGAACGTCTACAGCTTCTTCGCGACCTACGCCCGGCTCGTCGGCTGGACCCCGTCCGGGTCGAGCGCCCCGCCACCCGCCAGCCGCCCGCCGATGGACCGCTGGATCCTGTCCCGGATCGCGGGCACTGCGGGGCGGGCCGAGGAACGGCTGCGTGCGTACGACGCCTACGGGGCCAGCCGGGCGATCGAGGAAGCGATCGACGACCTCTCGACCTGGTACCTGCGCCGGTCGCGCAAGCGGTTCTCGCGCTCGGACGACCCGACCGACCGCGATGGAGCCTTCGCGACGCTCCACGAGGCGCTGGTGGGCCTCGTCCAGACGATGGCGCCGATCCTGCCGTTCCTCACGGACGGGATCTGGGACAACCTGGTCGCGGCCCAGGACCCGTCCGCCCCGGACAGCATCCACCTCTCGCGCTGGCCGGCCGCCGAGCTCGCGGCCCACCGCGATCCCGCGCTCGAGACGGCGATGGCGACCGCTCGCCGGGCGGTGGAGCTGGCCCGCACGCTGCGCAGCGCGGCCGGCCTGAAGGTCCGCCAGCCCATCGCCCGCCTGTGGATCGCGCTGCCCGGCGGATCGCTCCTCGAGCGCGAGGCGCTGCTCGAGCTCATCGCCGAGGAGCTGAACGTCAAGGCCGTCGAGCTGATCGACGACGAGTCCGACCTGGTGGAGCGGCGGGTGAAGCTGCTCCTGCCGCGGGTCGGGAAGCGGCTCGGGGCCGCGATCCCGGCGCTGATGTCGGCCGCCCGGGAGGGTCGGTTCGAGATCCTTCCGGACGGCCGGGTGACCCTGGCGGGGGTCACGCTCGGGGCCGACGAGGTGGAGATCCTGGCCACGCCGCGGCCGGGGACCGCGGTGGCGCACGACGAGGGTCTCGTCGTGGTCATCGACACGGAGATCACCCCCGAGCTGCGGGCCGAAGGCGACGCGCGGGAGCTCCAGCGGGCGATCCAGGACTTGCGCCGCGAGGCGGAGCTCGAGCTCGACGAGCGGATCGAGGTCTGGCTCGACCCGCTCCCGGCGGCCCTGGCGCCGTACCTCGACGCGGTCGCGGCCGAGGTCCTGGCCGACGGGATCGGCGCCGGAGCGGGCGCAGGCCGGACGGCCTCCTCGATCGTCGAGCTCGACGCCGGCCCGGTCGCGGTCGTCCTGCGTCGCCGTTCTGGCGATCGCTAGGCAGTGGCGACCGGCGGCGGACCTCCGATGACCGAGGCTGGACCGGCGGCCCTCGGCCGCGACCGGCCGCGACCGGCCTGGGCCCTCTTCCTCGCCCTGGCCGCCGGGATCGTCATCGTCGATCAGCTCACCAAGGCCTGGGTCGTGGCGAACGTGCCGCCGGGCGGCTCGATCAGCCTGCTCGGCGACCTCCTCCGGCTCGTCGTGTCGAGGAACACCGGGGCGCTGTTCGGCCTGTTCGGAGCCTCCGCGCCCATCTTCGCGGCCGCCAGCCTCGGGGTGATGGCGCTCATCGTCGGCTACCACGCCCGATCGGGGCGGAGCCTGGTCCTCAGCTTCGCCCTGGGGCTCTTGCTCGGGGGTGCCTGCGGGAACCTCATCGACCGGGTCCGGCTGGGCTACGTCGTCGACTTCGTGGACATGGGCATCGGCGCCCTCCGGTTCTGGACCTACAACGTGAGCGACGCGTCGATCGACGTCGCACTCCTGCTGCTCCTCCTGCTGGCCTTCCGTCCGTCGCTCGCGAGGCGGTCGACCGATGGCTGACGCCTCGGCCAGCGCGCCGGTCGCCGGGCCGCGCACGTTCGTCGTCCCGGACGACGGCGAGGCGCGCCGGGTCGACCGGTTCGTCGCGGATGCCTCGGGGCTGTCGCGAAGTCATGTCCAGAAGCTGATCTCCGAAGGCCGGCTCACCCGGGAGGGCGCGGCGCTCAAGGCCAATGCGATCGTGCTGCCCGGCGATCGAGTGGTGATCGACATCCCTCCGACGATCGCGCTCGACATCGTCGGCGAGGCGATCCCGCTCGCGGTCGTCTACGAGGATGACGACGTCCTCGTGATCGACAAGCCGGCCGGCCTGGTCGTCCATCCCTCGCCCGGCCACGACACGGGCACGCTCGTGCACGCCCTGCTCGGGCGGGCCGGCGGCGCGGAGTACGGCGGGATCGCGGGGGTCCGGCGACCGGGGATCGTCCACCGTCTCGACCGGGACACGAGCGGGCTCCTGATGGTGGCCAAGAACGACGTCGCTCAGGCCGGGCTGATGGCCCAGTTCAAGGCCCGCCGGGTGAAGAAGACGTACCTCGCCCTCGTGCTCGGGACGGTCGCCGCCGCCGTGGGCAGGATCGAGGCGCCGATCGGCCGGAACCCGCGCCAGCGGACGAGGATGGCGGTGGTGGCGGACGGTCGCGAGAGCGTGACCGGCTACCGGGTCCGCGAGCGGTTCGCGGGCTGGACGCTCCTCGAGCTCGATCTCATCACCGGTCGCACCCACCAGATCCGGGTCCACCTCGAGGCGATCGGGCACGGCGTGGCCGGCGACCCGGTCTACGGGACGGGGACGTCGCGCCGCGGTCCGGACGGTCTCGGTCGACTCTTCCTGCATGCCTGGCGGCTCGAGTTCACCTCGCCCACGACGGGCGCGCTCGTCCGAGCGAGCGCGCCGCTCCCGCCCGAGCTCGAGGCGGTCCTCGAGCGGCTGCGGGCCGGGGATCGAGGCGTGGAGCCGGTGGGCGGGTCGTGAGCCGACCGCGACCCGCGGATCGGCCGGCGCTCGGCCCGGACCGGGCCCGGCCGGTGCCGGCCGCATCCGGGGAGCCGCTCGGGGGCCCGCCGGTGAAGGGGGCGCCCGGCGCGATGCTCGTGATCGTGTCCGGACCGTCGGGCGTGGGCAAGGACGCGATCCTCGAGGTCCTTCGGCGCCGTCCGCGCGACCCCGACTACCACTACGTCGTCACCTGCACGACGCGGGCGCCGCGAGCGGGCGAGGTGGACGGCTGGAGCTACCACTTCCTCGACCGGGACCGGTTCGCCGCGTTGCGCGAGGCGGGCGGTCTGCTCGAGGCGAACGAGGTCCACGGGAACTGGTATGGCACCCCCAGGGCCGAGGTCCGCTGGGCGCTGGCCGAGGGTCACGACGTGATCCTGAAGATCGACGTCCAGGGCGCCCAGGTGGTCAAGGAGAACGTCCCCGACGCCCTGCTCGTGTTCATCGTGCCGCCCTCGCTCGAGGCGCTCTTCGCCCGGCTGCGCTCCCGGGCGACCGAGACGGTCGAGGAGCTCGAGCTGCGCCAGCGGAACGCGGCGATCGAGCTGGCCCGCCAGGGCGACTACGACCACGTGGTCGTCAACGAGGATGGCCAGGTCGAACGCACGGCGGCCCGGATCGACGAGATCATCGCGCTCGAGCGCGCCAGGCACCCGCGCCGGCGCGTCCGGGTCTGATCCGCCCCGCGGCCACGCCGGGGTGGCGAGCGGGTGAGAATGGGCGCATGACCAGGCCCGAACTCCGCCCCGAGCCGCCGCGACTCGAGCTCGGCGCCCCGGGTGCCGAGCGGTCGGACCGGTTGGTCGACGTCGCGATCGACGCGGCGGGCGCCGGCGGTGCCCGGGCGTACACGTACGCCGTCCCGGACCGGCTGGCGGACCTCGAGCCGGGCGAGGCGGTCCTGGTCGAGTACGGACGACGGCAGGCCCTCGGCGTGATCCTGGGCGAAGCCGTGGATCGACCGGGCGCCGGCTTCGCGGTCAAGCCGATCGCCGAGCGGGTCCGGGCGGACGGGCCGCTCCTCCCGCCCCTCGGTCTCCGGCTGGCCCGCTGGATCGCCGGGCACTATCTCGCGCCGCCCGCGCTCGTGGTCCGCGCGATGTTGCCCCCCCGGATGCTCGAGCGGCTCGAGCTCGTCGCCGAGGTGCGGCCCGGGTTCGGCGACTTCGAGACGCCCACCGGCGCCGACCAGGCCGCCGCCGATCCGGGCGATCGCCATCCGCGCGCCGCCGGGCGATCCCCGGGCGACGGCCCGTCCGAGGCCGATCGGCTCCTCCTCGATGCGCTCGCGGCGGGACCGACTTCCGTTCGCGACCTGCCGGCGACCGAGGGGCGGGCCGGGCTCCTCCGGCGTCTCCGCGCCCTTGCGGCGGCCGGCCGGATCGATCTCGACTGGACGCTCACCGGGGCGGCCGGCGGGCCGCGCTATGAACGTCGGGCCCGACTGACGGACGCCGGCCGGGCCGCGGCCCGCCTGCTCGCTGCGGACGGCCGGCCGGACGGCCGACCACTCGGTCCGCGCCAGGCTGCGCTGCTCGAGGAGCTCCTGGGCGGTGCGCCTGAGGAGGACGCTTCGGCCGACGCGTCGGCCGCGGAGCTCGCGGGCCGGCACGGCAGCGGCGCCCTGGCGGGGCTCGTCCGACGCGGCCTCCTCGTGCTCGACAGTCGCGAGCGACCGCGCCGACCGCTGGCGAACCGGCCGGTCGGCCGGCGTGGGGCGCGCCCGGATCGTTCGACGCTCTCCGGCCCGCAGGCCGACGCCGTCGGCCGCATCCGCTCGGCCATCGAGGCTCGCGACCCGACCCCACTCCTGCTCGACGGCGTCACCGGCGGCGGGAAGACCGCCGTCTACGCCGAAGCGATCGCGGCCTGCCTCGAGGCCGGTCGGCCCGCCCTGGTCCTGGTGCCGGAGATCGCGCTGGCGATCCCGCTCGTCGATCGACTCCGGTCCGCGCTCGGTGCGAGCGTGGCGCTCGTCCACTCGGCGCTCGGCGAGGGCGAGCGCGCCGACGAGTGGCGCCGGATCCGGGCGGGCGAGGCCGAGATCGTGGTCGGGACCCGGCTGGCGGTCCTGGCCCCGCTGGCCGACCTGGGCCTCGTGATCGTCGACGAGGAGCACGAAGCGACCTACAAGAGCGATCGGACGCCGCGTTTCCAGGCGCGCGACGCGGCCCTCGAGCTGGCGCGCCTGGCGGGCGCTGCAGCGGTGCTCGGCAGCGCGACCCCGGCCGTCGAGACGGTCGGCCGGGTCCGGGCCGGCGCCTACCGCCGGGTCGAGCTGCCGGATCGTCCGTCGGGAGCCCCGCCCGTCGTGGAGGTCGTCGACCTGCGGGCGGAGCTCGCGGCCGGCAATCGCGGGCTGCTCTCGGTCGATCTCGCGGCGGCCCTCGAGGCGCTCGACACGGACGCCGGCGAGCGGGCCATCCTCGCCATCAACCGGCGCGGGAGCGCGTCGGTCGTCCTGTGCCGCGACTGCGGGGCCGTCCAGGCCTGCCCCGAGTGCGAGCGGCCGCTCGTCTTCCACCAGGCCGGCATGACGCTCCGCTGCCATCACTGCGGAACCGCCAGCCCGCTCGCGAGCCGCTGCCCCGCCTGCGGCTCGCCCCGGATCCGGTACCTCGGTGGCGGCACCGAGCGGGTCGAGCGCGAGGTCCGCGAGCGCTTCCCGCGCCTCCGGGTCGGACGCCTCGATCGTGACGTCGTCGAGCGTAAGGGGGCCGCCGAGCGCGTCCTCGATGCGTTCGCGGACGGCCGGCTCGACGTCCTCGTCGGAACGAGTCTCGTGACGAAGGGCCTCGATATCCCCGAGGTGACGCTGGTCGGCGTCGTGAGCGCCGACATCGCCCTCAACCTGCCCGACGAGCGGGCGGCCGAGCGGACCTACCAGCTCCTCGCCCAGGCGGTCGGTCGGGCCGGCCGGGGAGAGCTCCCCGGACGGGCGATCATCCAGAGCTACCAGCCCGGCCATCCGGCGATCCAGGCGGTGGTCAGGCACGATCCCCGAGCCTTCTACGACGCCGAGCTGGCCGCCCGCCAGCGGTTCGGATCGCCGCCCTTCGGCCGGCTCGTCAAGCTGACGATCGGGCTGCCGGATCCCGAGCTGGCCGAACGCGACGCCCGGACGATGGCCGCCCGGCTCCGGGACCGGGCGCGCGAGCGCGGCCTCGCCGTCGAGGTCGTCGGTCCGGCGCCGGCGTTCATCCGCCGACGGGCCGGCCGCTGGCGCTGGAACGTCGTCCTCCGGGGCGCCGACCCGACCGTCGTCCTCGACGGGAGCGTCGATCCACCCTGGTCGGTCGACGTCGACCCGGAGTCGCTCATGTGAGCGGCCCCGCCGGGCGCCTTCGCTATACTTCGCGGCCATGAGCGTCAAACCGATCGCCCTCCTGGGCGACCCTCGCCTGCGTCTGCGGGGCGAGCCCGTCGACAGCTTCGGGAAGTACCTCCACGAGCTCCTCGACGACCTGGCCGACACGATGCGTCACGCACCCGGCGTCGGCCTGGCGGCCCCCCAGCTCGGCGAAGCGCAGCGGGCCTGCGTCATCGAAGTGGAGGGCCGGCTGTATGAGCTGGTCAATCCGACGATCGCCCGCTCGACCGGCGACGACAGGGACCTGGAGGGCTGTCTGTCCATCCCGGGCTACGTGGCCTACGTGACCCGCCGGGAGCGGGTCTGGGTGGTGGCCCAGGATCGGCGCGGGAAGAAGTTCCGGGTCGCGGGCTCCGGGCTGCTCGGCCGGGCCCTCCAGCACGAGCTCGACCACCTCGACGGGAAGCTCTACATCGACTACCTCGACTCGCTCGACGAGCTCATCGCGGTCGGCGCGGGTGACGGGGACGACGGCGATGAAGCCGTCCGCGAGGCGGCCCACGCCCTCGCCTGACCCGGCGCACGAGCCGGGTCCCGCCGGTCGGCCCGTCCGGACCGTCTTCTTCGGCAGCGGCGGGTTCGCCGTGCCGGTCCTCGCGGCCCTCGCCGGAGCGCCCGAGGTCGAGCTCGTGGCGGTCGTGACCGCGCCGGATCGGCCTGCGGGCCGGCATCGCGAGCTCGTCGCCGTGCCGGTGGTCGCCAGCGCGCGCTCCCTGGGGCTCCAGGTGCTCCAGCCGACCCGGCTCCGCGCTCCGGAGACCCTCGCCGCGATCGGCGGGCTGGCCTTCGCGCTCGGGGTCCTCGCCGACTACGGACGGATCGTCCCACCGGAGATCCTCGACCTGCCCGAGCACGGGATCCTCAACCTGCATCCGTCGCTCCTGCCACGGCATCGCGGGGCGACGCCGATCCAGGCGACGATCCTGGCCGGCGACGAACGGGCCGGGGTGAGCCTGATCCGGATGGATGCCGGGCTCGATACCGGGGCGGTCGTCGCGTCGGAGGCGTGGCGCCTGGCCGGGACCGAGACGGCGCCGCAGCTCGAGGAGCGAGCGGCCGGAGCGGCCGCGGACCTGCTCCGGCGTTCCCTGCCGGGCTGGCTCAGCGGCGCCCTCCCGACGACACCGCAACCGGACGCCGGCGCCACGCTGACGCGGCCGCTCCACCGGGCTGACGGCCGGCTGGATCCGATCCACAGGTCGGCGGTCGAGCTCGAGCGCGCCGTCCGGGCCTACCAGCCGTGGCCGGGCACGTTCGTGGAGACCGCCGCCGGTCGCCTGGCGATCCTCCGGGTGGCGGTCGCGGATCCGGCGCCCACCGCCGCGACCGCGCAGGCGGCGCCCGGGACGCTCGTCGCGGACGGGGAGGGTCTCGCGCTGGTCGCGCTGGCCGGCCGACTCCGGCTGCTCGACGTCCGCCCGGCCGGCGGCCGGGCGATGAGCGGCGCGGAGCTCCGACGGGGTCGACCCGGGCTGGTCGGGACGCGGATCGTCTGAGGCCCGGGCGACCCGGACGGACCGGGGCCGGGCCCAGCGTGGCCGGGCCGACGGTGGCCGGGCCCAGCGTGGACGTGCCAGCGGCGGATGCGATAATCCCGTCCGTGCCCATCCCCTCCGTCCGTCCCGGCCTCTCCGGCCTTGAGATCCCCACGCTCGTCGCCTGGTTCGCGGAGCGGGGCGAGCCGGCCTTCCGCGCCCGTCAGCTCGCCGATGCCCTGTGGCCCGGCGGCGTGCGCGACGCCAGCGAGATCCGGACCTTGCCCGCGGCGCTACGGGCCGAGGTCGACGCCGCCTTCCGGCTCGACACGATCGAGGCGACCGAGATCACCCTGGCCGATCGCGGCCTGACGGAGAAGGCGCTCCACCGGCTCGGCGACGGGAGCCTCGTCGAGTCGGTCCTGATGCATTACCCGGGCGGGCGCGGAAGCCGCGAGCGGCACACCGTCTGCATCTCGAGCCAGGTCGGCTGCGCGGTCGGCTGCCCCTTCTGCGCCACGGGCGAGCTCGGCTTCGGGCGCGATCTCTCGACCGCCGAGATCGTCGACCAGGTCCGCTGGGCCGCCCGCTCGCTCGCCGCTGGGGGGCGCCGCCTGACGAACGTCGTGTTCATGGGGATGGGCGAGCCGCTCCTCAACCTCGACCGGGTCCTCGAAGCCGTGACGACCCTGTCCGATCCTGGCCGGTTCGGCCTGGGCGCCCGGCACGTCACGGTCTCGACCAGCGGGGTCGTGCCCGGGATCCGCCGCCTCACCGCCCTCGGACCGCAGTTCACCCTGGCCGTCTCGCTCCATGCGGCGCGCGATCCGCTGCGCGACGTCCTCGTCCCGTTGAACCGTCGCTGGCCCGTGGCGGAGGTGGTGGCCGCGGCCCGGGATCACGCGCGGGCGACCGGCCGCCGGATCAGCTACGAGATGACGATGATCGACGGCGTCAACGACACCGACACCGACAGCGACGCGCTCGCCGAGCTCCTGCGCGGCGATCTCTGCCACGTCAACCTCATCCCGATGAACCCGGTGGCGCATACCCCGTGGCGGGCCAGCCCGATCGAGCGCCTCGAGGCGATCGCGACCCGACTGGGGGCGGCTGGCATCCCGGTCACGATCCGGCGCAACCGCGGGACCGAGATCGGCGCGGCCTGCGGCCAGCTCGCCGCGGAGCGGGCGGGGGGGATCCCCGAGCCGGCCGTCGCCCGCCGGCGCGAGCTCCTCGTCCGCGAGAGCGCGGCGGCGCTGCTCGGCGAGCGCGGCCCGGCCCGGCTCCCGGAGCCGCTCGAGCGCGAACTCGCCCTCAGCGGGGCGGGGGAGTGACGGTGGGGACCGGTCGGGCCCGCCTGGCGGCCAGCATCCTGGACTCCGACCTCTCGAACCTCGCCCACGTCGTGCGCCGGCTCCAGAAGGCCGGGGCCGACCGGGTCCACCTCGACGTCATGGACGGCCATTTCGTGCCGAACATCAGCTTCGGACCGGCGGTCGTGAAGTCGCTCCGGCCGCGGACCGAGATGCCCTTCGACGCCCACCTGATGATCAGCGAGCCGAGCCGCTACGTGGATCGGTTCCTGGCCGCCGGCTGCGATTCGATCACCATCCACGTCGAGATCGAGGAGCCGATCGAGCCCACCCTGCGGGCGATCCGGAAGGCCGGGCGGGCGGCCGGCCTGGCCGTCAACCCGGCGACGCCGCTCGAGGCGCTCGAGCCCTACCGGTCGCTCCTGGACATCATCCTGATCATGACGGTCGTGCCCGGATTCGGCGGCCAGTCATTCATGAAGGAAGCGGCCGCCAAGATCCTGCCGGCGCGCGGATACCTCGCTCACAAGGTGCTCGGCGGCGAGATCCATGTCGACGGCGGGATCAACCGCGAGACCGCCGAGTACGTCGGTGGGCTGGGGGTCGACGTCCTCGTCGTCGGATCGGCACTCTTCGCACCCGGCCACGACATGGGTCGCGAGATCCGGCTGGTCAAGGTCCTCGCGGACGAGGGCTACGCCTTCCAGCTCAACGACGGGAAGCCGCCGATCCCGCGCGACGAGTTCCGGAGCGTGGCCAGCCTGCCGAAGCACATCGGGACGCGGATCCGGACGGAGATCGAGCTGGCCGGGATCCCCGTGGTCATGCTCAGGTCCGGTGGACGGCACAACCCCGACGGCATCCGCGACTACGACCTGCTCGTTCCCCGGACCGTCGAGGCGCTGACCGCGGAGCGCTACGCGGCGCTCCTGGCGGAAGCGGCGGCCGAGGCCGACGCCTGGCGGGCGACGTTCCCGCCCGAGGCCCGAGCCCTGGCGACCCGGCTCGACGCGTCCGGCGGCCGGCGCGATCCGTACACCGGCGAACCGAGCGCGCCGGGCGAACCGGGCGAGCCGGACGATCGCTCGCCCGACCTGCGGCCGACGAGCGGCCGGACGACTCCGGGCGGGCGGACGCCCCCCGGGCGCCGCAGCCGGTGACGGAGGACGCTGTCCCGGTCGTCGAGAAGGCGGACGGCCGTGGCCTCGGCCGGCGGAATGACCGGGTCCTCCTGGCGGCGGTCGGCGCCTACATCGTCCTTCTCTCGACGCTGATGCTCGTTCGGGGCGTCTCGATCACCCCGGACGTCCTCCTCGTCGCCCTCGGCCTGGTGGCGGTGCTGCTGGGACGCGGCCGGCTCTTCTTCCGGGATTGGATCCCGTTCATCGGCCTCTTCTTCGCCTACGAGCTCATGCGGGGCTACGCCGACGACTTCGGGGCGAGCGTCCATGTCGCCGACATCCTGAGCCTGGAGAGAACCCTGTTCGGCGGTCGGATCCCGACCGAGATCCTGCAGTCGGCCCTCCACCCCGCCAGCGGGTCCGACCCCCTGGCGATCCTGGGCACGATCGTCTACTTCCTGCACTTCCCGCTCCCGCTCGCCGTCGCGTTCTTCCTCTGGCTCCGGCGTCGACGGGCCTACTACGACTACGTCGCCGCGATGATCGTCCTGTGCATGGCCGGCTTCGCGACCTTCCTGGTCCTGCCGGTCGCGCCCCCGTGGTGGGCGGCTCAGCATGGCTTCCTGACCGGCCCCGACGGCCTGCCGACGATCGCCTACCTCAAGGTCCAGGGCTTCGACGACCTCGCCCGCTTCCTCGGCTTCGAGGGCCGCTACCTCTTCAGCTACGCGTTCTACGAGATCAACCCGAACCCGGTGGCCGCCTTCCCGTCGCTCCACGCCGGGTTCCCGTTCCTGGCCTTCCTGTTCGCGCGGCGGGCGTTCGGACGGGTCGGCTGGCTGATGCTCGGCTACAGCGCCGTCGTCTGGTTCGCGGTCGTCTACCTGGCGGACCATTACGTGGTCGACGTCGTCGGCGGGATCGTCTACGCGTCCGCGGCGTACTGGGTCGTCATCCACGCCCCCGGTCGATTCCGGCGGTTCCTGGCACGAGCCGCCGACGAGGAGCTCGAGGCGATCGTGGAGGCGTCCGAGGCGGGCGACGCCGACGCGGTCCGTCGGCTCGGGCGGACGATCCGCTGGTCGACCGTGGGCCAGGGCCTCCTGGTGACGGCCGTGGGCGCCGGCGCGGCGATCCTGCTCGTGCGGACGGGCGTCCTCGGCGGAGCGACCACGCCGCTCTACCTGCTGCCCTGGGCGGCGATCCTGGGCGGGCTCTGGCGGGCGGCCGCCGGCCTGCTCAGTCGCTAGGACCGGGTCGGGGCCGGGACCGGGATGCGCGCGCTCCTCCAGCGGGTCTCGCGGGCGGAGGTTCGCGTCGGCCCGGACGCCGTGGGACGGATCGGGCACGGCCTGCTCATCTTCCTCGGCGTGGCCCCGACCGACGAGGTCGCGACTGCGGTGGGCCTGGCCCGGAAGGTCGTTGAGCTGCGGATCTTCCCCGATGAGGCGGGCCGTACGAACCGGTCGTTGATCGAAGCCGGCGGCGAGGCGCTCGTGGTCAGCCAGTTCACCCTGTTCGCCGATGCCCGGCGGGGTCGTCGACCGGGCTTCAGCGGGGCGGCCGAGCCGAGCCTGGCCGAGGCGCTCTACGAGCGATTCGCCAGCGAGCTCGGAGCGCTCGGGCCGCGGGTGGAGCGGGGCCGCTTCGGGGCCGAGATGTCGGTCGAGCTGGTCAACGACGGACCGTTCACGCTCTGGCTCGACACGGAGGATCGATAGGCTGGCCGGGACGCGATCGACCCCCGAGCGTCGGTCGACGTCGGGGGTCCTGGGGGCGGCGGGGCGAACCGGTCGGCGGGTCCGCCGGAGGGCTGAGCGGGCCTAGTCGGCGCCCTTGGCGATCGTCCGCCGGCAGCGGGTGCAGACGAGCCGCTTGCGAGCCTCGCCGGTGTCGCTGCTGACGACGAGCGACTGGAGGTTGGGCTGGTAGCGCCGGTGGGCGCGGACGCGGTTCATCCCGGACGACTGGGCGTTGAAGCCGCCCATCGATTCCTTGCCGCAGATCGCGCAGGCTCGGGCCATGATGCTCGGGTCGCTCCTGATGATCGAAGGATGAGCGGGCGCAGCCGGCCCGGACGAGGCGGTACGATACCACATCGACTCGCGGGTCTCCGGCGCGAACGCCGGCCCGGGTCGAGGAGGAGAGGCGTGGATCCCAAGCCTGAGCTGCCCATCCCCGGTCGATCGCTCGTCACCCGGCGCGCGGTCGTGGAGCTCGTCCGCCGGGCGGTCTCGGGGAGCTACGGCGTGACCGGCTTCACCGACGACGGATTGGTGAAGAGCGCGCTGCGGACGCTCCGGCTGGTCGAGCCCGGCATCAGGGTCAGCCTCCAGGGCGGGGTCTCGATCGACCTGCGGATCACCGTCGCCCAGGGTCTGCCCGTCGCCGAGGTCGCCCGCCAGGTCGACTCGGCCGTCCGGTACGCCGTCGGTCGCGCCCTCGAGCGCGATGTCGACCGGCTGGCGATCCACGTCGGCGGCCTGCGCTTCGAGCCCGCCTCGTTCCCGCCGGCGCCGGTGGCGGAGAGCCCGGCCCCCGCCGATGCGGCCGTGAGCGAGGGGCCGGGGCCCGACCCGGACGTCCCGGACCCGGAACCGACGGGCCGATGACCCGTCGGAGTTGCGACGGTCCGGCCCTCATCCGGGCATTCCGCGCGGCCGTCGCCAACCTCGAGGCCAGCGTCGACGAGATCAACAGCCTCAACGTCTTCCCGGTCCCGGACGGCGACACCGGCTCGAACATGCTGGCCACGATGCAGGTGGCTCTCGCGGAGGCCGAATCCGTCGCCGATGCGCGCGCCGACCGGGTCGCCACGGCGATCAGCTTCGGCGCCCTGATGGGGGCCCGCGGGAACTCCGGGGTCATCACCAGCCAGATCTGCCGGGGCATCGCCGAGGGGCTCGAGGGCAAGCGCCGGTTCAACGGGCTCGACCTGGCCCACGCCTTGACCCGTGGCTCCGAGCTTGCGTACGCGGCGGTCGGGCGGCCGGTCGAGGGCACGATCCTGACCGTCATCCGGGAGTCGGCAGCGGCGGCGAAGGTCGCCGCGGAGGTCGATCCGGATCTCGAGACCGTGATGATCGCGGTCGTGGATGCCGCCGAGAAGGCCGTCGCGAAGACGCCTTCTCTGCTGCCCATCCTGCGCGAGGCGGGGGTCGTGGACTCCGGCGGGCAGGGCCTCTTCCGGCTCTTGGAGGGGGCGCTCCGGCACGCCGTGGAAGGCGCCTCAGCGTCCGCGACCGGCGCGCCGGTCGGCGCTGCCGCGGGCGCGGCGGCCGGTCAGCCGGCCCGGCCCTCCACGCTGGTCGCCCATGCCGATGAGGGGTTCGGCTACGAGACGATGTTCCTGCTGCAGCCCCGGCCTGGCGGCGCCCTCGACGTCGACGGCGTGAGGAGTCGGCTCGAGAAGATCGGCGAATCGGTCGTCGTCGTCGGCGACCCGAAGGCGGTCAAGGTGCACGTCCACAACGAGCGACCGGACGAGGTGATCGAGTTCGGACTGACGCTCGGCGCGCTGAGCCGGATCAGCGTGGAGAACCTCGACCACCAGGCGCGCGACGTGCGGGAGTCCCGGGCCAGCGAGTTCACGGCTCCGGCCGCTGCCGGTCCCGGAGCCGCTGCCGGTCCGGGAGCCGCGGCCGCCTCCGAAGCCGCCGCCGCTTCTGGAGCTCCGGTGGCCCCCGCGGGGGGCGCGAACGGCCATCGGCCGGTGGCCGGGCCGCGGACCCCGCTGGCGGTCGTGGCGGTGGCGGCGGGCGACGGCCTGGGCGCGATCTTCCGGGACTTCGGGGTGGCGTCGGTCGTGCGCGGAGGGCAGTCCGCGAACCCGAGTACCGGGGAGCTCCTGGCGGCGATCGACGCCCTCGACGCCGACGAGATCCTGCTGCTCCCGAACAACCCGAACGTCGTGCTCGCCGCCCGGCAGGTCGCGACGATGGCGAAGCATCGGGTCCACGTGGTCCCGACCCGGAACGCGGCGGAGGGGTTCGCTGCGCTGCTGGCCCTCGATCCGACGCTCGGCGGCCTCGCCAACGTCGACGAGATGACCGCGGCCGGCCGGGCGATCGAGACGCTCCAGGTGACCGAGGCCATCCGGGACGCCAAGGTGAGCGGGCGCAAGGTGAAGAAGGGCCAGACGATCGTCCTCGACCCGGACGACGGACTGGTGGCGGCGGACAGCGACGCCGAGCGGGCGATCCTCAGCGCGGTGGAGAAGCTCCGCCCGGGGATCGAGCTGATCAGCCTCTTCTACGGCGACGGTGCCGACCTCGCCGAGGCAGAGCACGTCGCGCGCCGGATCGGGGCGGCCCGCGAGGGCGTCGAGGTCGAGGTCCGCCACGGCGGGCAGCCCCACTACCGGTACCTCATCGCGGCCGAGTAGGCCCGTGCCAGCCCCGAAGCCCGTCCGTCGCGCGCCGGGATCGGGCCCGAAGCCGGTCCGTCGCGCGCCGGCACGGCCCGAACCCCCGCCGCCGCCCGACCCCGAGACGCTGCTCGCGACGCCGCTCGGCTCGAGCCGCCTCCCGGGTGCCGCGACCCTCCGACGGGCCGGGCTCCGGCTCGACCTGCGGACCGTCCGCGACATCCTGTTCCACCTGCCGAGTCGCTACGAGGATCGGCGGGCGATCCTGACCCTTGCCGGGCTGCGCCAGCTGTCCGACGGGGCGTCGGCAAGCGCCCGGGTGCGCGTCGTCGGGCTGCGGGTCGAGCAGACCTGGCGCCGGCGCGTCCAGCGGACGATCGCCAGCCTGGCCGACGAGACCGGCGAGGCGGAGGCCGTCTGGTTCGGGCGACGCTTCATCGAGCGCCGCTTCCGGGAGGGCGACCGCCTGATCGTCAGCGGCCGGGTGAAGCTGCGCGGCTACCTGCCGGTGTTCGACGACCCCGAGTTCTCGCGGGAGGACGAGTCCGGCGCCGACCCGCTCCACGCGGGCCGGATCGTGCCCGTCTATCGCCTCACGGCCGGCCTCACCACCCAGCGCCTCCGGGCCTCGATCCGGGCAGCCATCGACCAGGCCGGTCTCGCCTACCCGGAATACCTGCCGGCCGATCTGCGGACGGGCGAGCGACTGGAGCCGATCGGCCGCGCGGTCGAGCAGGTCCACTTCCCGGACACCCCGGAGACGCTCGAGGCGGCGCTGCGACGGCTCGCGTTCGACGAGCTGCTGGCGCTCCAGCTCGGCATGGTCGGCCGACGCCGGCAGCGCGGGCGGACGGAGGCCCGGGCTCTCGCGATCGACGCCGGGCGTGACGCCGCGATCCGGCTGGCCCTGGCCGAGACCCTGAGCCTGAAGCTCGGCCGGCCGGTCGAGCTCACCGTCGACCAGGCGAAGGCGATCGGAGCGATCCGGGCCGACCTCGCCGGCGGCGAGCCGATGCTCCGTCTCCTCCAGGGCGACGTCGGCTCCGGCAAGACCGCGGTGGCGGCCTATGCGCTGGCCGTGGCCGCCGGGCACGGTCATCAGGGCGCGCTGCTCGCGCCCACCGACCTCCTCGCCCGCCAGCACGCGGCCACGATCGGCGACCTGCTCGCCCCGCTCGGGATCCCCGTCGCGCTGCTGACCGGGTCGCTCAACGCGGCCGCGACGCGCGGCGCCCGGCAGGCGATCGCGACCGGGCAGGCCGGGGTCGTCGTCGGGACCCACGCGCTCATCCAGGCCGGGGTGGAGTTCCGGAGCCTGTCGGTGGTCGTGATCGACGAGCAGCACCGCTTCGGGGTCGACCAGCGCGGCCAGCTCGAGGCGAAGGCGGGCGGGACGGCGCCGCACGTCCTCCTGATGACCGCGACGCCCATCCCGCGGACCCTCGGCCAGGTCCTCTATGCGGACCTCGAGGTCTCGGACCTGCGGACACCGCCCGAGGGCCGGATCCCGATCGCGACCGGCATCCGCGCCTCCGCGGAGCTCGACGGCACGTGGCGGCGCGTCCGGGAGGAGGCGGACGCGGGGTTCCGGACGTTCGTCGTGGTCCCGGCGATCGAGGAGTCGGACGAGGCGGGTGCGGTCGCCGCCGAATCCGAGGCCGTCCGCCTGCGCGAGCTCCTCCAGCCCCTCCGGGTCGGCCTCGTCCATGGCCGGATGAAGGCCGCCGACCGGGACTTCGAGATGGGGCGCTTCCGGGACGGCCTCCTCGACGTCCTCGTCGGGACGACGGTCGTCGAGGTGGGGGTCGACGTCCCCGAGGCCACCCTGATGGTGATCGAAGGCGCCGACCGATTCGGACTCGCCCAGCTCCACCAGCTCCGCGGCCGGGTCGGCCGCGGGACGGCGCGCTCGTTCTGCGTGCTGGTCTCCGACACCTCCGACGAGACGGCGCTCGCCCGGCTCACCGCCGTGCGCGACATCCGCGATGGCTTCGAGCTGGCCGAGAAGGACTTCCTGCTCCGGCGCGAGGGCGACGTCCTGGGCCTTGCCCAGAGCGGCCTCCCACGGCTGCGGGTCGCCTCGCTCCAGCGGCCCGAGCATCGTGAGCTGGCGGTCACGGCCCGGCGGCACGCGGAGGCGCTGCTCGGTCCGGCGGGCGAGCTCGTCGGGCCCGGCCTCGCGCCGCTCCGGCACGAGCTCGAGGCCGGCTGGCTCGAGCGGATCTGGGCCGGCGAGCCCGCGAGCGGGGCCTGACATGGCGACGGCCGGTCGGGTGATCGCGGGTCGCGCCCGCGGGACGCGGCTGCTTGCGCCGGGCCCGGGCACGCGACCGCTGTCGGACCGGGTCAAGGAGGCGCTCTTCGCGATCCTCGAGCCTGGCCTTCCGGGCGCCGCCGTCCTCGACCTGTGCGCAGGGAGCGGCGCCGGGACGATCGAGGCCCTGTCGCGGGGCGCGGTCCGGGCGGTCCTCGTCGAGCGCGACCCCGAGGCGGTCCGGACGATCGAGGCGAACCTCCGCCGAACGGGCCTGGCCGGCGCCGAGGTCCGGGCGGTGCGCGGCGACGCGCTGGCCGCGCTCCGGGCCGGCGGAGTGGCGCAGGGGCGCGGCCCGTTCGACCTGGTCCTGGTCGACCCACCCTACGATGACCCCGCGCTCCTCGAGGCGATCCTCGCCCGGCTCGGTGCGCCGGAAGCCGGCGCGCTGCTTGCCTCCCGCGCGACGGTCGTGGCCAAGCACTTCTGGCGGCACCCGCCGGAGGCCCGGATCGGCCTGCTACGATCGGTCCGCGAGCGGCGGTTCGGCGAGACGACGTTGACGTTCTATCGGCGGGAGGAACCATGAGCAGCGCGGTCTACCCGGGCTCGTTCGACCCGATCACGTTCGGTCACCTGGACGTCCTCCGGCGGGCGGCGGCCGTCTTCGATCGGGTCGTCGTGGCCGTCCTCGAGAACCCGCGCAAGCAGCCCTTGATCCCCCTGGTCGACCGGGTCGCTGCCATCGGGGCCTCGGTCGCCGGCGAGCTGCCCGAGTTGTCCGGCCGGATCGAGGTTCGGACGTTCGAGGGCCTCACGGTCGAGGTCTGCCGGGCGGCCCGGGCCGGGTTCATCGTGCGGGGCCTGCGGGCCATCTCCGATTTCGAGCTGGAGATCCAGCTCGCCCACAACAACCGGGTCCTCGCTCCGGAGCTCGACACCGTCTTCTTCATGACCAGCGTCGAGCACGGCTACGTCAGCTCGAGCCTCGTCAGGGAGATCGCCCGATTCGGGGGCGACGTGGGCGCGATGGTCCCGCCGGCGGCCGAGGCGGCCCTGCGGGCAGCCCTGCGGACGGGCTGACGCCGGCCCCGATCGACCGCCCGGCCGTCGCCGCCCTGCCGAACCCGCCGAGCCGCGGTCGACCCGCATGCGATAATCGGCCGAGCGGGGACGCCGATCCGCCACGCCGCGCCGACACAGGAGGGCCCGTCCGATCGACATCATCTTCCTCGTGACGCGCCTCGAGAACATCGTCGCCAACGGCAAGAGGCTGCCCTTCACCAGCAACGTCGTGGTCGACCAGCAGGCGGCCCTGAGCCTCATCGACGAGCTCCGGGTGGCGATCCCGGAGGAGATCCGGGCGGCGAAACGGATCAATGCCGAGGGCGAGCGGATCATCGAGAAGGCCCAGGAGGAGGCCGAGGGGATCGTCGCCAAGGCCCAGGAGCAGGCCGCCTTCCTGATCGAGGAACGGGGCCTGACGGCAGCCGCCGACGATGAGAGCCGGCGGATCCTCGACCGTGCCCAGGCGGAAGGCGAGGAGATCCGCGGCGGGGCCGACAGCTACGCGGCGTCCGTCCTGTACGACCTCGAGGCCGAGGTGACCCGGACGCTCGAGAGCATCAAGAAGGGGATCGCCGTCCTCGAGGAGCGCCACCCCGGCGAGGACGATGCGCTCGAGGACGACCCCGATGGCGAGGGCGGCGCGGCCCGCGACGACGAGGATCGCCGACCCGATCGCGGGTGGTGAACCGCCCCCCGGGCGACGACCGCCTGAAGATCAACGTCACGAGCCTCCTGGCGGAGCCGGCCGGCTCGCGCCGCGACTACGCGTTGGCCGACCTCCGCCTCGACCTCGCCGACCTGGTCGCGGCAGCGCCCATCGACGTCCTGGTCCGGCTCACCCGGACGAACCGCGGGCTGGTCCTGGACGGCGGGGCGACGACGACCCTGGCCGGGACCTGCAGCCGCTGCCTGAAGCCGGCCGCCACGCCGATCGATGTGGCGATCGACGAAGAGCTGCTGCCGAGCGTCGACCTCGCCAGCGGCCAGGCCGTCGACACGACCGAGGAGCCGGACGCGCTCCGGCTGACCGACCACCACGAGGTCGACCTGGAGCCGCTCGTCCGCGAGGCCATCCTGCTCGCGGAGCCGATCGCGCCCCTCTGCCGGCCGGATTGCCCGGGCCTCTGTCCGGTCTGCGGCCTGGAGCTCGAGATCGGCGCCCACGACCACGAAGACGGACCGATCGACCCCCGGCTCGAGGCGCTCCGGGCCTTCCGGGTCGACGAGAAGCCCGGGACGGGGTAGACTCCGCGCCGGTCCCCGGACGTCCGGCGCCGTCCCGGCGCGACCTCGGCGGCCCTCGTCCGACCCCGAACAGGAGATCACACGACCGATGGGAGTCCCGAAGCGACGGGTCTCGCACGCTCGTCAGGGCGACCGGCGCGCGCATGCCGCGCTGGCCCTGCCGCAGCTCGAGGAATGCCCGCACTGCCACGCCGCGAAGCGGTCCCACCACGTCTGCCCGAACTGCGGCTACTACGGCGGCCGCCTGGCCATCGAGATGAAGAAGCCGACGGACGAGTCCGCCTCCTGACCCGGTGGACCTGAGCGCCGTCCGAACGGCCGCCGACGAGCGCCGGATCCGCGTCGCGGTCGACGCGATGGGTGGAGACCACGCCCCGGGCGAGGTGGTCGAAGGCGCGCTCATCCACGCTCGGGCCCAGCCCGCCGACGAGGTCATCCTGGTCGGCGACCGGTCGGCGATCGAGACGATCGCGGCCGGGCCGCTGCCGGCCAACGTGTCGATCGTCGAGGCCAGCCAGGTGGTCGGCATGGACGAGCACCCGGCGCGGGCCCTCCGCGAGAAGAAGGACGCCTCGATCCTCGTCGCGATGGACCTGGTCCGGAATGGGGCCGCCGACGCGGTCGTGACCGCCGGGCATACCGGCGCCGGGATGGCCGCGGCCATCCTCCGGCTCGGCCGCCTGCCGGGGGTCGACCGCCCGGCCCTGGCCGTCCAGATGATCACGGACGGTGCGCCGATCGTCCTGCTCGACATCGGGGCGAACCCGGATTCGACGGCCGAGAACCTGGCCCAGTACGCCCGGATGGGGGCGCTCTTCGCCGAGCGGGTCCTCGGGGTGGCGACCCCGCGGGTGGCGCTCCTCTCGATCGGCGAGGAGAAGGGCAAGGGCGACGCCCGGATCCAGCGGGCCACCGAGCTGCTCGACGCGTCGGACCTGCGGTTCATCGGGAACGTCGAGGGCAAGGATCTCGTCCGCCACGCCGCCGACGTCGTCGTCTGCGATGCGGTCCTGGGGAACGTCGTGATCAAGTTCTTCGAGGGCCTCTCCACCTTCATCTTCGACCTCCTCCGGGCCGAGTTCCGGCGTCCGCCCCGCGGGCCGCTGGCGTACGCCCTGCTCAGGCCCGGGATGGACCGGATCCGATCGGTGTTCGACTACGAGCGCCTCGGTGGATCGCCGCTTCTCGGGGTTCGGGGCACGGTCCTGATCACGCACGGCCGGGCCAAGCGCCGGATGATCTCATACGCCGTCGCCGTCGGCGCAGCCGCGGCCCGGGCCGGGATCCCCGAGGCGATCGCCGATGCCTTCCGCGACCGCCCGACGGTCGTTCCCGAGGCCGACCCGGGGACGGGCCGAACGGCCCAGACCATCGGGGAGGCGTCGCGATGAGCGGTCCCATCCTGACCGTCGGTCGGCCCGTCATCGAGTCGACCGTCCGTCTCGCCGCCCTCGAGGTCGCCGGGGTCGCTCGCGTGGCCCATGGCGGAGCGGCACTCCGAGGATGGCTCCGCGGCCCGGCGGTCGTGACCCAGCTCTCGGACGGCCGGGTGCGGACCCGGCTGGTGGTCGTGGCCCGGCCGAACCAGCCGCTGGCGCCGCTCTCCCGGCAGGTGCGCTAGGCGGTCGGGGCCGCCCTCGAGCGCCTCCTGAGCCTCGAGCTCGTCGACGTGACCGTGCTCGTCGATGGTGTGGGCGCCTGACCGAGTGACCGGCGCGACCGGGCCCGTCCGTCTCGATCGGATCCGCTCGCGGCGAGCCGGACGGCGGGTCGCGCTCGCCTCGATCTTCGAGGCGGAATTCGGACAGCGGACGGCCGAGTCGATCCTCGAGCGTCACCTGGCCGCTGCCGAGGGCGACCCGGAGGTGGCGGCCTTCGCCCGCCGGCTGGTCGCCGCGGCGGTCGAGAATCGCGATCGGATCGACGCTCGGATCGAGCTCGCCGCCCCGCGCTACCCGGTCGTCCAGCTGGCGCGGATGGACCGCGCCCTCCTGCGATGCGCCCTCGGCGAGATGCTACACTCCGGCACGACGCCGGCCCGGGTGGCGATCGCCGAGTGGGTCGAGCTCGCACGGATCTACAGCGGGGATCCCGCGCGGCGCCTCATGAACGGCGTCCTCGGGCGGATCGCACAGGACACGGATCCGTCGTCCCATGGGACGACGGGCCGGTCGATGGAAGATGGACCCGGGAGCACGACCGGGCGATGACCGATCTCCGAGGAGGGAGTCTGTGGCCACAACGTACGAGCGCCTGAAGAAGATCGTCGTCGAGCAGCTTGGCGTCGAGGAAGAGGACGTCAAGCCGGAGGCGTCGTTCGTCGACGACCTCAATGCCGACTCACTCGACCTCGTCGAGCTCATCATGAGCCTCGAGGAAGAGTTCGGGACCGAGATCTCCGACGAGGATGCGGAGCGGATCCGGACCGTCGGCGACGCGGTCGAGTACATCGACGAGCGCTCGTCCTAGCGCCACCTCCTCGCATTCGCCCGATGCGTCCGGCCGTCGAACTCGCGGCACGCCTCGGGCTCCCGATCCGCGACCACGCCACGTTCGAGCGGGCGCTCGTCCACAGCAGCTATCTGCACGAGCACCGCGACGCGGCCAGCGGCCATAACGAGCGCCTGGAATTCCTCGGCGACGCGGTCGTCACCCTCGCGGTCGCCGAGGCCCTCTACCGTCGCCATCCGACCGACGACGAGGGCGTCCTGTCCGCGCGGCGCGCGGCGATCGTGAGCACGGTCGGACTCGCCCGGATCGCCGATCGGATCCGGCTCGGCGACTCGATCCTGCTCGGCGAGGGGGAGTCGCAGCGGGGCGGGCGGCTCCGGCCGATGCTCCTGGCGTCGGCTCTCGAGGCGCTCGTCGGGGCGGTCTATCTCGACCTCGGCTACACGGCGGCCCGTGACTGGCTGCTCGAGGTGGCGGCGCCGGAGCTCGCCAGCGATCTTCCGGTGGGGACGCTCAAGAGCCCGAAGAGCCGGCTCCAGGAACACACCCAGCGCCTGACCGGCGAGCGCCCGGTCTACCGGCTCGTGGAGACGAGCGGTCCCGACCACCAGCGGGTCTTCCGGGTCGAAGTGACCGTGGACGACCGGATCCTGGGGGTCGGCGAGGGATCGTCCCGGCGGGTCGCGGAGACGAACGCGGCGGCCTCGGCGCTCGAGACGCTCGCTCGGCTCGATCCCACCGGCGCGACCCTGCCGCCATGAGCGCGCCCGCCCGCCTGCTCGCCCTGCACGTCCAGGGGTTCAAATCCTTCGCCGAGCGGACCCACGTGGAGTTCGGCGGCGGGATCAGCGCCATCGTCGGCCCGAACGGGTCGGGCAAGAGCAACCTGGCGGACGCGCTTCGGTGGGCGCTCGGCGAACAGGGCCGGGCGCTCCGAAGCCGGAAGGCCGAGGACGTCATCTTCGCCGGGTCGGAGAAGCGACCCGCGCTCGGGATGGCCGACGTGACCATCGTCCTCGACAACGCCGACGGTCTCCTGCCCGTCGAGTACAGCGTCCTTGAGCTGGGTCGGCGCCTCTACCGTTCGGGTGAGAACGACTACCTCCTGAACCGGCAGCGGGTCCGGCTCAAGGACCTGGTCGACCTGCTCGATGCCGCCCACCTCGCCGACAACGCGTTCCTGTTCATCGGCCAGGGCATGGTCGACCAGGCGCTCGCGCTCCGGCCCGAGGAGCGACGGCCGCTGTTCGAGGAAGTGGCCGGTGTCCGCCGCCACGAACGCCGTCGTCGGAAGGCCGAGGAGCAGCTGCTGGAGGCCGAGGCGAACCTCGCCCGGGTCGAGGATATCCTCGCCGAGCTGCGGCCCCAGGCCCGCCGACTGGGCGCGCAGGCCGAGCAGCAGCTGACCCGTACCTCGGCCGGCGACGAGCTCGCGGCGGCGCTGGTCGCCGCCGCACACGGGCGCTGGCACGACGCCGCGTCCCGGGGTGCGGCCGCGGGCGACCGCCTGGCCCGCGCCCGAGCCGAGATGGATCGGGCGCTCGGCGGGCTCTCGGAAGCCGAGGCCGCGGCGGCGGCGATCGCCGCCGCGCTGGGAGCGCGGAGCCAGCTGGCCGGGGAGCGCCGGGCGGCGCACGACGCCGTGCGTACGACGCTCGGCGCTCTGGAGGTCCGGGCCGCCCGGTCGGCGGGCGATCTGGCGGCCGCCGCGCGCGACCGACGGCGCATCGAGGATGAGCGTCGGGCGGCCGAAGAGGACCTGGCGCTCCGCCGCCGCGAGCTCGCCGTACCCCTCCCGGAGATCGATCACGAGCTGGAACGCGCTGCGGGCGACGCGGAGCGCGCGCTCGCCGAGGCCGTGACCGAGCTGGCGGCGGTGCGGGCGAGTCGCCATGCCCAGGGTGAAGCGCTCGCCGCGGCGAGACGGGCCGAGGGTGCCCGTTCAGCCGAGATCGAGACGACGGGCCGTCGGCTGGCCGACGCGGAGCGCCGGGTGGCCGAGGAGCGGGCCCGGGCGGAGGCCGCCGCGCTCCGCCGAGCCGAGACCGATGCTCGCCTGGACGAGGCGCGCGAAGCGGTCGCCGCCTCGGTCGTCGCCGAACGGGCGGCCGTGGATCGGCGCGAGGCGGCGAGAGCCGCTGCCGACGTCGCCGAGGGCGATCGGAGGGCGGCAGCGGAGCGCGCCTCGGTCGTCGGGTCGCGCCGGGCGACCGTACGCGGCCGGGTCGAGGCAGCCCGAGCCCGGCTCGCGGAGGACGAGGCGCGGGGGATCGCCCGCGCGGCCCGGCGCGTCGGTGGCCGGCGCCTGGACGAGGATCTGGCCGTCGATCCGACCTTCCGGGCCGCGGTCGAGATGGCCCTCGGTGAGGCGGCTCGGGCCTACCTCGTCGGGCCGGACGAAGTCGTGGGTCTGGCCGGCGAGCGCGGGATGCTGGCCCTGGGGGCGCCCAACGCCGCACCGACGGGTGGCGATCCCGCGACTCCACCGGCCGACCTGGCCGAACGGCTCCTCGGGGTCGGCGGCGGGTGGCTCGCGGAGGCCGTCCGGCGCGACCCCAGCGGGGCCGCGCGCGCCGTGCTCGGCCACGTGGCCTGGGTCCCCGACCTGCCCGCGGCGCTGGCGGTGCGGGACGTCCTGCCACCGGGCTGGTCGTGCGTGACGCGAGACGGGCGGGCGCTGGTGAGCTTCCTCACCGTCACGCTGGGACGGACCGAGGGAGCGCTCGAGCGCCGAGCGGAGCTCGAGCGGCTCGCCACGGAGCTCGAGGCGCTCGAGGTCGAGGCCGGCCGGGCGGACGAGCTGGTCGGCGCCGCCGACGATCGGGCGACCGAGGCTCGCGCCGCCGCGGTGGTCGCCCGCGCGGAGGAGGCGGCCGCCGGTACCGCCCGCCGGGCCGCCGAGGAGGCCGAGCGGGCCACCGGTCGCGCCGCGGAGTCCCTGGCCCGGGAGGCCGGTTGGCACGCGGCCCAGGCGACCCGCGCCGATTCGGACGTGGCGCGGCTCCGGGAGATGCTCGCCGGGCTCGGGTCGGCCGACGGCCCGGCCGGGGGCCCGCTCGAGGGCCCGCCGGTCGATGCGCCCGGGGGCGATGGCCGGGCGCCGGCCCCCGATCCGGCTGGGGCCCTGGAGACGCGGGTGGTGGAGCTGCGCGATCGTCGCGATCGCGCCGTCGGCCGCCAGGTCGACCTCGCCCATGCCCGCCGCGCGGCGGAGGCCGCCTCGGCCCGAGCCGGCGCGGCCGTCGCCTTCGATGAGGAGCGGATCGCCCGGGCGACGCGCGACCTGGTCGAGGTCGGGGTCCGGGAGACCGCGGCGCTCGTGGAGCGTGACGGGCTTGCCGGGGAGATCGCCGATGCGGCCTCCCGGGAGGAGCTGGCCCGGACGGCGATCGGGGAGCTCGAGGCGGCCGACGCCCTCGACCGAGCCCGTCTCGCCGATGCCGATGCCGCCGCAACGACCGCGCGCGAGCGGCTCCGGGCGGCGGAAGAGCGGCTCCGGGCGGCGGAGGTGGCCGACCTCGAGGTCCGGCTCGGGCTGGATGCGATCCGTGAGCAAGTCCTGGTCGAGCTCGCCGGGATCGGTGAGGTCGGCCTCGCCGCGCTCCGGGCCGCCGCTCCCGCCGGGGGCTCGAACGTGCCCGCCCTTGGCCCGTCCGGATCCGCTCCTGCACCTCGATCCGCTGGCGGACCGACGCCCGAGGTCGACTCCGACGACACCGCGGCGCTCGAAGCCGTCCTGCCCACGATCCTGCCCACCTGGACCGAGCGACCGCCCGCCGCCGATCCGCCCGGGCCGGGCCGGCTGGCCACGCTCCGGCGACGCTATCACGAGCTCGGGGCGGCAAACCCGTTCGCGGTCGACGAGTACGCGGCGCTCAACGCGCGCCTGGGATCGCTCGAGACCCAGGAGCACGACCTCCGGGCTGCGATCGCCACCACCCGCCAGCTCATCGAGGAGCTCGGGATGCTCGTGGCGACGCAGTTCCAGGACACGTTCCGCAAACTCGAGGTCGCGTTCGACGAACGCTTCCGCCAGCTCTTCGGCGGCGGCTTCGCCCGGCTCGACCTGACCGACCCGTCGGACCTCGCCGCGACCGGGGTCGAGATCGTGGCCCGGCCCCCGGGCAAGAAGGCACAGGCGCTGGCGATGCTCTCGGGCGGTGAACGCGCGCTGACCGCGGTCGCACTCCTGTTCGCGATGCTCGCCGTCCGGCCGGTCCCGTTCTGCGTCCTCGACGAGGTCGATGCCGCGCTCGACGAGGCGAACGTCGGGCGCTTCACGGACGCGCTCACGGAGCTGGCCGCCCACACCCAGTTCGTGGTGATCACCCACAACCGGGGGACGATCGAGGCCGCCGATGCGCTGTACGGCGTGACGGTGGGCGAGGATTCCGTGAGCCGGGTGATCAGCCTCCGGCTCGACGAGGCTCGAGCGATCGCCGACCGCGCGAGCGGATCCGGCGCCGGCCGCCCAGCGCCCGTCGCGGGCTAGGAGCCGAGCCCTGTTCTGGCATCGCCGACCGAAGGACGAGGAGTCAGCGTCAGCGCCTGCCGAGCGGTCGACGACGTCCGACATCGACGAGCCGCCCAACGAGCCAGACGGTCCGGCGCCCGACCCCGTCGGGCCGGCGCCGGACCTGCCGTCCGAGCCCGCCGCATCGGCCCAGCCGCTCCCGCCCGAGGAAACGGCGCCCGGGTCGCTCGAGGTCGGCCTGGCGCGTTCGCGCGGCGGCTTCATCGCCCGGCTCCGGGGGATCCTCGGCGCCGGCGACGGCGGCGGGCCGGCCTGGGAGGAGGTCGAGGAGACGCTGATCGCGGGCGACGTCGGGGCGATCCTCGCGCTCGAGGTGGTCGAGCGTGCCCGCCGCCGGCGCGATCCGGCGGGCAACGAGGCCGCCGTGAGGGCCGAGCTCAGCGCACTCCTCGTCGAGCGGGACCCGAGCTGGTCCCTGGTGGCGTCGGCCCCGTCCCCGCCGGCCGTCGTCCTCGTGGTCGGGGTGAACGGGACCGGCAAGACGACCACGATCGGCAAGCTCGCAAGTCGAGAGCGGAGCGCCGGTCGGAGTGTCATCCTGGCGGCCGCGGACACGTTCCGGGCGGCGGCCATCGACCAGCTCAGGATCTGGGGCGAGCGGGCCGGGGCGACAGTCATCGCCCACGCGCCGGGGGCCGATCCCGGGGCGGTCGTCTACGACGCGCTCGACGCGGCCGTCGCCAGGGGAGTCGACCTGGTGATCGCCGACACGGCGGGCCGGCTGCATACGAAGGTGAACCTGATGGACGAGCTGGCGAAGGTGCGCCGGATCGTCGACAAGCGACTTCCTGGCGCGGTCCCGGAGGTCTTCTTCATCCTCGACGCCACGACCGGCCAGAACGGGCTCGCCCAGGCCCGGGCCTTCCACGAGGCGACCGGCTTGACCGGGATCGTCCTGACCAAGCTCGATTCGACCGCCAAAGGCGGCATCGTCTTCGCGATCGAGGCCGCGCTGGGCGTGCCGGTCCGCTATGTCGGGGTGGGGGAGCGGGTCGGCGATCTCCTGCCGTTCGTCCCAGAGACCTTCGTGGAGGCGCTCTTCGCCTAGCCTCCCCAGAGGCCCGCGGGACCCGCTCGGGCGGTGCGGTACACTCCCCGTGCCTCGGCGTGCCAGAACCCGCGCGCCATCCGGAACGGCCCACCTCGCCGTTCCGCCGAGCCGAACGGAGCCCGCCAGACCTCGGATGTTCGACAATCTCAGCGAGCGCCTGCGCAAGACCCTGGGCGATCTGACCGGCCGGGGCCGGGTCAGCGAGGCCGACGTCGACGCGGCCATGCGCGAGGTCCGGCTCGCGCTCCTCGAGGCGGACGTCAACTTCAAGGTCGTCCGCGACTTCGTCGGCCGGGTCCGGGCCCGGGCCGTCGGCGCGAACGTGCTGGAGAGCCTGACCGCCGGTCAGCAGGTGGTGGGCATCGTCAACGAGGAGCTGACGGCCCTCCTCTCGGCCGGCGACCGGACGTTCCACCTGGCGGGCGATCCGGCCGTCGTCATGCTCGTCGGCCTCCAGGGCTCGGGGAAGACGACGTCCGCCGCCAAGCTCGCCCGGCACGTCATCAAGCTCGGCCGTCGGCCCCTCCTCGTCGCCGCCGATCCGTACCGGCCGGCCGCTGCCGATCAGCTCGAGACGCTCGGCCGCGCGCTCGGGGTGCCCGTCCACCGGGCGCCGGTCGGGACGCCCGTCGTCGACATCGCCCGGGGCGGGATCGAGGCGGCCCGGCGTTCGGTCCGGGACGTGGTCATCGTGGACACCGCCGGTCGACTCACGATCGACGAGGCGCTGATGGCCGAGATCGCGACCGTCGCGGAGGCGATCCGGCCGGTCGAGAACCTGCTGGTGGTCGATGCCATGGTCGGCCAGGAAGCGGTCGCGGTCGCGGAGGCGTTCGCCGCGACGGTCCCGCTCACCGGCCTCATCCTGACCAAGATCGACGGCGACGCCCGCGGTGGCGCCGCGCTCTCGATCAGCGCCGTCAGCGGTCTGCCGGTCAAGTTCATGGGCACCGGCGAGAAGACCGACGCCCTCGAGGTCTTCCACCCGGACCGGCTGGCCGGCCGGATCCTCGGGATGGGCGACATCCTGACGCTCGTCGAGCGGGCCCAGGACTCGTACGACCAGAACCAGGCCTCGAAGCTCGAGGAGAAGCTCCGCAAGGGCAGCTTCACGCTCGAGGACTTCCTCGACCAGCTCCAGCAGCTCCAGAAGATGGGCCCGCTGGGTCAGATCATGGGGATGCTGCCCGGGATGGGCGGGATGGCCAAGGAGGCGGAGGCGGCCGTCGATCGGGGCGACCTCCGCCGGGCCGAGGCGATCGTCCGCTCGATGACCCCGCGCGAGCGACGGGATCCGACCATCCTCAACGCGTCGCGGCGGCGCCGGATCGCGTCGGGTTCCGGCGCGACCCTCCCGGACGTCAATCGGCTCGTGAAGCAGTTCGGTGAGATGCAGAAGCTGGTGAAGCAGTTCTCGGGCGGGGGAGCGCGCCGGGCGGCCGCGAACCTGATGGGGAGGCGTTGAGATGACCGACGAGCGTCCACTCTCCGACGAGGATCTCTCGCGGGTCGCGCAGCCGCCGGCCGCCGCAGGGCCAGGCGGAGGTGCGTCGGGCCCCGAAGCCCCGACGGCCGACGCACCGGCCGCCGAAGGGCCGGCCGGAGGAGCGCCGGCTGCCGCAGGGTCCGTCGGAGGAGCGCCGGCCGCTCAGCCGCCGGCGGGCATGGGACGAGGTCGTCGCTGGGCGATCGCCCTCGCGGTGAGCACGCTCGTCGTCGTCCTCGTCGGGATCGTGATCGGCGCGTTCGCGACCGGCTCGAGCAGCTCGATCGTGGTGCGCTGGGCCCCCGCCGACAGCCTGGCCTACCTCGAGGTCCGGGCCGACCTGCCGGGCGACCAGCGGGCCAAGCTCGTCGAGTTCGCGAGCCACTTCCCCGGCTTCGCCGACCGCTCGACGTTCGATGCCAAGGCCGACGAGGTCCTCGACCGCCTGGTCCGGAACGCGACCGATGGCAAGCGGACGTTCAGCGCCGACCTCAAGCCGTGGTTGGGCGGCGAGCTCGCGCTGGCGGTCACGAAGCTCCCCGCGGTCACGCTCGGGCAGCCATCCGGCGGAGCCGACCCCGGAACGGGCGTCCTCGGGATCGCCACCGTCCGGGACGCAGCGGCGGCCAGGACCTGGCTCGCCTCCGTGACCCCGGCCGGCGCGTCGACCGAGACCCGCGCCGGAGCCTCGGTCGTCACCTGGACGACGGCGGGAGGGATCGCCTCGGGTTATGCCCTGACCGGCTCGGTCCTGCTGGCCGGCGATCCCGTGGCGATCCGGGCGGCCCTCGATCGCGGCCCGTCGGCAGCGCTCCTCGATGTCCCGGCGTTCCGGGCGGCCCTGGCGCAGATCCCGGGCGACCGCCTGGCCATGGCCTGGCTCGATGTCCGGGCGATCGTCCGCGGCTCGCTCGCCGCGCTGCCCGGCGCGTCCGCCCTCCTGCCGACCGTCGGCGCGACGGGGGATCTCCTCGCGAACCTGCCCGGCTGGCTGGTCTGGGATCTCCGGGCCGAGGGTGCCCAGCTCCGGTTCGACCAGCTGGCCGAGCGATCGACCGGGGGCGCCGGCGCAAGTCCGGTCCCGGCGACGTCCGGTTCCCCCGCCGTCTTGGCCATGACCCCGCGCGAAAGCTCGCTCGCCGGACACCTGCCGGCGACGACGGTCGTCGCGATCGAGACCCACGACCTGGGCGCCACGCTCTCGGCGCTTCTGAAGGCCGCCCTCGCGAGCCGCGCCTCGACCGGTCCCGGGGCCACCCTCCCGGGTGGGCTCGGCGATCCGAATGCCATCCTCCAGGGTGTCGAGAGCGGACTCGCCTCGCTCGGCGATGCCGGGCTCGTCGTGACCGGCGATCCGTCGGTCGGAGTCGGGGCGCTCGTCCGGACCGCGACGCCCGCCGACGCCGACAACGCCGTCACCCAGCTCCGGAACCTGGTCGCGCTCGCCGGATCGGCGGCCGGCATCACGTCCCGGGACGAGCCGTATGCGGGCCGGACGATCACGCTCCTCGACCTCGGCGACCTGCGCGACCTGATCGGCAAAGCCGCGTCGGCCGGCGGGGCCGGGGCGAGCACCCCGGACCTCTCCCGGCTGCCGTTCCCGCCCGGTGCGCATCTGGAGCTCGCGGTGACATCTCTCGACGGCCTCGTGGTCGTCGGTCTCGGGGACGGGTTCGTCAAGGCCGTCCTCGATACGAAGCCGGGGGCTGCGCTCGCCGATGCAGCCGGCTACCGGACCGCCATCGAGGCGGCGGGCCGGACGAACTTCAGCCAGGCGTTCGTCGACCTTGCCGGGCTGCGGGCCATCCTCGAGCCCATCATCGCCGCGTCGCCGAACGGCGCGACGTACCACACCGAGATCCGGCCGTACCTCGAGCCGCTCGACGCGCTCGCCGCGGCCCTCACCGCCACCGACGACGCCGGCCGCCTGCGGCTGATCGTGTCGGTGAAGTAACCTCGTCCATCGAACGCAAGGAGGAACCCACGATCCCATGGCCGTCCGCATCCGTCTGACCCGTGTCGGCGCCACCAAGCAGCCGTCCTACCGCGTCGTCGTGGCCGACTCGCGGAGCGCCCGCGACAGCCGGTCGATCGAGACGATCGGCCACTACAACCCCAGGACCGAGCCGGTCGAGGTCAAGATCGACGCCGAGGCGGCCAAGAAGTGGCTCGCCCAGGGCGCCCAGCCCTCGGATACGGTCGCCCGTCTCTTCCGGGCCGCGGGCATCCTGCCCGCAGGAAAGTAGGCTCGCCATGGCTGCCAGGGAACTCGTCGAGTATGTCGCCAAGTCGCTCGTCGACGATCCGGACGCCGTCTCCGTCGAGGAGACCCGGGACCGGGATGGGGTCGTCCTCGAGCTCCACGTCGCGGAGGACGACATGGGCAAGGTGATCGGTCGCAACGGGAGCGTCGCGAAGGCACTTCGGACGCTCCTCAAGGTGACGGCCGCCCGGGACGGCGAATCCGTCTCGCTGGAGATCGTCTGACGGTCGCCGAGCGACTCACCGTCGCCCTGGTCCGGAGCGTCCACGGCCTGAACGGAGCGCTCCGGATCGAGGCCCTCACCGACCGTCCCGAGGAGCGCTTCGCTCCCGGGCGGACGCTCTACCGCGAGGGATCCGCGGCGCCGCTGACGGTCGTCTCCGGGATCCCCATCCCCGACGGGCCGGGCTGGCGGATCCGACTGGCCGAGGTCCCCGACCGGACGGCGGCGGACCAGCTGCGCGGCGCCTACCTCGAGGCCGAGGTCGCCGACGCAGACCGGCCGGGGCGCGACGCCCTGTGGTGGCACGAGGTCATCGGGACGCCCGTCGTCGGCCTCGACGGCGAGCCGCTCGGCACCGTGGCGGATGTCTACCGCGTGGCGGAGAACGACGTGTATGTCGTTCGAGGGGGCGGGCGCGGCGAATTCGACCTGCCGGCCGTCCGCGACTTCATCCGGATCTTCGCGCCCCGGCGCGGGGAGATCGTGGTCGACGCGGCGGCGCTCGCACTCGGGCCGATCCGGCCGCCCAAGGCCGTCCGTCATCCCCGACCCCGCAAGGGCGGCGCGCGGCCGGTCGCGACCCCCGCTGCGGCGCCGGCTCCGCCCGACGACTCGCCTCCGCCTGACGCCTCGGCCTCGCCCGACGGCCCAGGCCCGGTCGACGGCTGACCCGGCCGTGCTCGAGATCGACGTCCTCAGCCTCTTCCCGGCGATGCTCGTCGGGCCGCTGTCGGACAGCATCCCCGGCCGGATCCAGGAGGAGGGGCTGGCGGTCGTCCGCGTCCTCGATCTGCGCAGGTGGGGTCTCGGGCGGCACCGGACCGTGGACGACTATCCGTACGGCGGAGGGGCCGGGATGGTCCTCCGGCCCGAACCGGTGGCCGCCGCGCTCGCCGAGATCCGGCGTCCCGACTCGACCGTGATCCTGCTCGACCCGGCCGGCGAGCCGTTCCGCCAGGCCCGCGCCCACGACCTCGCGACCCGGTCGCACCTGGTCTTCCTCTGCCCGCGCTACGAGGGCGTCGACGAGCGCATCCGACGGCTGGTCGACCTCGAGCTCTCGATCGGGGACTACGTGCTGACCGGCGGGGAGCTGCCGGCCCTCGTGGTCATCGATGCGGTGCTGCGGCTCCTCCCGGGCGCGATCGCTCCCGATTCGACGACCGAGGAGTCGTTCGCGGACGGCCTGCTCGAGTACCCGCAGTACACCCGACCAGCCGAGTTCGACGGGCAGCGCGTGCCTGACGTCCTCGTCGGCGGCGACCACGGCGCGGTCCGTCGCTGGCGCCACCTCGAGGCGCTGCGGCGGACCCTGGAGCGACGGCCCGATCTCGTCGACGAGGGGGCACGCTCGCCCGGCGACCGACGCCTGCTCGCCGAGCTGCGGTCCGAGGCGGAGCCGGAGGAGGCCGGCTGAGCGGCGGTTCGCCCGACCTCCCGTGCTATACTCCGCCGCCGGACGACCGTCCGGCCACCTCGAACGACCATCCCGCAGCCATCGGACGCTGCCCGCCGGAATCGAAGGAATCGCCTTGAACGTGCTCGACGAGATCGTCCAGGATCACCTCCGCACCGACTTGCCCGAGCTGGCGGCCGGCGACACGGTGAAGGTGTCGGCCAAGGTCGTCGAGGGGACCCGCGAGCGGATCCAGGTCTTCGAAGGCACGGTCATGCGCCTCCGGGGCGGCGGCATCACTCGCTCGATCACGGTCCGCCGGATCGCCAGCGGGGTCGGGGTCGAGCGGACGTTCAAGGTGAACAGCCCGCGGATCGAGAAGATCGAGGTCGTCCGCCACGGCGCGGTCCGCCGGGCCCAGCTCTACTTCCTGCGCGACCGGGTCGGCAAGGCCGCCACGCTCCGCGAGCGCCGCCCGAAGGGCTGAGCCGCCCAGCGGCGGTCCCCGGGATCCCCCCTCACGAGACCCCGTCGTCCGACGGGGTCTCCGATCCTCCGACCGCGTTCCGGTCGGCCACCCCGGACCGAGCCCGCTCGGCTATCCTCGGCGTGATGGCCGCGATCGAGCCCACCCTGCGCTTCGAACGGGCCCACTGGCGCGCCGGCCGCGGGCGGGTCGTCGGCGTCGACGAGGTCGGGGTCGCCCCGACCTGCGGCCCGGTCGTGGCGGCTGCCGTCCTGATGCGGCCCGACTGCCGGCGGATCCCCGGGGTGCGCGACTCGAAGACCCTG